>NZ_JBQAIK010000021.1:61695-99827 GCF_051905915.1 Actinotignum sp. UMB0459 | reverse complement strand
CTCTGTCATGCTCCTATTATCGCTCATTTTCCCGAAAAGTAGCGGTTTTTAAGCCATCTTTGAACGCTGGAGCTGGAGCTTTTGCGGTAGGCGTCCATAGCGGAGCGTGAGCCTGCGTGCCGAGCCCGTAAACTGGGAGGGTGGATCTCTTTGAAAGCAGCCAAGTTGATGCTCGCGGGGTGCCCGATTCCGACACCGGCCCGCTGGCGGTGCGCATGCGCCCGCGCACGGCCGCCGAGGTGGTCGGTCAGGATGAGGTGCTCGCCCGCGGCGCACCCTTGCGCCGCCTCATCGACGCGGAGGCCGGGTCTGCGCCGTCGTCCGTATTTTTATGGGGACCGCCGGGGGTTGGGAAAACAACTCTCGCGTATCTTATTGCTCGCTCTGGGCACCGCGATTTTATTGAGCTATCCGCGGTGAGCGCCGGGGTGAAAGACGTGCGGGCCGCGGTGGAAAGTGCCCGGCGCAAGCTGGTGAGCAACGGTACCGAAACCGTGCTTTTTATTGATGAGGTGCATCGCTTCTCGAAAACGCAGCAGGATGCGCTGCTACCGGCCGTGGAAAACGGGTGGGTGATTCTGGTGGCCGCGACCACCGAAAATCCGGCCTTTTCCGTGGTGGCACCGCTGCTTTCGCGCTCGCTTCTCGTCACGCTGCGCGGTTTGAACGACGCCGATATCCGCGCCATCATCAACCGGGCCCTCACCAGTGAGCGCGGGCTGGGCGGGGCATATACTCTCGACGACGATGCGGAATACAATCTGGTGCGACTGGCCGGAGCGGACGGGCGGCGCAGCCTCACCCTCCTGGAAGCCGCGGTGGACGGGGCCCGTGCTCGCGGGGAACACCGGGTGAGCGTGGAGGATGTGGCCCGCGCCGCCGATGGCGCCACCGTGCGCTACGACCGCGATGGCGATGAACACTACCAGGTGATTTCCGCTTTTATTAAGTCGATCCGCGGTTCGGATGCGGACGCGGCTATGCACTATCTTGCACGCATGCTAGAAGCGGGGGAGGACCCGCGGTTCATCGCGCGCCGTCTCATGATTTCCGCCGCCGAGGATGTGGGGATGGCCGATCCTTCCGCGCTGCAAACCGCTACCGCGGCGGCGCAGGCCGTCGCCCTGGTGGGTATGCCCGAGGCACGGATTATCCTCGCGGAAGCCGTGGTCCACCTGGCCACCGCACCGAAATCAAACCGGGCCTACCGCGCTATCAACGCTGCCATTGCCGATGTGCGGGCCGGGAAAAGCGCCCCGGTGCCCCTCGCGCTGCGCAATGCCTCGTTCAAAGGTGCCGCTGCCCAAGGCTACGGGGAAGGATACCGGTACGCTCACGACTACGAGGAAGGGATTGCCCCCATGCAATTTATGCCGGAGGGCTTGGAAGGCACTCGCTATTACGAACCCACCACCCGCGGCTACGAGGCGAATATCACCCCGAGGTTGGCGCATAACCGCGAGGTGCTCGACCGAGAGAACTGATACACTAGTTCGGTTGCTTTGCGAGAAGTAACACCTGGGGTCTTAGCCGATTGTGTTGGCCCCGAACCGGCGCCGCCCGGCGCTGGAACGTACATCTACAGGAGATTATCAATGGCAGGAAATCGTTCTCGTAAGGCCGTGCGTCAGTCGCGCGCCCTGGGCATCGCCCTCACCCCGAAGGCCGAGCGCTATATGCAGCGCCGCCCCTACCGTCCCGGTGAGCATGGCCGCGGCCGCACCAAGGATTCCGACTACTCGGTCCGTCTCAAGGAAAAGCAGCGCCTGCGCGCCCAGTACGGCATCCGCGAAGCGCAGATGCGCCGCGTCTGGGAAGAAGCGCGCCGCCAGGATGGTCTGGCCGGTGAAAACCTCGTCGAGCTGCTGGAAATGCGCCTGGATGCCCTGGTGCTGCGCGCAGGTTTCGCGCGTACCATCGCCCAGGCTCGTCAGGTTGTGGGCCACTCTCACGTCATGGTAGACGGCAAGATCGTCAACCTCCCGTCCTACCGCGTGACCCCGGGCCAGGTGGTGCAGGTCAAGCCGAAGTCGCAGGCTTCCCCGCAGTTCCTCGTGGCAGCGCAGGGCGCGCACCGCGATGTGCTCCCCGCGGTTCCCGAATATCTCGATGTTGACCTGGAGAAGCTGAAGTTCACCCTGGTGCGCCGCCCGCGCCGCGTGGAAGTTCCGGTCCAGGCTGACGTCCAGATGATCGTCGAATACTACTCCCGCTAAAGATGTGGGACTTGAGGAAGGGTGCACCCGGAAAGGTGTGCCCTTTCTTTGTTTCATAGTTTTTTTGATAGCTATGTGAGAGCGATGCCCGCCGCTGCTTATAGTGCCCCCGCGAGCAGCTGCGGCGTCGTCGTAAAAAATAAGCCACTCCCGCCTGTGCCTCGAAAATACCGGGCGGGAGAGCCTGTACCATAGGTGCGTGGTCGGAACGGCCACATAAGCCATAAGGAGACAAATACGTATGCGCACCGCTGAGATTCGCCGGCGCTGGCTGGATTACTTCGCGAAGCACGACCATCATATTGAGCCGTCCGTGCCCCTCGTGTCGCCCGATCCCTCCATTTTGTTCACGATTGCCGGCATGGTTCCCTTCATTCCTTATATCGTGGGAACTCAGCGAGCTCCGTGGCCGAGGGTAGCCTCGGTACAGAAGTGCATCCGTACGAACGACATCGATAACGTTGGCAAAACCACGCGGCACGGTACGTTCTTCCAGATGTGCGGCAATTTCTCCTTCGGGGACTACTTCAAGGAAGGCGCTATCGACCTGGCCTTCGGGCTGCTGTGCGCGCCGCTGGAAGAGGGCGGCTACGGCCTAGATATCGAGCGGATGTGGGTGACCATCTGGGAAGAAGATGAAGTCTCCTTCGCGAAGCTCGTTGAGGTAGGCGTGAATCCGGCCCATATCGTCAAGCTGACCCGGGAAGAAATTTTCTGGTCCACGGGCCAGCCTGGACCGGCCGGACCCTGCGCGGAAATTCATTATGACCGCGGGCCCGAATACGGCCCGGATGCGGTGGGCGGAACCGTGGACCCGGGCGGGGACCGCTACCTGGAAGTGTGGAACCTCGTTTTCGACCAGTATCGGCGCGGAGAAGGCTCCGGCAGTGACTACCCGCTGCTCGGGGAGCTGGACCAAACCGCCATCGATACCGGTGCGGGCCTGGAGCGTATCGCCTTCCTGCTCCAGGGCAAAAATAATATGTACGAAACCGATGAAGTGTGGCCGGTTATCGCCCGCACCCAGGAACTCACCGGGCGTACCTACGGCGCGAACGAAGAAGACGATGTTCGCATGCGCGTTATCGCTGACCACGTGCGCTCGGCCATGATGCTTATTAACGACGGCGTGCGCCCGGGCAACGACGGACGCGGCTACGTACTGCGCCGGCTTATGCGGCGCGCCATTCGTTCGGTCCGCTTGCTCGGGGTGGATGCCGCGGTCCTCGGTGACCTGGTGGAAACCTCGAAGAATGCCATGAAGGAGTCCTACCCCGATCTGGAGGCGAACTTCGGGCAGATTCACCAGGTGGCGGTGGAAGAAGAAGCCGCTTTCCGGCGCACCCTGGCTACCGGTGAACAGATTTTCGCGGCGGCCGTGGACTCTGCGACAAACGCGCCCCATGCCGGCAAGGTCATTATTCCCGGATCGGCCGCTTTCACGCTGCATGATACTTACGGGTTCCCCATTGACCTCACGCTCGAAATGGCGGCTGAGAAGGGCGTGGCCGTGGACGAAAAGGGCTTCCGGGCCCTCATGACCGAGCAGCGCGAGCGGGCGCGCGCCGATGCCCAGGCAAAGAAAACCGGGCATGTGGACGCGCACGTGTACCACGAGATTCTCGACGCGCAGGGTGGGCCCACCTCGTTCCTCGGATACTTTGAAAAGGCCGCGGAAGCGCGCGTGGTGGCGATCCTTGAAAACGGGGTACCGGTACCTGCGGTCACGGCTCCCTCCGATGCTGATGTTATTTTGGACAAGACCCCGTTCTACGCCGAAATGGGTGGGCAGCTTGCCGATCACGGCACCATCAGCGTAGCCGGGGGCGGTATGTTCGACGTCGTAGACGTGCAGGCACCCGTCAAGGGCTTGCATGTGCATCGCGGCTCGCTGACCGAAGGGACCATCGCGGTGGGCGATATTGTCCACGCGCAGATCGATACCCTACGCCGCCATCGGATTGCCCAGGCGCATACCGCTACCCATATGATTCATAAGGTGCTCCACGAGTTTATTGGTGAGCAGGCCACCCAGGCGGGCTCCGAAGATGCCCCCTCGCGGCTGCGTTTCGATTTCCGCCACGGCTCGCAAATCCCGGTGGACGTGATGACGCAGATTGAGGCGCGCGCCAATGAACGCCTCCAGGACAACCTGGAAGTTACGTGGGCGGAATACCCGATTGAAGAAGCCAAGAAACTCGGGGCGCAGATGCTCTTCGGGGAGAAATACGGCGATATCGTGCGGGTGGTTTCCATTGACGATGCCTGGTCGCGGGAATTCTGCGCCGGCACCCACGTGGCGAATACCGGTGAAATCGGGATGATTACCGTCCTGGGTGAATCCTCCATCGGTTCGGGGGTGCGCCGTATTGATGCGCTCGTGGGCGAAAGCGCCTACGCGCAAGGGGCGCGTGAACGCGCGCTGGTTTCGCAGCTCACCGCGATGATGGGGGTACGCCCGGAGGAGCTTCCCGAGCGCATCGACACGATGCTCGGCAAGCTCAAGGCGGCTGAAAAACAAATCGCGGCGCTGCGCCAGAAAGATATTGTGGGGCAGGTTGACACGGTTATTTCGCAGGGCGTGCACCTGGGCGATCGCACGCTCTACCGTGCCCACCTCGGCGTGGTGGAGAGTGCGGATGACCTGCGCGTGCTCGCCACGGAGATCCGCGGGCGGCTGGCACCGTCCGATGATTTCGTCATCATTATTACCGGAGTTAGCAACGGGCGTCCCCTTATTGTGGTGGCAGCTTCCGAGGCGGCGCGTACGGCCGGTCTGAAGGCCGGGGCGCTGGTTTCGCGTGCGGCGAAGATCCTGGGCGGGGGCGGCGGCGGTAAGCCGGATCTCGCGCAGGGCGGCGGTTCGGATGTGACGAAGCTGGATGAAGCCCTCGCGGTTCTGGAAGCGGAGCTGCGCGGCTAATGCGGCGAGGCGTGCGGATCGGAGTGGACGTAGGGCGGGCGCGTACCGGCGTGGCCAGTTGCGATAGCGACGGCATCCTCGCCACTCCGGTCGCCACGCTCCGGGCGAACGGCACGGACGTGAGTGAAGTTGCTCGCGAGGTGCGCGAGCGCGGCGCCATTGAAGTCATCGTGGGTTTGCCGCGCAATATGGATGGGAGTGAAGGCTCCTCCGCTAAGTATTCACGCAGGTGGGCGCGGCGTTTAGCCCGGCGTATCGCTCCGGTTCCGGTACGTTTATTCGACGAGCGGCTCTCCACGGTGGCCGCCCATGCCCAATTGCACGAGGCCGGGCGCAGCTCGCGGAGCCACCGCGCCGTTGTTGACCAGGTCGCGGCGACCGTTATTCTTAATAATGCGTTGGAAGCAGAGAGGCTCACCGGCGCACCGGCCGGCGAACTCGTGGCGGCGAGTACCGAAGCGAAAGGCGATAATGAGTGACGTTTTTGACCGCTTGAGTGCGGACGACGCCGATACCCCGCGCCGTCGCCAATCGGGCGCGCGGCGAAGCTCTCACGGGGCGGGTGTGCCGCGGGGCGGTGCACGTGGAAGCCAGCCGCACGGGCGCGGTGCCCAGGGGCGCGGGAGTTCCGGGCGGATGCCGGCGGGGCGTAACTCATCGGGCCGAAATTCGGAAGGCCGCAATGCCGCGGAGGCGAGGCGTCGGGCGGCCGCGCGGCGTACGGAGCGGGCCCGGCTGCGGCGCCGCAAGAGGATTACCACCGGGATCATTACCGTTCTTCTTGTTACCGCGCTCACCGCGGCGGCTGTTATTTTCTTCCCGCGCTTGCTGCACAGCTCCGATACCGTGCGCGACTACAGCGGAGAAGGAACCGGCCAGGTGGTGGTGCGGATTCCGGAAGGGGCTACCGGGCGGCAGATCGCAGCGGTACTCGCCGAGAAAAATATTGTTGCCACCGAAGGCGCATTTATCGATGTCTTTTCCCGTGATCCGCGCTCCACGGGCATCCAGGCCGGGGCGTATACGCTGCGCGAGCAGATGTCCGCTTCCGCGGCTCTTTCCGCCCTGCTGGATCCGGCTAATGCCGCCACGATTAAAGTGACGATTCCCGAAGGCTTTACCAAATGGCAGGTGCGTGACCGGCTCGGCAATCTTATGGACATCGACGTCGGGGTGGTTGAAGATGCGATGAACGACGCCGCAGCTATCGGCCTGCCCGCGGAAGCTGGCGGGAATGCGGAAGGTTGGCTGGCGCCCGCCACCTACGATTTTGATCCGAATACCACGGTGACCGAGGCGCTCCAGCAGATGGTGGAAGTCCAGGTTGGGCGCCTAGAAGCCAGCGGGGCGGAGCGGAGCCGGTGGCAAGCAGTGCTCACCACCGCTTCTATCGTGGAACGCGAAGGGCATCCGGCCGATTACCCGAAGGTCGCCCGAGTCATTGAGAACCGGCTCGGGGATAATGCGCCGGAAGTAGCCGGGCGCCTGCAGATGGACTCCACTGTGCTCTACGGGGTAGGCAAATCCGGCGGGGTGCCCACGCGGGCGGAATTGGACGCGGATAATCCGTATAACACCTACCGGGTCAAGGGCCTACCGCCCACCGCTATCGGGGCGCCCGGGGTACAAGCCATTGAAGCGGCTGTCAATCCGGCGGAAGGCAATTGGCTCTATTTCACCACCGTTAATCTGGAAACCGGGGAAACGAAGTTCACGGCCGATTACGAGGAGCAGATGCGTTTCCAGGCTGAGTTCCGCGAATGGTACGCCGCTCACCCGGACGGAGAGAAAAAGGACCACTAGCGTAGCTGCGCATAGGTACGACGGCGCAGCGCGAATCTGGCACGTATCGATGCGGCGGTGCCGGAGTTTATCCCCAGGTTGCTCGCGCGGCCCTGCTATCCACAGGGTGCAGGCGTGGCATCGCCCCGATACGTGGGCATCCGTAATCTGAGCGCATGAACTTCTTTTCCCGTGAACGTATCCTGCGCGGCGCTCTCAGCCCGGCGGTAGCGGTGTTGCTCGTCGTGGGTGTGAGCCTGTGCTGGGCGGGGTTGGGGTGGTCACGTTCGGTGGGTGCACTTGGGGGCGGTAGCCCTGTTGTTGATACGGGTGCCGGTAATTCTGCCGGGGTGTTCCCGGGCGCCGGAGCGCTGCTGGGTGCCGGTATGCTCGCGCTCCTTTGCGAGGCGGTAAGCGGGGCATGCCTGGCTCTTGCCGCGGTCGTGGACTCGCGGGTGCAACTCCTTCCTGATCCGCTGCTGGCGGCGGCTGGGGGAGCTGCGCTTACGGGCATCGCGCTGCGCGGGCAGTGGGAGGATAGTGCTATTGGAGCCGTGGCTGGCCTCGGCGGTTACGTGGTGCATCGTTTTGCCCAGCTCGGATGGGGTGATGTCAAAATGCTCATCGTGCTGGGGTGGTGGACGGGGCCGCGCCTTGGGCTCGGCCTGCTTATGAGCCTCGTGGGCGCGGGTATATTTGCCGCGGTGCGGGTGCTGAGCGCCCGGCTCACCGTGGATGATTCCATTCCGCTCGGGCCGTGGCTCATGGGCGGTGGCGCCCTCGCGTGGCTGGCCGGGCTAGGATAGGGAGGCGCCCGCATCCCGGCACTTCCGGGCCATGGCGGGTGAACCGGGATCCGTGAGCTCTGTGCTAACAGCACGGGTGGCCGGGATACGTAACGGGACTTATGAACGTAGGAATGGGGAATGACGCGCATGATTCGGTGGTCAACAGCGGGGGAATCCCACGGAGCAGCCCTCGTGGCGCTTATTGAGGGAATTCCAGCGGGCCTGAGCCTGAGTTCGGATACCATTCGGGATCAATTGGCCCGCCGCCGGCTCGGCTATGGGCGCGGTGCCCGCCAGAAATTCGAACAGGATAAGCTTCACGTCCTCACCGGATTACGGCACGGATCCACCCTCGGTTCACCCATCGCGCTCGTTATTGAGAATTCCGAATGGCCCAAATGGGAAGCGGTCATGTCCGTTGATCCGGTTCCACCCGAAGCACTGCTGCGTGATGCCGGGAGGGGAGATAACCAAGAACTTGCCCGGAATAAACGCCTCACCGCGCCCCGGCCCGGGCATGCCGATCTCACCGGCATGAATAAGTACGACCACAGCGATGCTCGAAACGTCCTCGAACGCGCTTCGGCTCGGGAAACTGCGGCCCGGGTGGCGCTGGGCGCTATCGCGCGCGAGTACGCGAGCCAAAGCGCTGGAATCACCATCGTTTCCCGCGTGGTGGCTCTCGGTGGCGTGAGTGATACCTCAAAGACTGTTCCCGGGCCGGCCGATGCCGCAGCTCTTGATGCCTCGCCGGTGCGCTGTCTGGATGAGGCCGTGGCCCAGGCCATGATGGAAGAAGTTGATCGGGCGAAGAACGCGGGGGACACCCTGGGCGGCGTCGTCGAAGTTCTTGCCTACGGCGTGCCGCAAGGACTGGGCAGTTACGCAACACCTTACGGGAGGCTCGATGCGGAACTGGCCCGCGCCATGATGTCCATTCAAGCGGTAAAAGGCGTGGAAATCGGAGATGGATTCACCACCGCTGGCCGGCCCGGCAGCCAGGCTCATGATGAGATCGTCCGCACCGCAGCAGGGGTGCGGCGTCTAACCAACCGGGCGGGTGGAATCGAAGGCGGCATGTCCAATGGCGAAACGATCCGAGTGCGTGTGGCTTTCAAACCGATTTCCACGGTACCGAGGGCCCTGCGCACCATCGATACTGAAACCGGGGAAGCCACAACGGCACTGCACCAGCGCAGCGATGCAAGTGCTGTGGTTCCCGGAGCGGTTATTTGCGAAGCGATGATGGCGCTGGTTCTCGCGGAAGCAATCCAGGATAAATTCGGCGGGGACACCCTCGGTGATACCCGAGCGGCGGTCCGCGCCTACCTGGATCGCATTCCGGAGGAACGCCGATGAGCGTGCGAGCAGTGTTGGTCGGGATGCCTGGGGTGGGCAAATCGACCGTGGGAAAGCTGCTGGCCAAAGATCTGGGCCTTCCCTTTGCCGATTCGGATGCTCTGATCGTGAGCGAAACGGGGCAGAGCATCCCGGAGATTTTCCAGACGGTGGGAGAAGAAGGATTCCGGAGGCTGGAAGCCGATATTATCGCGCGCACCCTCGCGGATTTTGATGGTGTGCTTTCCCTGGGGGGAGGAGCTATTTTGAGTGAAGCCACCCGGCAAGCGTTACGGCACCATCCCGTGGTTCTCATCGAGGCGCGTATGGATATCCTGGTGCGAAGGATTACCGGTTCGCGGACCCGCCGTCCGCTCCTCGAGGATAATCCCGCGCTTCGGTTGCGGGAACTCGATCGGGAGCGCACTCCGCTTTATCGCGATGTGGCAAGCGTGACGGTAACCTCCGATGGGGGTTCCCCACACCGGGTAGTGCGCCGGATTCGCGCGGCTCTGGATGAATGCGGTGATACCGCCAGGTGAAGGCTCCGCCACCCAGTGGATGCACCGCTCAGAAAAAGGTGATGGCACCGTAGCGGCTGCGTCGCAAAGATGAAACTCCCCGTGTAAACTTGGGGAGGACTATTTGTGAAAGGATACCTTGTGGCAACAACCAATGATTTGAAGAATGGCATGGTCCTGGTATTCGACAACCAGCTGTGGCAGGTTGTTGAGTTCCAGCACGTCAAGCCGGGCAAGGGCCCTGCTTTTGTGCGGACTAAGCTGAAGAATGTCCTCTCCGGTAAGACTGTGGATCGCACTCTCAACGCGGGTATCAAGGTCGAAACCGCCACCGTGGACCGCCGCGATATGCAGTACCTCTACCATGATGGTACTGATTTCATCTTTATGGATGAGGATACCTACGAACAGGTTCCGGTCACCGCTGAAGTCATGGGTAATCTGGCGAACTTCCTGCTCGAAAACCAGAAGGCCATTGTTGCTTTCCACGAAGGTAATGTGCTGTTCGTGGAACTCCCCGCTTCGGTGATTCTCGAAGTGACGGAAACCGAACCGGGTCTCCAGGGCGACCGCTCGAATGCGGGCACCAAGCCGGCTACGGTGCAGACCGGGTATGAACTCCAGGTGCCGCTCTTCCTCAATATTGGGGACAAGATTAAGGTTGATACGCGCACCGGTGAATACATTTCCCGGGCGAATGACTAATGGCTAAACAGAAGAAACACCGGTCCACAGGCCGTTCCACCCAGCGTCATCGCGCCTTGGATGTGCTTTTCGAAGCTGATGAAAAGAACATCACGTCGGAAGCGGGTATTCTCGAGCTTCTTGCTGAGCGTCAGCGCGTCTCTACCGCACAGGTTCCTATCGGGGAATTTGGTTCGCAGATTGTGAGGGCTTACGCGCAGCAAATCTCGCAGGTGGATACCCTCATTGAGGCTTCCTCGGAGGATTGGTCACTCGAACGTATGAACGCGGTGGATCGCAGCGCTTTGCGCGGTGCGGTTGCTGAACTCATGTACCTGGGGACTTTCCGCGGTGCCGTCATTGTGGAGTGGACGAACCTCGTACGCGAATTCTCTACGGATCGCTCCGTCGGCTTCGTTATGGGCGTGCTCAATAAGGCTGCCGATATTCGCGAACGTGAGGAAAGTGGCGGCGCACCGATTCTTCAGAACGACGACGCCGCTAACGCGGTGGAATCCGGCGAAGAAAGTAACCTTGTGGAATCTGATGAGGCCGGCCTCATCGCCGCTATCCGCACCGGCCAGCTAGATGATCCCGAAGCTGCCCGGGCCAGCGCGGAAGAATAAGAATTTCTCCCGGCCACCAGTAACTAATGGCGGGTTTCCGTGAAATCAATTCACGGAAACCCGCCATTTTTGTGCTTGGTAGGCAGCTTGTGCTGCTAAGCGAAAGTGATGAATCCCCGCGCCCCCGAAAATTCCCGAGTTCCCGGAAAAGCCCGAGTTTCCGGAGTCTTATCGCCGGCCGTAATTGGAATTGCGGCCGAAAAGGCGGTCGAGTTCGCGCCGTTCTTTCTTCGTGGGGCGGCCGCTGCCAGGATCACGCCGCATGACCGGTAGATAAACTTTCTCCCGCACGGGGGTGAGATCCTCATAATTTTCCCGAGCTAGTGGCGCACTCGTCCGTTTGGTAATAATCCCGGTAACTTTGAGGATTCGATCAAAACCTTCTACCCGGTAGCGCACCACATCACCAACACGGACCTTCGCGGCGGGCTTGACCGGTTCATCATTGATGCGCACGTGGCCCGCCTTGCATTCGGACGTAGCCAAGGAACGAGTTTTGCACTGCCGCACGCTCCATAGCCAGACGTCAATCCGAGTTGTTTCCATAGGTCTAGCCTACTCGGATGCCGCTACCCGTCGCGAACTTCGTCACAAGCCGCGGCGCTGACCTGCCGCGATGGTTTTATAAAAAAACAAGGGCGCGGCTCCTTATATTATTTACGGCTTTTTCGCTCTACGCTACTAACAAGACAGAGAAGTTTCGTAGCGTCAGCGTCGTTATGACTGATGTTGACGGAATTGTTATGAGCACCAGGGCATATCTGATGCGCAAGAAAGGGGACACTGTGGAGGTACCACCACTTACTCCGGAGCAGCGTCTCGCCGCTTTGGATAAGGCCGCCGAAACACGGCGGCGCCGCGCGGAACTTTTGCAGCAACTGAAATCCGGACAGCTGCACCTTTCGGAGGTTTTGGCGCAGCGCGATGACCCGGTAATCGCACGCACCCGTGCCAGCGTGCTACTGCGGGCACTTCCCGGTATCGGTGAAGCCAAGGCCGCGCGGGCAATGGCTGATATCGGAATCGCTCCCTCCCGGCGCGTACGCGGACTGGGTGTGCATCAGACCGCGGCCCTTATCGCACTTTTCGGTTAAAGGCCCGCCTGAGGTAAGCACCAATTGTTCGCGAGGCACGGCGAGGATTTTCGGGATCGAAAATCCTGTCGTAGGGCTGTGGCACAATAAATGTCATGACACCTCAGGATCATCGTCGTATTTGCGTGCTTGCCGGCCCCTCCGGGGTGGGAAAGGGAACCGTGGTTGCGCAGTTGCTCGCGCAGGAGCCGCGCATATGGCTGTCCATTTCTGCCACTACGCGCGCACCTCGCCCAGGGGAGCGGGAAGGGGAATCCTACTTCTTCGTGGATGATGAGCATTTCGATCACCTCGTCGAAAGCGGGGAGATGCTCGAGTGGGCCATAGTGCACGGGAAACACCGTTACGGAACCCCGCGCCAGCCCGTGCTAGAAGCATACGCAGCGGGAAAAATTCCGCTTCTTGAAATCGATCTGGCAGGGGCGCGCCAGGTTCGCCAGTCACTGCCCGAAGCTTTCCAGATCTTTCTAGCCCCGCCGTCGTTCCAAGAACTTGAAGCGCGGTTGCGCGGGCGCGGTACTGAAACAGAAGAGGCCATCGAACGGCGCCTGGAGACCGCGCGAGGTGAATTAGCCGCCCAGGCGGAGTTTGACGCCGTCGTCGTTAATGACACCGTGGCACGTGCCACCGGCGAAATTCTCGACCTCATCGCCCCGAAGCGTTAGAATAAAAGGCCGAAGCTTCACGGTGGTGCCCATGTGCGGTACCGCGTTTATCCAGAAGGGAACTACATGTTCGGAACTGTTCCGGAACCCGAAGGTATTACCAACCCGCCCATTGACGATCTTCTCGCAAAGATTGATTCGAAGTACGCACTGTGCGTGCTTTCAGCGGATCGTGCGCGTCAAATCAACTCCTACAAGCAGGAAATGGCGCGTGGTGACGGCAATATCGAGCATTACGGTGCGCTTGTCTCGGCGGAACCGGAAGAAAAGCCCCTGTCCATCGCGCTGCGTGAAATCGCCGAGGACAAGCTCGAATGGCAGCTGGACGAAAAGTAGAACACGCGCCGCGCGTCGTTATCGGCGTAACCGGAGGTATCGCCGCCTATAAGGCGGCCTACCTCGTCCGGCTCTTCGTGAAAGCCGGTGCGGATGTGCACGTTATCCCTACCCCGGCTGCCCTGGAGATGGTCGGGGCCACCACGTGGGAAGCCTTGACGCATCATCCCGTTCTTGTGCGAACCAGTGAACACGCTGATGAAGTCGCGCACGTTCGCCTTGGAAAAGAAGCCGACTTGGTTGTGGTCGCGCCGGCAACTGCGAATACTATCGCGAAGGCGCGTGTGGGAATAGCCGATAACCTTCTTCTCAATACCCTGTTGGTGGCCCAGTGCCCGGTGGTGATGGCACCGGCGATGCACACCCAAATGTGGGAGCATCCGGCTACTCAAGAAAATATTGCGGTGCTGCAGGCCCGCGGGGTTCATATTATTCCACCCGCTAGCGGGCAACTCACCGGGGCGGATTCCGGGCCGGGCCGGCTGCCGGAACCGGAAGATATCTTCGCGCAATCCTGGGAGATCCTCACCGGCGAACACCCGGATGCACGGGCGGAGCAGCACAGTGCGGAACAGAGTACGCTGCGCGGTCGGACTATCCTTGTCACAGCGGGAGGCACCCACGAAGCCCTCGATCCGGTGCGTTTTATCGGCAACCGTTCTTCGGGGCGTTTTGGACTGGAAATTGCTCGTGCTTTGCTCGAGCGCGGCGCGCGGGTAACGGTGCTGGCGGCTCATGTAGCCCGCGATATCACCGCACTTGCTCCGGGGGCTGAGATTGTTCCGGTCAGTTCGGCGCGCGATCTTCACCAAGCAGTTCTTGCCCGAGTGAAGAATGTAGACGGCGTAGTTATGAGCGCAGCGGTTGCTGATTTTCGCCCGGCCGAACCCGCCGCAAGCAAACAGAAAAAAGACGGTAGCGGCAAACGCGTCGTCGAACTGGTAGAAAATCCGGATATTTTGG
This sequence comes from Actinotignum sp. UMB0459, assembly GCF_051905915.1. Classification (NCBI taxonomy): domain Bacteria; kingdom Bacillati; phylum Actinomycetota; class Actinomycetes; order Actinomycetales; family Actinomycetaceae; genus Actinotignum; species Actinotignum sp. UMB0459. Next base: position 85,891 of record NZ_JBQAIK010000021.1, on the reverse strand, counting down.
CTGATATTTCCCACCGGCGCCGCCGGTCGGGGCAGCTCATCGTGGGTTTCGCCGCGGAAACCGGCGACGCGAATGGAAGCGTCTTGGATTACGGACGCGAAAAAGCGCGGCGCAAAGGCGCTGATTTACTTGTGATCAATCGCGTAGGGGAGAAAACAGGATTTGGCGAGGTACCCACTGAGATCACCGTGGTTACCCCCGCAGGTGAGATCATTGCGAGCGGCGCGGGCAGCAAAGCTCAGATGGCTGGTATTATTGCGGGCCTTATAGCCGATCATTTCACCACCGAGCGCGTATAGAATAAGGTTTGCCTTACCTGGCAGCCGCTGATGACTAATAGTGACTAAGTAGTTTTAATTAAGCGAGGGGATACGATGCATTACCGGCAACCGTTCACGTCCGAATCGGTCACGGAAGGACACCCCGACAAGGTGTGTGACCTTATTTCCGACTCCATTCTTGACGCTCTGCTCGCGTCGGATGAGAATTCTCGCGTTGCCGTGGAAACGATGGTGACGACCGGGCTGGTGCACGTGGCCGGTGAAGTGACCACGGATGCCTACGCGGATATCGCTCATATTATCCGCACTGTTGTGACCGGGATCGGTTACAACTCCTCGCAAGTCGGCTTTGATGGAAACTCCTGCGGCGTAACCATCTCCATCGATGAACAAAGTCCGGATATTGCCGCCGGTGTTAATACCTCGCTGGAACGGCGGGAAAGCAGCGAAGTCGAATACGATCATTTCGACCAGCAGGGGGCCGGGGATCAGGGGCTCATGTTCGGTTATGCCTGCAATGAGACTAAAACACTTATGCCCGCTCCCATCCTGCTTGCCCACCGCTTCGCAGAACGCCTCGCCCTGGTTCGCCGTGAAGGTGTCGTTCCCGGACTGCGCCCCGATGGTAAAACTCAGGTCACTATTGACTATGAAGGTGCGCGGCCCGTGGCCCTCAATACCGTGGTGATCTCCAGCCAGCACGACGAAAATGTGCAACGCGAGTGGTTAACGGAAACGCTGCGTGACCACGTGGTTGCGCCCGTTCTCGAAGAAGAAAATATCGCCATCGATACCGATAAATTCTCGCTTCTCGTTAATCCCTCGGGGCGTTTCGTGGTGGGAGGACCGATGGGCGACGCCGGGGTGACCGGCCGGAAAATCATCGTGGACACCTACGGCGGGATGGCACGCCACGGCGGCGGGGCTTTCTCTGGAAAAGACGCGTCCAAGGTAGATCGCAGCGCGGCCTACGCGGCGCGCTGGGCGGCCAAGAATGTGGTTGCGGCCGGGCTTGCTTCCCGGTGCGAACTCCAGCTGGCTTACGCTATTGGGCGTGCCCATCCGGTATCCGTGCGCCTGGATACCTTCGGGACGGAAACAGAAGAACTGGGGCGTATCGAAAACGCTGTTCAGAAGGTTTTCGATTTCCGCCCCGCGGCGATTATTGACGCTTTGGAACTCAAGCGTCCAATTTTCGCGAAGACGGCTTCCTACGGTCACTTCGGGCGGGAACTCCCCGAATTCACCTGGGAGAAAACAGACCGGGTTGAAGAACTCCTCCGCGCTATCTAGAGCTATCTAGAGCCCGAAGTTTGACGCCGGATTTTTCTGTCGTAGGGCCGGGATATCCTAGGTTGCATGGAGAGCACACTCTTTGATTTCGATGCCCTCCCCCTCGTGGGGGAGCAAGGCGCCCTTCTTGAGGCGCGCCCGGCACGCACCCGCGTGCGCTCCAAGGTACCTAATCCCGTTGCGCATGTTCAGGTGCTCCACTCCCAGCCTCATATGGACCGGGTATTTGACTACCTTGTCCCCGAAAAATTCGCGGATAGTGCCCGGGTGGGAACCCGGGTCGTGGTAGATCTCGGTGCGCAGCGGGTAGGCGGATTTATCGTTGCTCGGGATAGTGTTACGGAAGGCAGCGGGCGGCTGCGCCCCCTGTATCGGGTGGTCTCGGAATACCCGGTGCTCACTGCGTCGGTGTATGCGGTTGCCCGTACTCTTGCCGATAAGTATGCCGGAACAGTAGCTGATATATTGCGGACCGCTATCCCGGAACGGCATGCGCGGGCCGCTAAGGAATTCTTGGCCACTACCCAAGAAACCATCCCCTTGGCAAGCTCGCACGCGGCTCCTGAACCGGGCCCCTGGGAAGCCTATCGGGGTGGACCAGAATTCCTTGCGGCGCTAGGGGAAGGGAAAGCCGTGCGGGCCTGCATGGCTGCCCTCCCCGGGCCCGCCGGGGGAGTAGAAGTTTTGATTCGGGCCGTGCAGGCAGTGCGGCACGCCGGGCGCAGCGTCCTCCTGGTTGTTCCCACTACCCGGGCCGCCAGAGCACTGCAGGATACCCTTGCATCCCGCGTAGGGGAAACCCCCACTCTCATGGTGTCCGAAGAAGCACACGAAAAACGCTACCGTGCTTTTTTGGCGGTGCTATCGGGGCAATCACGCATTGTGGTAGGTACCCGCGGAGCGGCCTGGGCGCCGCTCACAGATCTTGGGCTGGCAGTCATCATGGATGATGCCGCCTCAACCTTGCGTGATATTCGCGCACCGTATCTGGCAACACGTGACGTACTACTGGAGCGTGTTCGGCGTGAAGAGGCTGCGTTTCTAGCTTTCTCCCCTTACGTGAGTGAAGAATGTGCCCAGCTGCTTTCCGAACACCGCATCAGCCTATTGGACGGCACCGCGGCCGCTCGCCGCGCCGCGCTTCCGCATATTTCAGGTCCCCACCAGTGGCCCGGGGGAGAAGCCGATCACTTGCGCTTACCTCAACCTGCATTCCCTATTCTGCGGCGCGCCCTGGAAAATGGGCCGGTTCTTATCCTCGTGCCGCGGAGCGGGTATATTCCGGTGCTGTGCTGTACCTACTGCGGGGAGCGTGCGCTGTGCACAATCTGCGGAGGTAACCTGGCTCAGCGTACCTCACGTGAACCACTGCGCTGTCAGCGATGCGGAGTGCGAGTGCAGCCCTGGCGATGTCCGCACTGCCACAACGGGAAGCTGCGCGCTGTTCGAATCGGTTCTGCACGTACCGCGGAGGAAATCGGGCGGGCTTTTCCCGGTGTTGGCATTATTCTTTCCGGATCACACTCTCCGGAGGGAATTATTGGGCGAGTCTCCCCGCGCCCACGCATCGTGGTGGCAACACCGGGTGCGGAACCGGAGGCTGAAGGCGGATTCGCCGCTGCATTGGTATTGGATGCACGCTACCTCCTCGGAGAAGGGCTCGGTGCTGAAACACGTTTTATTCGGGTGCTCGCGCGGGTTGCGGCCCGGGTCCGTTCAGCCGGAGAAGGCGGCCATATGCTGGTGGCCGGGGGAGCACCTCCTGCACTTCTCAATCGGCTAGCGCAATGGGAGCTGGGTGAATATGCCGCTGAATTACTCGAACAGCGGGCCGAATTGAAGTTGCCTCCCACTGCTTCCTGGGTGGCTATCTCCGGAGCCAGCGGGGATGTGCGAACGTACCTGGCCATGTTGCGCGCGGCCCTCTATCGCGGCGTAAGAGAGGAAGAGTCCCATCTCTTTACCCAGTTTTCACGTGAGGCCGGTTCCAAGAAATGGCCGCCGGAGAATGAGAAAGAAACAGAAGCAGACCTGCTGGCCGGCGGAGCCTTTGAGCTAGCGTCCGGGATCGTGCTGCTCGGCCCGGTGCCGGGGGCACGCCCGGGAGAAATCACCGTCTATGCACGGGCGGAACTCTCGCGGGGTATGACCCTCACCCGTCAGACGCGGAAAACTTACGGTGCCTACTCTGCCCAGCGGCTGGGTGGCTCATTGCGTTTACAGGTTAACCCACCCCTATAAGCACTCAGGGTCAGAGATAACTATCCATACTCGACTAGGCTGAGAAAAGAACTAGGTAGGATTGATACGTGAGAATACTATTCGCAGGCACACCGGAGACCGCGGTTCCCGCCTTAAAACTCCTGCATGATGAAGGTTTCGATATCGCTGGGGTGCTTACCCGCGCTCCAGCCGCCCAAGGGCGCAAACGCGTGTTGACTCCCTCGCCGGTACACCGCGTGGCAACAGAACTGAACCTTCCCGTGCTCACCCCCCGTACCTTAAAGGACAGCACCGCTCAGGACCAGATCGCCCAGCTCGCCCCCGAAGCTGTAGCGGTAGTCGCCTACGGGCTCATTATTCCGCCCGCGCTCCTCACAGTGCCGCGCCACGGTTGGCTCAACCTGCATTTCTCCCTCCTGCCGCGCTGGCGGGGGGCCGCGCCGGTCAATTACGCGATTGCCGCGGGGGATACCACCACCGGAACCAGCGTCTTTCAAATTGAACAAGGCCTGGATACCGGCCCCGTTTTCGCGAGTGAAGCCACCCGGATCGGGGCGGAAGAAACCGCTGGAGAACTGCTGGCCCGCCTGGCACAATCCGGGGCGCGCCAATTGAGCGATACTCTGCATGCCATCGCTGCCGGTAACGCCCACGCACAACCCCAAACTGGGGAAGTTACCCTCGCACCCCAATTCGATTCTTCCTGGGCGCGAGTGAATTGGGAGTGGCCCGCCCAGCGTATTGTGGATCGGGTTCGCGCTGCCAACCCGGCCCCCGGGGCCTGGACCACCCTCAACGGCCAGCGCTTTAAAATCGAATCAGTGCACGTGGTTGTGCCTGAAGCGCCTACAGCACACCTAAACTTGGCACCGGGCGAAATCGGCCCGGGTGGTGTTATCGGCTGCGGGGAAGGAACCGTGCAATTGCGCCGGGTCGCCCCGCCCGGCAAGGCTCATATGGATGCCGCCGCCTGGCTTAACGGTGCCCGCCTTGCCGAGCACACCCGTTTCGATGCCGAAGTGAAGGAAGGCCACCATGAATGAGCGTCCTGCCGGCTGGGTGCCGCGCCGCCAGTCATCGAACTACGCCCGTCTCGTTGCCTATGATGCATTACGGGCTGTTAATACTGAAGATGCTTACGCTAATCTCATCCTTCCGGGCATGGTGAGCCGGGCGCGTCTCAATCGAAGCGACGCGGCCTTCGCCACCAATCTGGCCTACGGAACCTTGCGACTGCAAGGCCGGTGGGATGCCATGATCGCCCGCTGTTCCCAAGGCCGTACCCTCGCGGATATCGATCCGCGTGCCCTCGATCTACTCCGTCTAGGCTGCTACCAGCTCATTGAGCTGAAAACACCACCCCACGCGGCGATTAATGAAACAGTTGCGCTAGCTCGCAATGAACTAGGTCAGGGAATCGCCGGTTTCGTCAACGCCGTGTTGCGGAGGGTGTCTGAGCGTCGGAATGCCTGGCGTGGGATCATTGAAAATAGCACGGCATCTAGGGAAGAGTTCCTGGCGGTGTGGCATTCGCATCCGCGCTGGATCGTGCGGCAGCTGGAATCTTCGCTCGCGGCAGCCGGGCGTTCCACCGAGGTGGAAGCCGTTCTCGAAGCGAATAACACGCCCGCGAAAGTAGCTTTAGCCTGTCGCAATATCTCACCCGAACACCTCAAAGCCAGGATTGAGCGCGCCAAAATGACGTGGGAAGATCCCTACCTGGTACCCAGCGCGGTGCTCCTAGCCTCCGGTGACCCGCACCGGCTCTGGCCCGTACGGGACGGGGTCGCCGGTGTCCAGGATGAGGGCTCGCAGCTCATTTCCGCCATTGTCACGGAGGCCTCCATATCCGGGAAGGATAAATCCTGGTTGGATATGTGCGCCGGCCCGGGAGGGAAAACCGCAACTATCGCTGCTACTGCGGCACGGCGCGGTGTTCGGGTGTTCGCAAATGAACCCCAGGCTCACCGCCTTGATCTCGTTGAAGAAAATATTGCCCCCTGGGCGGATACCGTCGCCCTGCGCGAAGGCGATGGGCGGGATATTGGCGCTCAGGAACCCGATAGCTATGATCGGATCCTCGTGGATGCCCCATGTTCTGGCTTGGGGGCACTGCGCCGTCGTCCCGAAGCTCGGTGGCGCAAAAAAGAAAGCGACCTGGCTGCACTGACGCAACTCCAAGGCGAGCTCCTCGACTCCGCCTACCGTGCCTTGCGTCCGGGCGGGCTATTGCTCTACACCACCTGTTCCCCGGTGCTCGCGGAAACCCGCGATGTCATCGCCGCGTTCCTGGAACGCACCGCGGGCGCGGAACTTGGCGACGTCACCGTCACCGCGAACCGGCGAGCCCTGCGCCCGGTTGCCTCTCGTGGAATGACCGTGCAACTGTGGCCTGATATCCATCACACGGACGCCATGTATATGGCACGCATCCTCAAATCCGCATCCGCATCCGAATTCGCGCCAGCATCACGGCGCTCCTGAAAGGATCACCATCATGGACGTGAAGATTTCCCCCTCTATCCTCAACTGCGATTTTGGGCATCTAGCTGATGAACTGGAGAAAATCTCCAATGCTGATTTCGTGCACGTGGATATTATGGACAATCACTTTGTTCCTAACCTTGCCCTCGGTCTGCCTATTTTCGAAGCGGCGGCACAGGCAACCGCGGTCCCGCTCGATGCCCACCTCATGATCGAGAACCCCGATCGCTGGGCGCCCGCCTACGCGGAAGCAGGAGCTGCCTCCGTCACTTTCCACGCCGAAGCCTGCCAAGCCCCGCTACGTCTCGCCCGCGAACTACGCGCGCGGGGCGCCCGCGCCGGACTCGCCATCAAACCGGCAACGCCCATCGAGCCGTACATCGACATTCTCAACGAATTCGACATGGTCCTCATTATGACCGTGGAACCTGGATTCGGCGGGCAAAGTTTCATCGAATCGATGATGCCGAAAGTTACCCGCACCCGCCGCGCGATCGAAGCAGCCGGCCTGGACGTGTGGATTCAAGTGGACGGCGGTATCTCCCGCGCGACCATCGAACAAGCGGCCACTGCTGGAGCTAATAACTTCGTGGCGGGTTCAGCCGTTTTCCGCGCGGAAGATGCCTACGCTGAAGTAGAGAAGCTCCGCGAATTAGCCACAGGTGCGTGCCAGCACGCGGCGCATTAACAACGGGTGCACGCCCGCACGCGACGAGCTAATATGGAACACGATGCACCGGGGTCAGTGAAAGTCTGAACCGGCGGTAACAGTCCGCGAACCACGCACGTGGCCGATGGGGTGGAATTCCCCAACCGACGGTAATAGTCCGGATGGGAGGCGCATCGAGGGGCTCCAAGCCCTGCTTCGGCTACGCAATTTTGGCGCGCCGTGGCGTCAGCGTCTCCCGGCTTCAAAGTTCCCGGCCATCGGGAAGGTCAGGAACTGGAACGTGAACACCGTGCGCCGTAACTCTCACCCGCGCCCGCGCTCTCCTCGCACCGCGTGGGTACCCGCCGCCCTCTCTCTCCTCGCGGTTTTTCTCCTCTGGGCGGCAGTCACTAGCGCCCAGCTGATACCCGACCACCTCCTCCCCGCACCTCGCGCGGTCGGGCACCGCCTAGCGACCGCACTCCTCGGACTTGGCGCTCACCCTCCCTACCTCCTCACCGCGCTAGGAAACACCCTCGCCGCGGCCCTCACCGGGTGTGCCTGGGCTGCCCTCCTCGGAGTTCCCCTCGGCATCGCTCTAGCGCGCTGGCGTCTGCTCAATAGCGCACTCCAGCCCTTCCTCGCGGCTTCGCAAGCAGTCCCCGCCGTCGCCCTCGCGCCCCTCCTCGTCGTCTGGATTGGCTACGGGATGCCCTCCATCGTAGTGCTGTGCACCATCATGGTTATCTTCCCGATTATCGTTTCCACCTCGGTGGGCGTGCATGCCATTGACCGCGATGTTATCGCCGCCGCTCGGCTCGACGGCGCAGCTCGCCTCACCCTCCTTTTCCCCATCATCGTGCCTCTGGCTGCGCCTTCCATCCTGGCTGGCCTACGCACCGGATTCACCCTGTCCATCACCGGCGCCGTCGTTGGAGAAATGATCATCGGGGGAGCGGGCCTGGGCACCGAACTCTCCCGCGCCCAACCCACCGGAGATATCACCGGAATGTTCGCCGTCATCGTTGTTATGGCTGCCGCCGCCATCAGTATCTACCTCCTCATCTTTACCGTCGAAAAACACGTCACCGCTGCGGTGCGTTAACTGCGGTGCGTTACCGAGGTCATCACAGCCACAGCTCGCACCCCAGCAGGAAACTCGCGCACAGAAGCGCAACACAAGAAAGGACACCCATGAAACGACTCATTGCCACACTCGCAACCGCTGCCCTCGGGCTCGCCGGATGTGCGGGAGGCGGCTCCGGGAACAAAGCCGGTGAAAGCAGCTCCCCCTCCGCCGGCGTGCAGCAACCTACCGCGAGCGCCACCGCCGCCCTCACCGTCGGTCTCACCTACGTTCCGGATATCCAATTCGCGCCTTTCTACGTGGCTGAAGACCAGGGCTATTTCCGCGAAGCTGGGCTTGATATCACGCTGCGTCACCACGGCGCCCAAGAATCCCTCCTCGGCGCGCTCTCCAGCGGGAGCGAAGATGTGGTTTTTGCCGGCGGTGACGAAATGATGGAGGGTCGCTCCAACGGTATCGACGTCGTCAATTGGGCAACGATGTACCAGGATTATCCCGTCACCCTCATCGTGCCGGCCGATTCCCCGATTCAAAATGCAGCTGACCTGGCTGGACGCCGCATTGGGCTGCCCGGTCCGTACGGGGAAAACTATTATGCGCTCCAGGCGCTCATGGCCGCACATAACTGGACTGAATCAGATATCAGCGTGAATTACATCGGCTACACCCAGGCCGCCGCCCTGGCCAGTGGGGAGGTGGACGCAATTATCGGTTTCCGCAACTCCGATGTTCCCAGCGTGGAACGCCAGGGGGTGCCGGTGCGCACCATTGAGATGCTCCCGGGCGGACTGCCGCTCGTCGGGGTGGGACTCGGTTCGCTGCGCCCCACTGTCGATGCCCATCGTGACGATTTCACCCGCATGCTCGGAGCGCTCGACCGCGCCGTGAACTTCGCGCGCAGCAACCCGAAGGAAACCGTGGAGATCACCGCAAAGCATGTTCCGGCTTTGCGCGAAGCGGATAACGCCACCGCTGCCGAAAAAGTCCTCGCGAATACCATTGAGCTGTATGCGGGGCGTACCCCGCTCGGGGTGCAGGACACGCGGCGCTGGGAAGCGATGGCCACGTTTATGTCTGAGAAACTGTTACGCGAACCGGTTGCCGCGGCTGATGCTTTCGTTGATCTGACCGGTAACTCCGCGCATTAAGAACGACGACGCAGCTGCGTGCCACCGGCCTACCGGGCACGCAGCTCAACTCTGCTGAGCCCACGCCACCAGCTCCCCGGCCGTGTAGCCGGCCGCGCCGGCCGCTAAGAAATTGAGGGGATCGGCGGTGAGCGAGCGCCCCATCGTGGACAGCCGTACCGGGAAGTCTGCGAGGGCGCTCGCTACCGCACTCGCCTCTATATCCACACGTTCCAAGTGGGGTGCTCGGAAAAGTTCCTCCAGCTGCCCGCCCAGACGCGCGGCCACGTCAGCTGGTACCGCTCGGGAGAGCGCATCCTCGCCGAGCACCGGAACCGGGCAGCTCACCTGGCAGCGCGCCACCCGCGTGAGTGCCGTCACGCTGTGATGGGAAAGTCCCAGGTGGCGCTCCCGCCTATCCGCGCTCGACATCCGCAAGGCCGCAATCGGGATTCCTCCCAGGGTAGCGGCGGCGTTGAGATGCTCACCGACCCGTGTTCCGGAAAATCCCCACCGGGTATCCGTTCCCAAATTCCCCGGCCCCTGCGCCACCACGGCTACATCCGCGTGCCAAACCAGGCGCGCCGCCAGTAAGGCCGTATACATCGTGACAGCTTCGAGCTTCCCCCCGAAGGCCTGCCCGCACGAAATTGTGCCCAGGATAAGGCCGAGATCTTCCAATTGCGCAGCGGTGCGTGAGAACCAGGCGGGCAGAGCTCCGCCGTCGTCCATCACATACGCGATACGTGCGTTCGGCACCCGCGCGTGCACCCCGGCAACAATCGCGGGAAGCGCCGAATGCAAATCTGCTGCCACCACCGGCATCCCGGCGATGGAATCAGCCTCGCGCAGCAGCTCGTGGTGGGGAGAATTTTGTTCATCAACACCCAGGGTGAGGTATTGGAGCGGGGTGTAGCGGGCCTTGACAATATGGCCGGGCGTGGAGGAGTCTGCGGGCAAGCGCTCGGGAATCGCGCACACAAAGAAATAACCGCCGGTGCCCAGCCCGCGCGCGGCGGCACTTGCCTGAAGCAGCACGGTATCACCGACCTCCGGCTCGCCGACGAGTTCAGGATAGGCCAGCGCTCGCCCGCGGGTGCCATCCTCAAGCTCCACTTCGGCTTCGCGCGCCCCACGCCATGTTTTGCCCAGGGAAAGAATTCTCCCTCTCCGCCACATCATCACGGCTTTAACTCTACCGTCGGCTAGGCTGGGATCGTGAAGCAGAAAGAGACACGCCGGCGCCGCGAACGTCAGCTCGCGCTCCTCCACACGATTCGCCGCGGTAGTTTCCTTACCGCGGCGGAACTCATGGAGCGAATCCCGGCCTACGCCGAAGCCGGAATCGATCTGCGCACCTTCCAACGCGATATTGATGAGCTGCGGGAAGCCGGGTATCCCGTTATTTTCGATGATCGCTGGCGTTATTCTTATGATTCGACCGCTCCGGTCCTCGCGCGGGTGACCGGAATTGGAGCCGGTGTGCTCCACGCTCTGCGCGCTAGTATCGAGGCGGGCGATCCCCAAGGTGAATCGGCACGCCTGGGGGTGGCGAAACTGCTCGCGATAGCGCCGCCGGAAAACGGCGACGCCGCAGTCCCCACCCACCTGCGGGTTAGGATTCCGGGTGGCGCGGCCGCGCGGGTGGTGGCGCGTGCCCTCCAGTACCGGCGCCGGGTCCGCTTCGATTACCGCCGCGGCCCTGGGCTGGTCAAACATTATGAAGTCGAGCCGTGGAACTTCTCCGAACACTACGGAATGTTCTATGTTTCCGGGCTGGCGCGTTCGCGGGCGGGGCGCGGCGAGGCGTTCGGCCCGTGGGATGAGCGAACTTTCCGCCTCGGTCGTGTGATCGCCGGAACTCTCAGCGTAGGTGAGCCATGTGAGTTCCCGCGGGGGGAAGTAGGCGGTGACCACTTCGATGTCGATATTATTCTTCATATTCGCGACGGTGCCGCTGCGGCGCTTACCGCCCGCGGGGAAAAACTCAGCCGCGCGCAGGCGCCGGCTCCAGCGGGATGGTCGGCCTACCGATTCTCCACCGTGGGCCTTAATCGCATTTTCGAATATCTTGCTTTTTACGGGGTGGATGTGCGCCTCGCTGCGCCCGGTGAGCTGCGTGAGGAATGGGACCGCCGTGTAGAGAATCTCATTAACCTGGGCGAAGCTGCCGGGCCGGGGGAGGGGGGAACTCGATGAGTACCGATATTGTTACCACTCTCGGGATGCTGCTCTACCTGCATGAACGCCCCGAGGGCGCGAGTTTGGCTGAGCTGACCGCCCATTTCCAGTTCCCCTCCTGGAAGCGCACCCTCGACTATCTTTGGGATGCTAACCTCGCGGAAACCGCCGATTTCGATATCCCCTTCGAATTAGAGCTCCCTGAACGTGCCGCTTCCGCGGGGCGCGTGGCGGAATCGGATACCGCGGGCGGGCCGGAGAGTCGCGTCTACCTGCGGTCCATGACAGATGATCCGGTTATTCCTTTCACGTTGGACGATGCGATGGTGGTAGCTGCGCTGCTCGATGCCGCCCGGGATGTGACCGCTCCCGGCCCGGCTGCCACAACCCTCACCGCCACGCGCAACGCACTGGGGGAGGCGGTGCGCGAAGCCGGATACGAAGGTGCCCTCTGGCCACCAACCCGCCCGGCGGCGGATGCCGCCACTATGGAGGCCGTGCACGCAGCACTCCAAGGCGGCTGCTACCTTGACTTCAACTACGAACGCGCCGTGGCCGAGCCGTTTGCGCATGCGAAGGCCGGGCACGAACACGTTATTCCCCTCGTTATCCTGGCCGGTGACGCTCCGCTACTACGCGCCCTCACCGCGCAGGGCCTGCGGCATTTCCGCCTGGACCGGATAACGGCGGCCCGTCCCGGGGCGAAGCTCAACCGATCGGAACGCGCGGCAGCTCGCAAAGCCCTCGCCGAGGTAGAGAAAAGCGAGAAAGTGCAGCGCACCCGCGGGGAGGATACCTGGGAACCGCGCGGCACGCAGGTACGGATCACCGTGACCGGAGCCTCACGCTGGGTGGCCGAAACCCTCCCCGGCGCGCGGGTGCGCGAAGCGGATGAGGAATGTGGCACCGCGGCAGCGCCGGGCGGCGCGGAACTGCTCACCATTGAGGTTCGGGCGCGCTCACTTTCCTGGCTCGTTTCCCTCCTCGTGCAAATTGACGACGTGATCGCATTGGAACCGCCGGCGGTTGCGCGCGCGGTAGGGCGGTATTGCGCGCGCTTGCGCGCCCAGAAGGGCGACGACGCCGCTGCGTGCGTGAGCGATGAAAGTGCACCGGAAGGGGAGCGATGACCGATCTGCTACTCGAGGATTATCGGGAAAGCTACGCTAGCCGCGGTATCCACCTCGATGATTTCCAGCTGGAAGCCTGCGCGGCTCTCGGGCGCGGCCATGATGTGCTGGTCTGTGCTCCCACCGGTTCGGGGAAAACAGTGGTGGCCCATTACGCGGTGTATCTAGCTTTAGCGTCGTCGAAAAAATGTATCTATACCGCGCCGATTAAAGCGCTCTCCAATCAAAAGTACGCCGAACTGTCCCGGCAGATCGGTGCGGAGCAGGTGGGTCTGCTCACCGGCGACCAGAGCATTAATCGCGAGGCGCAGATTTTGGTGGTGACCACCGAAGTGTTGCGTAATATGCTGCTGCACGAATCCCCTGATATCCGTGACGTCGGCTACGCAGTTCTGGACGAAGTGCATTTTTTGGCGGATCCTGACCGCGGGCCGGTATGGGAAGAAACAATTTTGTCGCTCCCTGATCATGTGCGTTTGGCTGCGCTATCGGCCACGGTGGCCAATACCGAGGAACTCGCAGCGTGGATGCGGTCGGTGCGCGGGGCAACGGACGTCGTCGTATCGACAAAACGCCCCGTTCCGCTCGCGCAATACGTCAATGTGGGCCGCAAGCTCTTCCCGCTCTACCGTGCGGGTACTTTGGATCCTGATCCGGCGCTGGTCAACGCGCTGGGCCGGCGCAGTGCGGAACGCAAGAAACGCGTCTCGGATCGCAAGCGCCGTGCCATCATCGACAAACTCGGCGAGCGGCGTATGCTCCCGGCGATTGAATTCATTTTTTCCCGCAAAGGCTGCGATAAAGCGGTTGAGGCACTACTGCGCCATAATGAGGTCCTCACCACCCGCGAGCAGCGCGCCGAGATCGCTAAGGAGGTCGCGGCGCTGCGCGAAACACTCACGGAATCGGATCGGCGCGCCGTGCATTTTGAGCGGGCCGCCGCGGCGCTGGAACGCGGATACGGAGCTCACCACGCCGGGGTTTTCCCCGCTATCAAAGAGCTGACTGAACGTCTCATGGAACGCGGGCTCCTCAGTATCGTCTACGCGACCGGTACTCTGGCCCTCGGCATCGATATGCCGGTGCGCACCGTGGTCCTCGAGGAACTCCAGCGCTGGGACGGGCACGGTTTTGTGGACCTGAGCGCTACCGAATACACCCAGCTCATCGGGCGTGCCGGGCGGCGCGGGCGCGATAACGTGGGCTACGGAGTGGTAGTAGCCGATGCGGATACCGATCCGGAGCATCTGGCCGATCTGGCTTCGGGGCGGGTAGAGCCCTTGATATCGGCTTTCCAGCCGTCCTATAACACGGTAACGAATCTGCTGGCTCGGATGAGCTACGCGGCGGCCCGGGATCTTATGGGGCGTTCTTTCGCGCAATTCCAACGCAATGCGGAGCTGGGGGGACTGGCGGCGCGGCGCGCCCGGATTCAACGCCGGGTGGAGACCGAGGAAAGCCGCCTGCGCTGCTCACGCGGGGATCTGCTTGACTACCTACGGCTGCGCGGGAATGCCGGGCGGGCCGCGAAAGCCGAACGCAAAGCCGCGAAACGGCGCTACCGGGAGCGTATTGCGAATAGTTTCGCGGCGGTGCGCCAGGGCTATGTGTACGCTTACGCGAGAGGTACCGAGCTGTCCTACGCACTGGTGCTCTCCGCCACCCCGGAGCGAGTGCGCATTATCGATTGGTTCGGGAACCTGGCGTGGCTTGATGAGGATTCTCTCGCCTCGGAAATGCGTGAGATCGGCCCGGTCACGGTACCTTTCGGAATGTCTACCAAAAAGGCGGAGGTGCGAGAGCACATCGCCGACGACATTCTCGATCTGGTGGGGGGACGCGCAGATCTGGGAATCGACCGGGACCTGCTGGCATCCTGGGCACGTTTCGCCACCCCGCGCGAGCCCAAAGTAGCCGCGCATCCGGTTTCTTCCTGCCCGCACCTGTATACCCATCTCGATGAGGCCCAAACATGGATGTCGCTCCACCACCGCATCGAGGAACTCGATCAGCGTATCGCGGCTTTCACCGATTCGGCCGGGCGGGAATTTGATGCCACCGCCGCGGTATTACGCGAGGTCGGGGTGCTCCAGGGCGACGATGACTCCATCCGCATGGGCCCGGGAGCCGCACAATTGCGCGAACTGCATACAGAGGCTGATCTGCTCATGTACCAGTGCTTAGCGCAGCTGCCGGAGGGCGGACTGGACGGATCGGCCCTGGCCGGATGGGTGTCCATGTTTTTGGCCGATGATCGCTTGGGGACTGCCCTACCTCGCGATACTCGGCTCTTTGATGCGGCGCGGGTCGCCCGCGCCGAGGTGCAGTACCTGCAATCCCTGGAATATCAGCATGGGATTACGCGCACCCCGGATCTGAGCCCGGGCTGCGCGGATGTTTTCGCGGCCTGGGCTAGGGGAGTGGGCTTGGAGGCGTGCCTAGAATCAGCCCGGATGACCGCCGGGGATTTCATTTCCGCGGCCCGCCGCATTATCGATGTCCTCGGGCAGGTCACGGTGGCCACTGAGGGTACCTGGCTGAGCGATATCGCACGTCAGGCCCGTGACCTCATGCGGCGATCGGAGCTTATGTGAGCGGTGTTCTCTTGCGGCTGTGCGGCGTGGTTCTGGCAGGTCTTGGGCTCTTTGCCTCCTTCCCGCCCCTGAGCTACGGCATCCTCGCGCCGGTGAGTATTGCGCTACTTCTCCTCGTTGCGGCCTCCTGTCGCCCGAGCGCTGGTTTCGCCTACGGAGTTCTTACCGGATGCATATTTTTCTCCTTGCATTTTTCCTGGGCCGGAGAAGCCTCCGGGGATCTCATACCCCAACTCGCTCTCGCTCTGTCGCAAGCACTGTTTACCGGAGTGGTGGTGGCAACCTGGAGCGCCATGAGCCAGGCGCGTTGGACTCGTTGCCCGCTGCTATTCCTCCCCGCGGTAGCCCTGGTGTGGACGGGCGCCGAACTGGCTCGCTCCCTGTGGCCTTTCGGCGGTATCGCCTGGGGAACCCTCGCCTTTTCCCAGGTAGATAGCCCGCTAGTGCGCCTGGCACCCTGGGGTTCCACCATGCTGGTCTCCGCCGCCGTCGTGATATGCGGGGCAGCCCTCAGCCTGGCCTTCATTCGAGTGCGCAGCGGTCGGCTTTTTGTGGGGGCCGCTCTGGCGCTCAGCGCCGCGCTGCTCTTCGCTCTTCCCTGGGCACTTCCTCTTCCCGCCACCCCTCCCACCGGTACGCTACGCCTGGGCTATGTGCAGGGGATCGTGCCGCGGGCGGGTAGCCTTCCGGACGGGCGTGATCAGGCCCTGACCGTCACCGAGAATCTCAGCCAAGCAACCCGGGAAATCAGCCCGGAGGAGGTAGACCTGGTGGTATGGCCGGAATCCGCCTCCGATCACGATATTCGCGAGCATCCCCGCGCTCGGGCTCTCGTGAGCGAGACCTCGAACTACCTGGGTGTTCCGCTGCTCTTGGGGACCCAATCTTACGAGCGTGATGCTTCGGGACAGGCGATGAGCCGAACCAATGATCTTGTTGTTTATCTTCCCAACGAGACCGGGGGAGAGGTAAACGCTGTATACAGTAAGCAGCACCCGGTTCCCTTCGGGGAATATATGCCCTATCGAGATTTCTTCCGAAAGTTTAGCTCCGCGGTTGATCTGGTCTCCGTTGATATGCGGGCCGGTACGAAACCTGCGGTTCTTGACATCCCGATGGGGGAGAGCGGTGCCGGTCGCAAAAACGGTAGCCCGGCCGCGAAAAGCACCACCGTGCGCCTAGCCACCCCGATTTGTTTCGAAGTGGCGCTCGGAGATGTGGGCTCCGAGGCGATCCGCCAGGGTGCCCAGCTCTACGTGGTCGCCACCAATAACGCCTCTTTTGGGGATAGCGCCGAATCTGCCCAACAATTCGATATGGTCCGTTTCCGGGCGGTGGAATACCAGCGTATTGCGCTCCAGGTTTCCACCGTGGGAGTTTCCGGCGTCGTCGAAACAAATGGCGCGGTACGTGAACGCACCGAAGCGTGGACGCAAGCAGTGCATACCACCACGGTGGCCCTCCACGAAGGCCTCACTCCGGCAGCGCGTTTCTATCCGTACTACCGGGACGGGGTTCTCGGTGCGGCGGCAGCGGTCGGCGGTATAGCATGGGTGTGGTACGCAAGGCTGCGCTGGAAGAAAGGTTAGTCGTGCACGTTCTCATCACGATTCCCACGTACAACGAGGCGGAGAATCTTCCGCGTATTATCGAGCGGGCCCGCCGGGCGGTACCCGCCGCGGATATCCTGGTTGTTGACGATAATTCTCCGGACGGTACCGGGGATATCGCCGAGGAACTTTCCGGGCGTGATGAGCAGATTCACGTGCTGCACCGCAGCGAAAAAGATGGTCTCGGGCGTGCCTATATCGCGGCTTTCGGCTGGGCACTTGAGCACGGATACAGTCATGTGGTGGAGATGGACGCGGATGGTTCCCACCATCCTGAACAGTTGCCGCTGCTGCTTGAGCGCGCCGCGATGTCTGATCGGCCGGATCTGGTTATCGGTTCGCGCTACGTGCGGGGCGGGAAAATTGATGGTTGGTCCAAGCCGCGCGAAGCGCTCTCGCGCCTGGGGAACCTTTATATTCAAGGGATGCTCGGGCTGCCGGTACGTGATGCCACCGCCGGCTACCGCGTGTACCGCACAGATATGCTGGAGAAGCTCAACCTGGATTCCGTGGAAGCACGCGGCTACTTCTTCCAGACGGATATGACCGACCATGTGGCGCGCAGCGGCGGTCATATCGTTGAAATGCCCATCACTTTTTCAGAGCGCGAGGCGGGGGAGTCGAAGCTCTCCGGTTCGGTATTCACCGAATCACTGAAGCGCACCACGGTGATGGGCGTCACGCGGCGGGGGAGGCAGCTACGCGATGCCGCGAAACGAGCTGCCGCCCACCTGCGCCGGCCGCGGCATTGAGCGCCGCGTGATTGACGGTGGCGATTAGCGGTTCCGCCGCAAGCGCAGCTTACCTTCACGCAGTAGCTCGAGACGTTCCTCCAGCAGCACCTTGAGCTCATCTTCGTTACGGCGTTCCATGAGCATATCCCAGTGGGTGCGCACCGGCTTGGGCGGCTTGCGGTCGTCCACGCCTTCACCTTCGATAAGTTCGGCTTCCACGCCGCAGCGGCACGTCCACGCGGTAGGTACCTCGGCGTCCACCGCCATGGCAACCCCGAATTCGTGGCCGTTCGTGCAGCGGTATTTCACCTGCTGGCGATCCACGAATACCACGTTGTCATCGGTCTCGAGTGAATTGGCTCCGATGCGCATTCCGCGCAAGGAACGTTCAGCCATAGTGCTATCCTTCCTCGCGGGCCGGCAAGCCCGCATATTGTTTCGCTGTTTCCATATTAACGACGACGCCGCGTACACCTGCGGTTGCGCTCTGGAAAACGGTGCGGTCATGCGTTAAAGAGGGGCTGGACGGGAATCTGGCCCCCCGGCACTACTTGCCGATAATGTACATTATGTCAAAATACGCTCTGGCGGCGCCGCGCGAAGCGTATGTTGAGCCCCACCCGTCCCCTGCTCTCATTCCCTGCCTGCCGGTCGTTCACACTCTGGACTATCAATTTTGATTATTTAAGATATTCGGCAAAATTGCTGGCATGCCGTTGACCTGGGTACATATCTTCACGCTCGGGCCTGCGGTCAGTTATCAGGAAGGAAATGTATGGCTGAGCAACCACGCTGGCGCCGATTGGGCGTCACCTGTGCGTGTGCCGCACTCATGGGCGGCGCTCTCGCTCCCGCAACCGCCGTGGCCACGGAGTCGGATGGGCACGCGCCCCGCGACATCCGTGCTACGGTCGCCGCGGCGGAAAGTGATCCGAATTTCACCGGGAAATGGTTTATTGAGCTTAAGAGCGAACCTCTTATTCGCGGTGGTTCCTCCGCCCGCATCGCGGGTGAACAGCGGGAATTCACTCAGACGGTCGAAGATGACGGTGGCGAGGTAGACACCTCCTACCAGCACGTGTGGAATGGCGTGACCGTCGAAGCTGATTCGGTGGAACTCGCGCGCTACGTTAACGACGCTAATGTCATCGGTGTTTACCCGGTCCTCACGGTGGAACGGCCCGCCGAGGTGGACTCGAATGCGGAAATAAACCGCCCCGGCGAAACTCCCGATATGTATTCTGCGCGGGAGATGACTGGCGCGAGCGTGGCCAATGAAGAATTTGGAGTCACCGGCAAAGGCGTGCGCGTGGGAATTATCGATTCCGGCGTGGCCATTGATCACCCGGCCTTTGGTGGGAATGGTGTCAAGGGCGAGCGTGCTTTCCCCAATGACAAGATCGTGACCGGCTACGATTTCGTGGGCGATTCCTTTAATACCGATCGCAGTGACCCGAATTTCCAGCCGGTCCCCCACCCGGATGCTCTTCCCGATGATTGCGGAGCCGGCGGCGGGCACGGTTCGCATGTTGCCGGTATCGCCGCAGGTAATGACCCGGAAAGCAAGTTCAAGGGCGTGGCTCCCGATGCTGTGATCGGTGCTTACCGAGTGTTCGGGTGCACGGGTTCCACCAGCTCCGAAGTCATTCTTTCCGCTCTCGAACGCGCTCAGCGCGACAAGATGGACGTTGTCAATATGTCTATCGGCGCGGCTTTCGCCACCTGGCCCAACTACCCCACCGCGGTGGCATCGGAAAATCTCGTTGCCGCCGGCGTGGTCGTGACGGCTTCGCAGGGTAATTCCGGTGCGAAGGGCATTTTCTCCGGTAGTGCTCCGGCGGTGGGCCCCTCGGTTATCGCGGTGGGTTCGGTGGACAATACCCACGTACTACGCCCGGTTGTTATGTTCAACGGCGCGGCCGAGGGATTCGATAATGTAACGGAATCACCGGCGGTACCCACTGCGGGTAGGCTCGACGTCGTCGCCTATCCCGAAGGGCAAAAAACCGGTGCCGTTGATCTGCCTGGAACACCGTTTACCGGGAAAGCAGTGCTGGTCTCGCGCGGAACCTCGACCTTCTACCAGAAGGCGCGTGCCGCGCAGGACGACGGCGCCGCAGCGGTTATCATCTACAACAACCAGCCCGGTACCATCAACGCAACCATTGCCGGTAGTCCGGCCGTGACCATTCCGGTCATCGCGGTTACCCAAGAACAGGGCGAGCGCTTCGAAGAAGCCGCAGCTGCTGGAAACGCGAGCCTTGAATGGACGGACGCGAAGCGAGTGGCCGCCTCCCCCACCGGTGGGAAGATTTCCGATTTCTCCTCGTGGGGCCTGGCAGCGAATCTCCAGCTCAAGCCGGATGTAGTCGCCCCGGGTGGCAATATCTATTCCGCGTGGCCGGTCGATGATGAGGTGACGCCCTCGTGGAAGACGATTTCAGGTACCTCGATGGCTGCCCCGCACGTGGCCGGGAGTGTCGCTTTGCTCCTCCAAGCCAATCCGAAGCTCACGCCGGCGCAGGTGCGCACGGCTTTGCAGAATACCGCTGATCTGGTGACCGTGGATGGCAGCGCGGATGCCCTGAAGCTTGCCACGCACCGCCAGGGCGCCGGCCTCATCAACCTTCCTGCGGCCTTGACCGCCGTCACGGAGCCGGGCGCGAATGCCGGCGGAGTTCCCACCGCTATCACTCCCGCGAAGATTTCTCTGGGCGATTCTGACGTGCAGGAAACGACGACGCTCACCGTGCACAACGCCTCCGCAGCGCCTGTCACCTATACCTTCACGGCGGATACCCACGTGCGTGCCACCAGCGGGCCGCATGATCGTTTCACCAGCTACAACGGGACCGATGCCCAGGTGGCGATTAGCCCAGCGCAGGTAACGGTGCAGCCCGGGGCAGAAGCCCAGGTACAGGTTTCCGTGACCGATCCGACGAACGTGCCCGAGGGTGCGATCTACGGCGGCTATGTGGTGGTGCACGGCGATGATAATTCCACCTACCAGGTCCCCTTTGCGGGTCTCAAGGGCGATTACGAAAACGCCTTACAATTCCTGCACACCACGTGGAAGGTCAAGGACATCCGCCCAGATATCGCCCAAAAGCGCCCGGATCTGGCGAATCTGCTCGCCTACGATCCGCCTTCGCTGACGAAGCTCATTGCGTGCCCCAACCCCGCCACCATCTACAAGGGTGAGTGCCTGGATAAGGGTGCGCAGTACTCCAATGCTCCCAATTCCGAACTGTTCGCCTACGCCATGGACTACGCCAACGGCGCGGTTCCGGTAGTGGAATACCATATTGATTCCCCGGTGCAGAAGCTGGAGATCCGGGTCTTCCACGCGAACGAGGATGGCTCGAAGGGCGCCCCGGTTTCGGATAATAACGTGGTGCATAGTGAGGACGGTGTGGGCCGTACCGATCTGGGGCGCTTTGCCTGGGATGGCACCTACCTCGAATCTGCTTCGGCGACGACGCGCACCGCGGCCGCCCCGGGGCGCTATGTCTTCGAGTTGCGGGTCGTCAAAGGTACCGGCGGCGGAACGACTGAGCCGACCGGTGACACCCTTCCCGGCTTCACCCGCAGTGCCAGCGAAGAAACCTTCGTGACGGCGCCCTTCTGCGTCAAGGAATGCACGACGCCGCAGCCGACTCCCACGCCGGACCCGACTCCGAGCGAGAAGCCGGAACCTACCGCGCCCGCGCCGAGCCCGAGCGTCGAGCCGACAACTCCGGCTCCTGCACCGACTCCGAGCGTGGAACCTACGGTCGATCCGACCACGCCAGGCCCGGTGCCGACACCCTCGGAGGAGCCGACTGCGCCGGCACCGAGCCCGAGCGACAAGCCGGAACCCACGCCTGTTCCAGAACCGACCCCGGTTCCTACTCCGAGCACGGAGCCGACGGACGAACCCCCGGCACCCGAGCCGAGCGAAGATCCGGAACCAAGCGTGGAGCCGAGCGAACAGCCGAGCAAACCGGCCACTCCCCCGGCCTCGCACGGCAATACCTTCTTCGTCTCCAATAACTGGACGGCGACCGTTGCTTCCGTAGTGTTCTCTTACGGACGGGCTGGCGACGAAGTCTACGTGGGTGATTTCGACGGGGATGGCAAGGATACTTTCGCGGTGCGCCGCGGAAACACCTTCTACGTCCAGAACTCGCTCGTCGGTGGGAATGCTGAGCAGGTATTCTCCTACGGACGCGCCGATGACCAGGTCCTTGCTGGGGACTTCGATGGGGATGGTAAGGATACTTTCGCGGTGCGCCGCGGAAATACCTTCCACATTAGCAACCAGCTCACCGGAGGAGATGCTGAAGCAACTCTTGCCTATGGGCGCCACGCTGATGCGGTCTTCCTCGGGGATTGGGACGGCAACGGAACGGATACCCCGGCTGTGCGCCGATAGAAAGAGTGAGATCCCCCTGTATTTTCACCTTTAAAGATTAAATGGACCCCGATGTGTCGCTACTTACGGTGACGACACATCGGGGTCCTTTGTTGCATCGCTTAAAGATAAAGCTGAGAAACATTTTCTTGGTTAGTAGCTCGAAGATCACTAAAATGAAACAACCTCGCATTTGCCAAGGTCAGAGGGATGTTTATTCCGCAAGGGCAGCGTTGAGTGCTCTCGTATTCCTCGAAATCAAATGACTCTAAACAAATACAGTAAGAACTTCGGTATTGTTATCTTGTCACTATAGCTGGTGCAAAATATCAAGTCACAGTGTCAAGAATGTGCGCGTCGAAGTGTGCCCTCGGTGGCGCTGTTGAAAGGATTGCAGATGAAACTACGGGAAGAAAAAATTGGACAGGGGATGAATCGGCTTCGCACCATCGCCGCGGGCTTGGTTTCCGGAATTATGGTTACCGGCGCTACGCTCGGCACGGCTTGGGCTGCGCCGGATAACACCGCTCCGACCCTGGAAATACAAAACGTCACAATCGCGAGCACATATCCCTTCGATCTGAAACGCATGATCGTGAAAGCCGGGGACGCAGAAGATTCTCAGCTCGGAAGTGATGACGTTGTCGTTACGAATAAGAGTGGGTTCACGGAAGGTAAAGATAAACCTAAGTATTCCGTGTATAACGAGGTTCGGGATTACACCGTCGAATTCTCCCTCACTGATAGTGGAGGGAAGACCACCAAAGCTACAGGAACGGTAACAGTCGTTCCGAAGCGCCACCTGGAGCGCTCCCATTCGTCAGCGAATGTCCTCGGTCGGGATACTAAGTACGGGAATACCCCGACCGAATCAAATGTGGCATTCCCCGCTGATCAGCGTACGCCGTATGAATTCAAGCTGAAATACGTCGATGATGAGACGAAAGAACCCGTTTCCGGGTTGAATCTCTGGTTCGAACGCAATAGCGAGATTATCGACGGAAATAAAGGGAAATTCTTCACCACTGATGCTAATGGTGAAATCGGTTTCTCAATGACTCGTGAGGAACTTGCAGCCTATTCCGTAGCGGACCAGCCCAACAAGCATTATCTGACCGGTTATGATGCCGCGACGCATATGAGGTACCTCCAGATTTTCGAGAAGTTCAATTATTCTCCGCATCTGGTGGCCATTTATGATTCGACACCAGGCCTTCCCATCGAGAAAGCGCACTATATCTATCCGGATGGCTCCACGCAGAATTTCAATATTGGTCTGTGGGGAGAAAAGCAAAATCTGGTCAAGTTCAATGCTATCGATACCGTATACGAGATTGAGGAGGGTAGTGACTTCTATACGGGACCTCAACGGAAACAGGAAGAGGTCGATAAAGCCCAGACTAACCTAAAGAAACTCGTTGATTCGTATAGCTATTTGAAGAATTCGGGTACTAAAGAGAACCCTGATTATCAGTGGACCACCATTCTTAGCGGAAACGATGCGCCTATGTATCGCGTAGCTTCCGGTAGTGTGGATACGTCCACCCCAGGCGAGTACCAGCTCACGTTACAAGCAGGTCCTTTTGCTGATTGGATTTGGCAGGACAATGAGATGGGCCTTCGTTCCTATGCGGAAGATACCGTAAAGGTTCGGGTTGTTCCGAAGCCTGTTGTGAATTTCAAGCAGCTCCTTCCCGATGGTTCTACCAAGGCCGAATCTTCAGTTAAGGTAAGTCGTAATACTGTGGTTTCCCAGCCGGGTTTCCCGACCGTTAACACGGAAGAAAAGGGTCACGTTTTCAAGGGATGGTTCAAAGATGAAAGCTTCACACAGCCTTTCGATTTCACCACCCCGATTACGGCTGACACAACTGTGTATGGACAGTGGGCTGCCGTCGCTAAGTACACGGTTGCTTTCGATACTCGTGGCGGAAACGTCATTCCTTCCCAGCAGGTTAAAGCTGGATCTCCCGCACAAGAACCTGAGAATCCGATTAAGGAAGGTCATGCCTTCATCGCGTGGTATCTCAATGGTCATCAATATGATTTCGCTACCCCGGTTAAATCTGATATTACTTTGACTGCGGAGTGGGATCAGATTCTATACAACGTTACTTACCGTTATGACGATGGGGTAACACCGGATGGTAACCGGCAGGTACTTCATGGCAAACAGGCCGAAAATATCGCACCTCCTGTTCGGGATGGATACAAGTTCATTGGCTGGTTTAAGGACGGTCAGCCTTATGATTTCTCCACTTCAGTTACGGGTGACATTACTCTCACTGGTCAATGGGAGAAAATAACAACCAAGCCTGGTGGTGATCCGGGGGCCAAGCCTGGTGGTGATCCGGGGGCCAAGCCTGGTGGTGATCCGGGGGCCAAGCCTGGTGGTGATCCGGGGGCCAAG
>NZ_JBQAIK010000021.1:0-61595 GCF_051905915.1 Actinotignum sp. UMB0459 | reverse complement strand
CCTGGTGGTGATCCGGGAACGAAGCCTGATGACGACCCGGGAACGAAACCGGGGACTCCCAGTCCTAATCCCACAAATTCGGGTACCGACAATGCAATCAGTTCCACTTCCGCCAAAAAGCTCGCGCATACAGGAACGGCAGCAGCTGGTGGTATTGCAGGAGTTGTACTGCTTCTTGCCACCGGCCTTGCCTTCGTTCGGTTGCGCCATTGGGATAGAAAATAACTACGGAAATTAGCCACTACGATTACGGGAAAACAGTAATGTAAACGAAGCCTCTGGAAACGAAGCTATAAAAGCTTCCTCCAGAGGTTTCGTTTACGTGGTAACGGTGCCGGGTTTCTATACTGCTGAGTGACGTTGCTCGCCAGGGTAGGAAATGAGCAAGAGCTACCTGGAGCCTTGATAATAAACGAAACAGGTCCGCTGCACTTCGGCAACGGACCTGGATGGTAAAAGAATTGTGAGTTATGCACCGCGGCGGCGCTTGGCGGCCCGCCGCTGCGCCAATTCATCCACCACTTCTTCTTCAGCGCGTTCGGTGGGAAGCTCGGAAAGCGAACCCTGGATTTCACGCCAAACCCGGCCAACCGCGATGCCGAAAACAGCCTGGCCGCCCTTGACCAGGTCGATCACTTCATCATCGGAGGTGCATTCGTAGACCGAAGCACCGTCAGACATGAGGGTGATACCGGCCAGATCTTCCACTCCGCGATCCTTGAGCTGTGCGATCGCAACCCGAATCTGCTGGAGTGATACCCCGGTATCCAAGAGGCGCTTAACCACCTTGAGGACCAGGATGTCTTTAAAAGAATAGAGACGCTGGCTGCCGGAACCCGACGCATTTTGCACGGTAGGTGAAACAAGACCGGTGCGATCCCAGTAATCGAGTTGACGGTAGGTGATGCCTGCTGCCTTGCAGGCAATCGGACCGCGGTAGCCGGTTTCGGCGTCAAGCTCGGGAAGAGGATCGCCGAAGAGCATCGGTTGGGTGCGCCGATACGTCGCGTCTTTGGCGGTCGCGTCGCTCATAGTCTCTCCGTTTCGCAGCGTGGATTCTGGCCGGTTGCCAGTGTTAGCTACCACGATATAGCAGGCCGGCCAGCGGGTCAGCGCCCGGCGCGGCGTGTCTAAAGCTCAACTTGAGCTTTAGGGTAAGGTGCCGCAAGAAAGCACTGTTTACTACTCCCCTAGCCTACCGCATCCACTCCACAAATTGGCTAGTTCCCGCCACTTAAAGCCCGCGGCGCCGGCACGCTCCCACGCGGGAAGCGGCCGGCGCCGTCGTTCCCATCGCGATGTGATAAACGATACATGCGATGTTATTGTGACAGTTGAGGTACCTGAGGCGAGCATGCGAGATGCCTCGCGCGCACGCCCCAGCGCCTACCTCACCTAGCCCTCGTAGGCAGCAATCTCCGCGGCGATGCGTTCCTTGAGCGAGGCCGGCGCCCAGGAAATATCCACCGCATTGCGCGCGAAACGCTTGAGGGTCTCCTCATCTGCCCCGGCTTCGTCCGCCACGCGTTGGTAATTCTCCGCGATATAGCCACCGAAATAGGCCGGGTCGTCCGAATTGACAGTAACCTTGACCCCCCGCTTATCCAGTTCGGTGAGCAGTCCCACCTTAGAGCCGTCGGAGACCCAGGTATTGGAGATCGGGCAGGAGGTCAGACCGATACCGTGCTCAGCCATGTATTCCACCAACTCGGGCTTTTCCACCACATTCGTACCGTGGTCCACGCGGTCCACCCGCACGTCCTCGAGAACCTGACGAATATGCTCCGCTGAATCTGCAATATCAACATCGCAGTGCATCGTCAGCTGATATCCCAGCTCGCGGGCCTTCGCGAAGACGGCCCCGAACTTGGCGGGCGGGTTGCCGGTTTCATCCGAATCAAGCCCCACGCCGATTATCCAGGGGCGGTACGGCAGGGATTCCAGCAGGGTTGCCATGGCGTATTCGGCCTGGAAATCCCGCAGGAAACACATAATCAGAGCGCTGTCCACACCCAGCTGTTCGCGCGCCTCAATCTGGGCACGGCGCAGCCCGGAGATCACGGTATGGAATTCCACCCCGCGCGAGGTATGCGCCTGCGGATCGAAGAACATCTCCACGTAACGAACGTTTTGGCGCGCTACCTTGCGGAAATACTCCATCGCGAGGTCATAGAAATCCTCCGCGGTGAGCAGCACGCTCATGCCTTCGTAATAAGCGTCCAGGAAAGAGGCGAGGTCATCGAATTGGTAGGAAGCCCGCACCTCCTCCTCGCTGGCGTAAGGCAGCTCTACGCCATTGCGCGCGGCGAGCTTGAATTTGAGATCGGGTTCCAGGGTGCCTTCAATATGCAGGTGGAGCTCAACTTTGGGCAGACCCTGCACGAAGGGCGATATCGCAGTCATATTTTTCCTTTCTGCGTGGTTACGTTCGCGGGTACCCGTTACGTTACCGTGTTGCAATAACGGGATCGACGACGTCAAATTTGACGCAGTCAATGAGGCCGAGATCGGTGATCGCCCAATCGGGAATCGCGGTGATGGACAGGAAGATGAGCTGGCCAAAGGGCGAATCGAGATCCGCACCCAGCACCTCCCGGGCAGCCCGGTCCATCTCCGCTTCGGCGGTGGCCATATCTTCGGCTACCAGGTCGGCAACAATGCCACCCACCGGGAGGGGCAGGGAGGCAACAACCTCGCCATCACACACCGCAACCTGTCCCCCGCCCAGGCGGGAAACTTGATTAATCGCCAGCGCGATATCCTCCGGGTTTACTCCCGCGCACACCACATTGTTATCGTCCGGGGCCGCCGAGGTGGCAATTGCCCCGCGCTTGAGGCCGAAGCCCTGAATAAAAGCAACGGGCAAATTCGTGGTTTTGCCGTAGCGTTCCGCTACGCATACATAAACGGCATCCTGGGCAGTATCGGGTTGCACCTTGCCGTTCACCACCGGGAGTTCCACCTCAGCTCCGGGGCGCTTGAAGGCAACATCCTTGGAGAGCACGATGGTGCGCACTCGCGCCGAGGTAGCCGAATCGGCAACCCGAACTGCGATGCGATCAGCGCTGACCGGGGCGAGCTTGAAGGTATCGAGCACCGCTGCGGTGCGCTGCGGTGCATGCGGGGCGTGCACGGCGGCACCGTTCTGCGCCACGATCCTCCCACCCTTGAGGACGGTGCGGGGCCGGAAATCATCGAGGGAATCAACGAAGAGAATATCCGCGAAACGCCCCGGAGCAATCGCACCGATGCGGTCATCGAGTTGGAACATCCGCGCGGTGTTAATCGTGGCCATCTGGATCGCGGTGACGGGATCAATTCCCTTCGCAATGGCCAGGCGCACCACGTAATCGAGGTGGCCGCGGCCCAAAATATCGGTGGCCGTCACATCGTCGGTACAGAAACCAACCCGGTGGGCCGGGGCGCCCATCTCGGTGATGAGCTTAATATTTTCCTCGAGCATCGGGGCGGCGGTGGATTCCCGGATAAGGATATTGATGCCGTTACGCATCTTCTCCAGTTCTTCTTCCGGAGAATAGGATTCGTGACACAGCGTCACGCCCGAAGCTGCGTAGCCGGCTACCCGGCGGGCATCCACGAGCGGTGCGCAGCCAAAGGCGTGCAGGCGGTTTTCCTCGGCCAGGTCCATGGCGGTGAGGACTTCTTCATCACCGTATTCCACCATTTCCTGCACGGTTTCCCACAAGCCCACGCATTCGGGCATGCGCTGCACTTTCCGATGGTCTTCCACCGCGAAACGGTGCCCCACGGTAGATTCAGGAACCGTGTAGGGAGCTTTAGCGGGCGCACCCCACCACACTCGCATGGAGGATTCTTCGGCTTCGGCCAGGAATTCCTTGACGCCTTCCAGGCCTGCGGATACCAGGATCTGGTCGAGGCCGGAAATAACGGAGGTTGTTCCGTAGCGGGATACCAGATCCGCGAACATCGTCACGGAAAGCTTGGAGCATTCGATGTGCTGATGCCCGTCAATGAGACCGGGAGTCAGATAGGCGCCGTCGGCATCAATAATGGTGGTGTTCGGGCCGCGCTGCGCGTCCACGTTCCCCACCGCGGCCACGCGCCCGTAAGCGATGGCGACGGAGGCGGGGTAGGTTTCCCCAGTGAGAACGTTTACCAGAATTCCGTTGTCAATAATGGTGTCGGCGTGGGCGCGCCCGTAGGCGACATCAAGAAGCT
This sequence comes from Actinotignum sp. UMB0459, assembly GCF_051905915.1. Lineage (NCBI taxonomy): Bacteria > Bacillati > Actinomycetota > Actinomycetes > Actinomycetales > Actinomycetaceae > Actinotignum > Actinotignum sp. UMB0459. Next base: position 57,395 of record NZ_JBQAIK010000021.1, on the reverse strand, counting down.
GACGATGAGGCATGAGTTTCTCCTAAAAATAATGACGTTGTTGCGGGGTGACGGTATGCGGCCTTTAGGCAGCGGTAATGAAGGCCCGGCGGGCAGCGCGTTCGCGTTCGCGCACCGGGCGCAGAGCCAGGTAGATTAGCGCGGAGGCGATCACTCCGGCGGGAATGGACAGATCCGGTGCCGCGGCGGGCACATCCACGAGGAGTCGGGTGAGCGGGCCCACCAGGTAGCCAGAGTTTGTGAAGAGCGCTGAGCAGAGCATGCCGCCCAGCAGCGCGGCCATTCCGGACCAGCGCACCCCACCGCTGCCCCAGTACGGGCCGTGGGATTCAATGGCCAGGCCGGAAAGATGGTAGGTGCCGTGCCGGGCCACCCAATCCAGCAAATATACGGTCACCCACGGCGCCAGCCAGATGCTTAGCGAGGCGGCGAAAGCATTGAGGAGGCTGTAGAACGCTTCCTGCTGGATCGCGAAAATGCAGATGGCCACGCAGATGAGGCTATCGATGCACACGATAACCATGCGCGGAACGTGGATACCGGCGGTCTGCAAATTCAGGCCGGAAGAATAGAGGTTGGTGCCGTTTTGGAGCAGCAAACCGACCATAACAAGAATGAGGAAAGGTACCGCAAACGCCGGGCTGAGGATCGCCGGGACGGCCAGCGGATTAGAAAGTTCCACCTCAGCGGGAACCGCTACAGTTGCCATCGCGGCCCCGAGGGTCTGGAGTAGCACGTAGGGAATAAACCCACCCAGCGCCGCCCAGGTTCCCACTGCGAGTGGCGAAGAATTAGCGGGTAGATAACGGGAGAAATTTGCTCCGCTTGGCGCCCAGGAAAGCCCGCCCGAAACAATAACGAGCGAGGTTGCAGAAATCATGGTGAAGAGCGAATCGGTACCCGCGGAGGCGCCCGGCGCGGCCTGCGGAATAATGAGGGCTGCTAACACAATAAAAGCCACCGTGAAAATCATGGTTGCGTATTTTTGTGCTGCCATGAGTATCCGGTGGCCAAGAAGGGGAAGAAGAAGCTGAATACCCGCAAGAAGAACGACGACGGTAATCTGCGCGCCGCCCTCCAGGGCGATACCCGCACGAGCGAGGAGTGCCTCACAGGCATAGTAAACGAGAATGAGTCCCCCGGCTTCGAAGCCGATGAGCATCAGCCAGGACAAAACTCCATTAATACGAGCTCCGCGAGTACCGAGTGATGCTCGCGAAATGGTCATCGTGGTGGTGCCGGTTAGCGGCCCTTGAATGGAGGTTAGCGCGAGAAGCGGGTATGCGATAACGTTGCCGATTACGATAACGGCGAGCGCTTGCGTGAATGAAAGTCCGTAAAGCAGCACCAGCATGGCGCCGTAGGACACGGTAAAAATATTAGTGGTTGTGCCCGCCCACAGGAAGAAAAGATCGCGGGGGCGACCGTACCTTTCGTGGGGCGATACAAGGTCGATACCTTGGGTTTCCACAGAACCTGACATTAATTGTCTCCTGCTAGTTGAGGTGCCCAGCATGACCTGGGTTCGGTTCAATCGATATGAAGTTGTACTGCCACCTTACTCCTGAGTGGGTGGTGCTGTCTGCCTGACGTGGTTCATTTTTGCGCAAAAGGCTACTTGCCGGAGCGGCGAGCTGGCCTTAGTGCATTAAGACGAGGTTGAAAACGTGCCCCGTGAGCGCGGCGGTGGAACGCACCTTAGCGCAGTTCCACTTCGACGTTTTCCGTGAGAAGAGCACCGTAAAGCCGCGCGATGGTGGTGCCGTCTTCGGCGGCCTGGTTGAGGGCGCGCTCGGAGGCAACCGGTGTTTTCTTTGCCAGCTCGGTAGCTAGCTGGGTGGTAATCATCACGGCTTGAGCGTGTGCGGAATTTTTGACGCTGCGAATCTGACGTAGATCATAACCGGCTTCCAGCAGCATCACGCAGTAACGCACAATATCCGCCGATTGGGCGGATAGGCGCCCGCGTGCGTCGGTAGCAAGGATGCCAGCGGTGACGAGCTCCTCAATGGTGCCCAGAGCCGCTCCGGTCATATCGGCCAGTTCGGCTTGAGTAATACGTTCGCCCGGTTTCGGGCGGCGCACTTCCGGTGCGGCGACGGCGCGCATTCCCCCGGGGCGTCCCGGGGCCTCAATGATGCCCTCGTCGAGCTGACGCAGCTCCTCCCGGATTTGATCGAGGGGTAGGAAACGATCACGCTGTTCCCTCAGGATGAAGCGCAAACGCTCGGTATCCGAGGTGGAAAAAAGTCGCTGATTAGTAGCGGTGCGATAAGGAGAAATAAGATTAATGGATTCGTAATGCCGGATCTTTGAAACCGAGAGCATGGGGAACTCGTCCGTGAGTGCACGGCGAACCTCCCCGATACGCAGAGTTGGTTCGTGGCTGAGGTCATGGGGCCAGGTGCTCGGGCTGCCATCCGTCCGCATGCGGCGCGGCGCGCAAGTGTGCGGGAAGGAAGAATCCGGAGTGGCCGTAGAAGCGCGAGATATCACCGGTGTATCACGCACCGGCTCGCGAAGCGTAGAAAGTTAACCGGAATTTTCCGATTTGGATCTCATCACCGGTGCGGAGTACAGCGTCATCGACTCGTTCCCGATTTACGTAAGTGCCGTTGAGAGAACCGGAATCACGCACGTGGAACGTATCGCCGCGGCGGAAGAACTGAACGTGCTTACGGGAAACAGTGACGTCGTCAAGAAAAATATCGGCACGTGGGGAACGTCCCGCATTCGTCACTTCCCCATCAAGAAGGAACCGAGCTCCGGAATTAGGACCGGAGAGCGCAATCAGGAGCGCGGAGCCGGCAGGGAGCGCATCAATAGCGGTACATTCTTGCGGACTGAGATGCCGTTCGGCCACCGGTTGATCAGGTTGCGCGCCGATAGCGGTGAAGCGAGAAGTTTCCGTAGGCGCGGGTGCGGCCGACCTCGGATCAAATTGTTCAGCCATATGACTTCTCCTTCACTGCCCTGGTGCGCTCCCCGGGCGCGTCTTTATCGGTAACAATCCTATAACGATTCGGGGTGATAACTCTAGTGAGGCTATCCGTTCCGAAAGATACGTCAGAGCCGTTGTGTCGGAGTGATGGCACCGGGCTGGGCGTATCACAGTTCCGAGGGAAGAGCGTGCTACGTCACCTTCTGAGATTTGTATTTGTCTGCGCTCATGAGGTAATCTCATGTGGTCCACGTGGCGATGACCCGGTGTTGAAATCAGGTTTTCGGAACGGGGGTAGCGCTAAGTTTTCTTATCGCTTCGGGCTATGGCGCAGTTTGGTAGCGCACTTGACTGGGGGTCAAGGGGTCGTGGGTTCAAATCCCGCTAGCCCGACGATGTGATGTCCCGCGTCATAGGTCCGCCTGTGACGCGGGATTTTTCGTGTTTTTGGGTTGGATGTCTCACGTCATATGTCCGGGTATGTTTCGCGTCATGTGTCCGTTTTTCTTCGTGTTTTTCTTTTGGTAATCCCGGGTCGGGTCGATGGTGAACTCGGCGATTATTTCCCCGCTGGCTCGGTTGATGATCAAGGCGTTGGGGCCTATAGGACACTTGGGTCTAATGACGGCGTGTCCTTGGCTTGGATCCGGCTCGGATCCGTACGAACTGGGTCCGCAAACGAAGTGCGAGGGAGAGCACCGTTTGCACCCGATTCCGTGTCTCTAACGCGTACTGTGGCGCCTGCGCGGTCCCGAATGACGCACTTTGACACTTCTGTCCACCCCGCGGCTGTCAGGAAAGCAGGCTCATTGAGGTACTCAACCTTAATAAGGTCGACTTCTCGCTGCCATAACAGGGCAAACCCGGATATAAGAGCCATCTTTGGGGATGCGGGCTGAATTCGTACCGGGTATAGGAGTCTGTCCGGGAGGTGAGACACACTGCGGCGTCGTACTCAAAACAAAACCTGCGCAAAATGGCGAGTTTTCAGCGATTTCCGTCACACGGGACTATTGTCCGGGGAAATGCTCCATGCAAGCTGATAAAACTCTGGGCAAATTAAGTTATGCTTGACACATGGAAAATCATCAAGATTTCAGTGGCATCCCCACTGACCTAGAGGAGCACAAGGTTGCCAGGTGGGCGTCGCTCCTCGCTAAAGCCACCTGGGTTGTCCTCGCGCTTGGACTCGTTATCGGGCTGGTCTTCTGGGCCACGGCAAGCGGAAGTACCGGGCAGGATCTTGGCGTCCTGAGCTGGTGCATCACTTTTGCCGCTTCCATCGCCTTGATGTCCATCCGCCAATTCCTGCTTTCGGAAAGGAGGTAACGGGCCATGCTCATGCAAGGTATTACGTATAACACCACCATGGCGCTCGTTGCCGGTGCGATTATGGTGCTCGTGGTTCTTTTCGCCCGCGTGGCTGCGAACCCGAATCACCGCACCCTGGCCGGGTGGGGCTGGACTTTCGTTGCTACCGGTGCCTTCCTGGGGATTACCGGTATTCATATGACCCTGACCTGGCCGCTGGCCCAGATCGACGGCGCTTTCTGCTGCTCCGTTGATAACATCACCTTCGGTGAGCCGGCTGCCTTCTACGGAATTTTGACCTTTATCGCCGGTATTGCGATTCTGCGCGCTGAAAAGCTTGCGGATAAGGGTGTGCGTCCCCTCGATTTGGTGGCCACGCTGCGTCCGCTTCTCTACGTGGCCGCTATTGGTGGCTTCGGGCTGGTGCTTTTCGGTATCGCGGGTATGCATTTCGGTATGTGGCGTCCCCCGGAAATCGAGCCGGTTGCGCGCCTCATGGCCGGATCGCTGATCGAGCCGCTGCTGGTCATGTTCCTGTACGTGGGCACCGGGGTTTCGGCGATCCTCTCCCCCTTCGTTCCGGATAGCAAGTGGGTGGCGCGTATTGCCGCCATCCTGACCTGGGGCGTGGGCATGCTGTGGATCTTCCTGTCCCTCACGGTGTTCTACAGCCACGTGGGCTTCTTCCCACAGCCGGACGGTTCCTATATCTAATAACAGTTCCTATATTTCACATTTCATGATGTCGCCGTAGCGGAAACGCTAGTGCACATCACACGATCCGCGGGGTTTGGCGGTGTTCCTGGTGAGCATCCCGGACCCCGCGGATTGTTATTGTTGCTTTCGGAAAAGATGGACTGCCGACAGACTGAACGTGTTCGAAAATCTGGTTCGAATAGATAAACTGCGATGTCGCGCTCGCGTGCGGGATCAAGTACTCTCCCACTTTCTGAGCCGTAGGCAACGATGGCGGTTGGCTGCTTAGTTTCACAGATGTGCCGAATTTCTTCTTTGACGATGGCGCGATTCGCGGGATTTTTCACGCAGCCATGGAGTCCGATGGCGAGCGTTGAGCCACAAGGGATTCCAGCCAATGCGTATTCGTCTGAATACGGTCCGCACATGCGCACATTCGCGATTACAGGAATACCCTCGTGTTGTGCCCAACTTCCAAGTAGCTGGTTGCGATAAACCGAATGAAGCTTCTCGGCCGCGGGCATATTCGCGTATGTCGAGAAGTCGGGAGAAATTATTCCCCCAAATTCTCTCAATCTATTGATATAACGTTCCGGGTGTTTCCAAAGTCGTTCGAACTTGTAGTCATCTTCGTAGAAATGAATCCACGTTCCGGTTTCTGCCTTGCTTCGTTTTGAGGCAGCTTCGGAGAAAGCAATGAGCTTCTTAGGGATTGCCGTGCACGGATCTATGATAGGGATTCCCCACGGCTCGGCACTATCGAGCCGTTCTAAGAGGTTCCAGTTTCGGTTATTCTTTCTTAGCTTTTTATCGCCGGAGGTGAGTGACGGCTCAGGGGAGCTTGGGGTAATGAGATTATGGCCGTACTGAGTTATATTCGTGAATCCACTCAGCGCCAATCCGGGTATTTCTTGCTTTCCAATTCCAAATAAACGTTTAGCTTCGCTAACCATGTATCCTGCCAAAATTGTTTTTACGGCCACACCATCTAGAGACATCGGGTTTCCGTAGTGGTTTTACAATCGCTTTGAAGGTGGATAGAGCACAACACCGCCTGACTTGGCTCATTTTAGTGTGATGGGATTCATATTGACGTTGTGACCTGGTGATTTATCTCGTGAGGGCGAAAAATGGACCGATCTACACAACGGGACTAAATGGAACCCAACCTACTAAACCGTAACCAACACATTTTGTCCTATAGCCCTATCACGAGGGCCGGGCGCTACCGTGATTCCCTCCAACTGGACGGCGGTGCAATGCGATGTGGGCCAGGGATCAGCTTTCCTCTACCGGGTGCGCGGATACACGATAATGATTGATGTTGGACCTCGCACTCCCGCCGCTGCTCGCTGCCTAAGCGATGCTCAGGTGAGTCATCTTGATCTCCTCATCCTCTCCCATTTTCACTCCGATCACGTGGAAGGGTTACGCGACGTTCTCAGCACCGCAACAATCAGCGCGGTATGGATATCTCCAAATTCCGCCCCGAAGCCCCAGTCCCGCACCGCACTCGACTTACTCGATTCCCATTCCATTCCGGTGAACGTGGTAGCCGCAGGAACAACCTTGCGGGTAGATGATGTTCCCATCGCCCGGATTCTTAGCCCGCATCCGGGTGCGCGTAGCATTCCCGAGGAAGCCAACGCGGATTCCCTCGTGATCCTCCTCGACGCTGATGGTGTGGACAGCCCGGGCCGGGCAGCTAACGCCGGCGCGAGCGGTGGCACTAGCCAGGCTGCTCAACGCATCGTGGTTCTCGGAGATGCGACTGCCCCGGCCCAAGAACGCCTCGTGGGGGCGGTCGGGCCGGTTGATATCGCCGTCGTCGCCCATCACGGAAGCGCGGACCAATCCGCGCGCCTCGCCCGTGAACTTGACCCCGCAATTGCCCTGATATCCGTGGGGGAGAATAGTTACGGGCATCCCTCCGCACGCGTCTATGAGCTTTATTCCGGTGCCCAGATTTATCCCACCCTCGCGTGCGGGGCAATCGCATGGGCGGAAGGGGACCTCGTTTCCGAATGCGAGGAGCCACCCACGCAGCCCACGCCACCCAAGCCACCCGCCGTGCAGCAGGTGGGTTATGACATGAGAGAATGGAGCTATGGCAGCCAAAGAACGCGCGGTCGGGTACGACGCTCTCCGCTTAGAACCGGTGATCCTCATCGTTGGCGCGGAACCGGTCCTTGCCGAGCGCGCCTGGGCCCGCCTCATCAGCCTTGCCCGCCAGGCGCACCCTGAGGTGCAGGTCGTGCGCGTGGACGCGGCAACCTATGAACGCGGGGCCCTCGCCCTGCACACCTCACCTTCACTTTTTGGTGACCATCGCATCGTCATCGTCACCGGCGCCGAACATATGAATGACGCGTTCCTCACGGAGATGCTCGCCTACCTACCGCAGCCCAATGCGGATATTCCCGTGATCATCCAGCACGGGGGAGGTACCCGCGGTAAAAAACTCCTTGACGTTATCGCGGCGGGTGGTTGGCAAGTAGCCCGGATCGAAAAAATCAAACGCGATGACGATAAGGCGCGCTTGGTGACAGCGGATGTGCGGGCCGCCGGGCGCAAAATCACGGACGGGGCGGTGCGGGCGCTCGTTGATGCACTCGGCCAGGACCTGCGCGAATTACTCAGTGCCACCTCCCAACTCCTCGCGGATGTGGAGGGGATGATCACCGAGGACCATATTCGGGATTTCTATGCCGGGCGCAATGAAGCAACACCCTTTGAGATCGCGGATGCTGCCTTGGCCGGGCGTACCGGCCAAGCTTTGGCACTGGCCCGCCACGCTTTCGCCACCCGGGTCAACCCGGTTCCCATCGTGGCGGCGCTCGCGGCGAAACTGCGCCAGCTCGCTATTGTCCAGGCGCCTGGCATCACCCAGCGAGAATTGAAAATGGCGCCCTGGCAGGCCCAACGGGCCCGCCGGGAAGCACGCGGGTGGAGCGATGCCGGACTCGGGCAAGCCATTCGAGCGGTGGCGCTCGCCGATGAACAGGTCAAGGGTGCCTCCCGCGACCCGCAGTTCGCTGTTGAACACGCGATTATCACCATCGGGCGCGCCCGGCGCACGCGGTAGCGACTAACCCGCACAGTCTCACGCTTGCCGGGGTGCTCAGGCCCCTTCGGGAAACGTGGAATAATAAGGAATGTCCCGCGGCGGCGCGACAATGGCGTATCTGGAGCGCCGCCCACGCAGACCGCAGCACGGTAGTGCTGTACTGAGGAGCACTTTATGCTTGTTGGAATACCACAAAGTACCCGCCCGGGTGACCCCCTGGTGGCGGGCACCCCCGATACCGTCGCCAAGCTCATCGCTTTGGGCTACGAGGTCGTGGTGGAAACGGGGGCGGGGGAGGCCTCGTCCTACCCCGATAGCCAATACGAAAGCGCGGGCGCACGCCTCGTTTCCGCGCAAGAAGCCTGGGCTGCGGATATTGTTTTAGCCACCGACGCCCCGGATGTGAGCTACCTTGACCGCATGAGCCGCGGCGCCACCCTCATTGCGCGTATGAACCCGGCCGGCTCGCCCGAGCTTATCGAGGAACTTTCGCGCCGTGAACTCACGGCCCTGGCGCTTGACGCAATTCCGCGTATTTCGCGCGCTCAGTCCATGGATGTACGTTCCTCGATGGCCAATATTTCCGGCTACCGTGCCGTTATCGAAGCAGCCTCCCACTTCGGGCGGCTTTTCACCGGGCAGGTTACCGCCGCCGGTAAGGTTCCCCCGGCCACCGTCTACGTTATTGGAGCGGGAGTTGCTGGGCTTGCGGCGGTTGGCACCGCCAATTCCATGGGTGCGATCGTCAAGGCAACGGACGTGCGTGCCGATGTTGCCGAACAGGTTCAGTCCATGGGTGCCGAATTCGTGGAGATCCCGGTACGCCAGGAATCCGCGGACGGTTACGCCCGTGAAATGACCGCGGATCAGGCCAACGCAGCCGGGGTGGTCTACGCCCGGGAAGCAGCCGCGGCGGATATTGTTATTACGACGGCGCTCATCCCCGGCAAGCCGGCCCCGCAACTATTGGACTCTGCGGCGGTAGCCGCCATGAAACCCGGCAGCGTCATCGTTGATTTGGCGGCGGCTAACGGCGGAAACGTGGCCGGTACTCGCCCGGGAGAAGTTGTCCACACCGAGAACGGCGTCACGATTATTGGCTACGAAGATCTTGCCCTACGCCTGCCCGGCCAAGCCTCGCAGCTTTTCGGGCAGAACCTCGTCAATTTCCTCAAACTCACCACCCCGGGTAAGGACGGCCAGCTGGTGCTGGATACCGAGGATGATATTGTGCGCGGTATTCTGGTCACCCTCGGGGGAGCGGTGGCCTGGCCGCCCCCGCCCATCAAGGTCTCGGCCGCGCCGGCTGCGCCTCCAGCGCCTCCCGCACCGCCGGCCGCCCCTGAACCGTCCCGCCCTAGCCCGTTGCGCTACCTGTGGGCCGGGCTGGCAGCGGCGGTAGCCCTGTGGATTCTCTTCACGGCCCCGCCGAGCATGACTTCGCATTTCATCGTCTTCATGCTGGCCTGCGTGGTGGGCTTCTACGTCATCACCTCGGTGACGCACGCGCTGCATACACCGCTCATGTCCGTAACGAACGCGATTTCCGGAATCATCGTGGTGGGGGCAATCCTCCAGCTCAGTTCGGGACATCTAGCCGTGACCATCCTTGCCGCTATTGCACTCACCCTCGCTTCCATCAATATTTTCGGTGGATTCTTGGTGACTGCGCGCATGCTGTCTATGTTTAAGAGGAGCTAAGCCGTGCTCACTACTATTAACGACGTCCTTGCCCTTGCCACCCCGAACTTGGGTGGTCTCAAGGTTGCTTTCAGCGTGCAAACTGTCGCCTACCTGGTGGCGGCCCTGCTCTTCATTCTCGCTCTGGCCGGGCTTTCCAAACAGGAAACCGCCGCGAAAGGTAATATTCTGGGCGCCATTGGAATGGTGTTGGCCCTGGTCGCCACCATTATCGTGGTTCTCGCTTTCCCCACGGAGGCTTCTTCCACTGTTGTTGTGCTGGTGCTCGTGCTCGCCCTCGTGGTGGGCGGCGGCATCGGGATTTGGAGGGCCCGCACCGTGGAAATGACGGGCATGCCCGAACTCATCGCTCTGCTTCATTCTTTCGTGGGCGCGGCAGCGGTGCTGGTGGGCTACAACTCTTTCCTCCAGCAACCCGGGGAAGATTTCTCCCCCACAAATGCCTTCCATATGGGCGAAGTGGGCTTGGCTGTGTTCATCGGCGCGATCACCTTCACCGGATCGGTATGCGCCTACCTGAAACTCGCGGGGAAGATTCCCGGCAAGCCGCTGGTGCTCCCGGCCCGTAATCTTCTCAATTTGCTGGCGATCCTGGCGTGCCTGGGGCTTATTATCTGGTTCGCCTGGACCCGCGGGGTAGGGGCCGGCCTCATTCCCCTCATCCTCATCACGATTATTGCGCTGCTGCTCGGGGCACATATGGTGCTCGCGATCGGCGGTGGTGATATGCCCGTCGTCGTATCAATGCTCAATTCCTACTCGGGCTGGGCGGCAGCGATGGCTGGCTTCACCCTCGGCAATGACCTCCTCATCATCACCGGAGCGCTGGTGGGGTCCTCGGGCGCGTATCTCTCCTACATCATGTGCAAGGCCATGAACCGTTCTTTCATTTCGGTGATCCTGGGCGGTTTTGGGTCCGACGGCGCAGTTACCGGAGAGGCGCGTGACTATGGCAGCCACACGGAAACCACCGCGGCGGAGGTGGCCCAAGAGCTCGCGGACGCCAGCTCGGTGATTATTGCTCCCGGTTACGGTATGGCCGTGGCCCAAGCCCAATATCCGGTGGCGGAGCTGACGAAGAAGCTGCGCGAGAACGGAACCGAGGTACGTTTCGCTATCCATCCGGTAGCAGGGCGCCTGCCCGGGCATATGAACGTGCTGCTGGCCGAAGCGAAAGTCCCCTATGACATCGTGGAGGAAATGGACGATATCAACGATTCCTTCGCGGATACCGATGTCGTGCTGGTTATCGGGGCGAATGACACGGTCAATCCTTCGGCTTCCGAGCCCGGTTCGCCTATCGCGGGTATGCCGGTGCTGCATGTCTGGGATGCCAAGAAGGTGATCGTATTCAAGCGGTCCATGGGCAATGCCGGCTATGCCGGGGTGCAAAACCCGCTGTTCTTTAATGAGAATACCGATATGCTGCTCGGCGATGCCAAGGCATCCGTGGATGCCATCAATGCGGCTTTCCCCGGTTAAGGTAGCCTCGCTCCCGCGCCCTAGCCCGGGCGTGGCCGGGGCAAGCTGAGCAACTATAACCGCTTAGGGAATCCCTCAGTTAGCGCAGGTGGCCGGAACACCTTTCAGGTTCCGGCCACCTGCGCTACGTGTATATCTAGCGACTCTTATAGATAAGTTTCTTTCAGGATTCTGACTTCAATTCGATTGTTGGATAGAAATATAACAAACCGTGATATGCGCTAAATGAAGTGTTGCAAAAGTGTAATAGGAAATTGATTTACGGTGAGTGTGACTCGTGTTACGGTGAAATCGTACCTGTAATAAGCGTCACAGGTATTCACATCTATGAAGGAATTGCTATGTCTATCAAAAGTTTCGCCGTACTTCCTGTTACTCTCGCTTTTGCCTGCGGCGGGTCTCTCCCGGCAGTTGTTGCTGGTGACGAGGTGCCGCAAGGGTCTCATGTTAATATGTCGATACCTACCAGTGAGGATGACGCTCTCGCGCAAGACTTGGCAAAGGTGCTTATTGAAGCGGAAAGCGTGCCACCAGATGGTCAGCTTCGAACAACGGGATCTTTGCGGTGGAAGGTGACGAAAGAGTCGTCGCAAGAACTCTCCCTCATGGGTAGGGAGCAGGGCTACGCTCCTCAGTTCCGAGTGACCGCAGGTTGGTATCTATACCTTTATCTCAACACGGACGAACATAAGCGGATTGGAATGGCTGTCGGTGGAGTGCTTGGAAATGCCATATGCGGTTCGTTGGGAGTTACGGGGGTTGGTGGCCTTGCCTGTGTAACCGTCTTGGCAACGTTTTCACGTTACCTTATGGAAAAAGGCGCACCTGGGCCGAATCAATGTGGAGAGCTTAGGTTGTTGTGGGGAGCGTTCACCCCGGTAGGTTATAAAATAATCAATCGTCCGTGCAATGAGATTTAAGGAGGGGGTATGCGTTCGAAGAGGTACTTCTATTTCTCGCAACTGGCACTTGGTGTCGTGTTGAGCTGCTTTGTACTGAATGTACTGAAGAGGCGTTCTTGGTATGACTACGCTCTTATCCCCGGCCTTGTCACTCTTGCGTTATTCGGCCTTGCTCTGTGGCACCGGCATCGTGAAAACGAAGTACGCGCTACACTGCGCCGTTTGGAAGCGGAACGCAAGCACGAGGAAGAAGAATGAGGGGAACTCGGGTTGCTGGGTGAGTGTCCATCTCGGTAGTTTATAAAAACATCAATCGTCCGTGCAATGAGATTTAAGGAGGAGGTATGCGCTCGAAGAGATATTTCATATGGGCAAGTTCGTGGCTCGGTGCAACGTTGGGTATCGTGATAATGGCTCTAGTGAGGGATAACCCGTGGTACGACTACGCTCTTATCCCCGGCCTTGTCACTCTTGCGTTATTCGGCCTTGCGCTGTGGCACCGGCATCGTGAAAACGAAGTACGCGCTACACTGCGCCGTTTGGAAGCGGAACGCCGCAGTTTGGAAGCGGACCGCGAGGGCGAGCACGAAGGAGAAGAATGAGAAAATTCGTGAGCGATATGAAAAGCGGCTGGAACGCCTAGGTTCCAGCCGCTTTTTCTAATTTCCTCTAAGTATCAGCGCGGTAGATATAAGAGATACAACCGCGCCGGAGGTCCGGCCTGCATGGCCGGGGCACAGCCTACTTGGCCAGTGCGTTCACGCGCTTAGCAAGCTTCGACTTGCGGTTCGCCGCTTGGTTGCGGTGAATAACACCCTTGGACACAGCCTTGTCCAGCTTGCGGGAGGCCGCGGCCAGGAGGGTTTCCGCTTCTTCGGCATTGCCGGCTTCCACGGCAAGGCGAGTCTTACGGATGTAGGTCTTCAGTTCCGACTTAACGGCCTGGTTGCGAAGGCGACGCTTCTCGTTCGTCAGAACGCGCTTCTTCTGCTGCTTGATATTAGCCAATGAAATATCTCTTTCGGTCAATCGCTAGGCGATAGATGAATATGGTCGGAGAGGGAAGCGTTCCTCGTAGGACTGCGGGCGTGGGGCACCCGTGGTTGTTACGAAAGAACAAGGACTTGCCACCCGACCGGTGAAAGTCCATCTCCAAACACTACCAGAATCAGGCGGTTTCGCGCGAGGTCCCGGTGTGAAACCCCTCTCCCGCGCGCTTGTCCAGTAGCGTGTTCAGGAACGTGGTGACAGCGGGAAGATTCGCGATGCGGCGCAGAATGACCGTGGCACCTGACGTCGTCGTCACAAGAAGGGAACCGGAGGTGCCGGTACCCGTAGGTTGCGCCTCCACCCGTGCCACCGCGGCGAGCGGAAGATCGTGCCCGAGCTTCGTGAATACCCCGCGCCGAGTGATAATCCGGCGGTTGGTAATACTCACGGTGCTCATATACCACTGCAGCCACGGCCACCCGGCTATCGCAATAAGCGTGAGAACCCCGGCCGCCACCACCAGCCACCCGGCCAGCGGCTGCCAACTACCTGGCAGCGCGACCACCCCGAGCACCGCGAGGAACACCACCGCCGCGGCACCGAGCGCCCGCGGCAACAAATGCCGGGCATCGGGGTGCATATGGACAAGGAGTTCTTCGCCGGTTCCGAGTAGTTTTTGCGACAGAGGCATACTGACCATCGTGCCACAAAGAAAACGCGGGCGTGCGAGGCGGCCGATAGCGCGTGGGGGATGCGACGCTGCGCGATACGGTACGACGCCGCGCCTAGCTGCCCGCGCCGTGCCTGCCTCAGCTATCCAAGCCGTAGCCGCGGGCGGTGAGCTCCAAGCACGCCAGTGATTCTTCATGCGAGGTGGCCTGCACCGAAATCATGAGCTCATCGGCCTGGGCATCCCGGGCGAACGTGCGCAGATACTCGCCCACCTCGGTCGCATTACCCACCGCGGTGTAGCGGAGCATATCGAGGATCTGGCGGCCCTGCGCGCTGTCCAGCACCGCAGCAAGATCCGCATCGGAAATATCGCGGCCGGGCGCCCCGCGCAACAGCATATTGCGAACCCGAGCCCGCTTGACCCGCTCAAATTCCCGCGCGGCAGCCTCCGACGTTTCCGCCGCGGTCACATTTACCGCCGCAATGACATAGGGGTGGGCAAGGGCTTCGGAGGGCTGGAAATTCTCCCGGTAGTGGGCGATAGCCTCGTGGAGCAGGCGCGGAGCGAAATGAGAAGCAAAAGAATAGGGTAGGCCCAGCTGCGCGGCCAGATCCGCCCCGAAAAGCGAAGAACCCAGAATAATGAGGGGGACGTGGGTGCCCTGGCCCGGATAGGCCGCCACGCCCGGTACCCGGGAAGTATCCCCGAGGAACCCCTGGAGTTCCATCACATCACGGGGGAAGTTCTCATAGGCGCTAGCATCGCGGCGCAGCGCGTAGAGGGTGCGGCTATCGGTGCCCGGTGCCCGCCCGAGCCCCAGATCGATACGGTTCGGGTACATCTCCGCAAGGGCCCCGAATTGTTCAGCAACGACGAGCGGAGAATGATTGGGGAGCATGACACCGCCCGCACCCAGCCGAATCCGTGCGGTGTGGGAGGCGACGTAGCCGATGATAATCGCGGGGGAGGAGGAGATCACCGTGGGCATATTGTGATGCTCGGTGTACCACACCCGGGTGTATCCCAAAGCCTCGGCGCGCTGGGCGAGGTCCACACAGCGGTGCAGGGCCGCGGCGGGGGCTTCGCCGTCGTACCGCGTAGCGAAATCTAACACTGACAAAGGAACATTCATGGCAACTCCCGTGACCGATATATCCATATCCATTATGGTCCAAGGACTATACTTGAGCAGAGTTTATTGTGAAGGAGAGACGTGCCTATTTCTTCCGCTGAGGAATCGCGCGCCATTATTCCGGGCGCCACACCGCCCGAGCGTATCCGCAACTTTTGTATCATCGCGCATATTGACCACGGAAAATCCACGCTAGCTGACCGGATGCTCCAGCTCACCGGCATCGTGGAACAGCGCGAGATGCGCGATCAGTACCTGGACCGGATGGATATTGAGCGCGAACGCGGCATCACCATCAAATCGCAGGCCGTGCGGTTGCCGTGGTCGGTGGAGGGGAAAGCTTACGCCCTCAATATGATCGATACCCCCGGCCACGTGGACTTCTCCTATGAAGTGAACCGTTCGCTGGCGGCCTGCGAAGGCGCGGTGCTGCTCGTGGATGCCACCCAGGGGATTGAGGCGCAAACTTTGGCCAATCTCTATATGGCCATGGAAAACGACCTCACGATTATTCCCGTCCTCAATAAAATTGATTTGCCTTCCGCGCAGCCGGAAAAAATCGCGGAAGAAGTGGCGTCCCTGCTCGGTGTGGAACCGGAGGAATGCCTAGCCGTTTCCGGGAAAACGGGGGCGGGCGTGCCGGAACTGCTGGACCGGATCGTCGCGGAGATTCCCGCGCCCTCCGGGCGCCCGGAGGGGCCGGCTCGCGCCATGATTTTCGATTCTGTTTACGATATTTATCGCGGGGTCGTCACCTATGTGCGTGTGGTTGATGGTGAGCTAACTACCCGCTCGAAGGTGCGGACCATGGCTACCCGCACCGAACATGAACTCCTGGAACTGGGCGTGATCTCCCCGGAACCCACCCCCACCACCGCGCTGGGTGCCGGGGAAGTGGGGTACCTCATCACCGGGGTGAAGGATGTGCGCCAAACCCGCGTGGGAGATACCGTGACCGGCGCGCGGGAGAGTGCCACCGAAGCCCTGCCCGGCTATCTCGATCCGAAACCGATGGTGTATTCCGGGATCTATCCTATGGACGGCTCTGATTTCCCGAATCTGCGCGAAGCCCTGGAAAAGCTCAAGCTCAATGATGCCTCGTTGGTGTATGAACCGGAAAGCTCAGTGGCCCTCGGTTTCGGTTTCCGCTGCGGCTTCCTGGGATTGCTCCACTTGGAGATTATCCGCGAACGCCTCGAGCGGGAATTCGACCTCGATATTATTGCCACCGCGCCCTCGGTGATCTACCGGGTCATCACAGACGCCGGTGAAGAACTCACCGTCACCAACCCCTCGGAATTCCCGGAAGGGAAAATTCGGGAGATTTACGAGCCGACCGTGCGCGCCACGATCCTGGCTCCTTCCGATTACGTAGGCTCCATTATGGAGCTGTGCCAGGAACGGCGCGGGGCGCTGCAGGGCATGGATTACCTTACGGCCGAACGGGTGGAGATCCACTACGTGCTGCCGCTAGCGGAGATCGTGACCGATTTCTTTGATCAGCTCAAGTCACGCACGAAGGGCTACGCCTCCCTCGATTACGATATTGCCGGCGAACAGCCCTCTGATCTAGTCAAGGTCGATGTGCTCCTCAACCACGAACAGGTGGATGCTTTCTCCGCTATCGTCCACAAAGACAAGGCATATTCCTACGGCAATGAGATGACGAAGAAACTCAAAACCCTCATTCCGCGCCAGCAATTCGAAATCCCGGTGCAGGCCGCGGTGGGTTCGCGCATTATCGCCCGCGAAACTATTAAGGCCCTGCGTAAGGACGTGCTGTCCAAGTGCTACGGCGGCGACGTCTCCCGTAAACGCAAGCTGTTGGAAAAGCAGAAGGAAGGCAAGAAGCGCATGAAGTCCATCGGGCGCGTGGACGTGCCCCAAGAAGCTTTCGTGGCAGCTCTCACCTCCGAAGCACCCACGGGGAAGTAAGCATGGCCGAGTCTCCCGCACCAGATCGCTCCCAATGGCGCATCCGCTCCTTCTCCCTGCGCGGTTCCCGCCTGGGTGCGCGCCACGAAGAAACGGTGGCCCGCCACCCCGAGCTTTTCGTGCCGCTGGCACCCGGCCCCCAGGCCACCACGGTTGCCCTCGATGCGCGCTGTGACCTCACGGAAGTTTTTGGCCGCGCGGCCCCGCTCGCCGTGGAAATCGGTCCGGGTTCGGGCGAACACGGGGTCTCCTTCGCGCAGCGCCACCCCGAATATAATGTGCTGCTCGTCGAAGCGTGGGCTCCCGGCGCGGCGCGCTGCGTGGCCAGTATTCTGCGTGCGGGCGTAACGAACGTGCGGGTGCTGGAGGCCGACGCCGCCCAGGCGCTCCCCGTCCTCTTTGGCCTGGAATGCGCGGGCCTGGTGCGCGGGGAGGATGTGACCACGTGCGGGCCGGAGCGCAGCGCCACCCATCCGAATGCTGCCAATCCGCGCGTCGAGCAGGTGTGGACATTCTTCCCCGATCCCTGGCGCAAAGCCCGCCACCACAAGCGCCGCCTGGTGGCCGCGCCTTTTGCCACGGTGGTGGCCGGGATGCTCCGGGAAGGAGGCGCGTGGCGGCTGGCCACGGATTGGGATAATTACGCCTGGCAGATGCGCGACGTCGTCGAAGCATCCCCGTACTTCACGAATCCGCATGCCGGTGAACGCCCGAACCCCGCGGATCCCACCCCGGAGCGCGGCGGTTTCGCACCGCGGTGGGAAGAACGGGTTTTGACTCGTTTTGAGGAACGCGGCATTGCGGCCGGGCGCACCATCCACGATATTCTCGCGGTGCGAGCCTAGTCTCCGATGGCTTCCCTTCCGCACGGTGAGCCGGCTCCGGCTTCCGGCATCCTCCCGAACCCGGATGTGAGCGCCGGTTTCTCCGCTTACGTCCACATTCCTTTCTGCACGGTGCGCTGCGGGTACTGCGATTTCAATACCTACACCAAGCCGAGCTTCGGGCCGGGGGCGGGCCGCGATGATTTCCCGGCGTCCCTCGCCCGTGAAATAGCGCTCTCGCGCGCGGTTCTCGACACCGGCACCAATCGCGCCGCGCTGCGCACCGTATTCTTCGGGGGCGGCACGCCCACCCTGTTGGACGCCCGGCAGCTCGTCTCGGTGCTCGCGGATCTCGCAAGCGCTTTCGGCCTGGCTGAGGGTGCCGAAATCACCACGGAATGCAATCCGGAATCCGTGGACCGCGCGGCCCTCGCGACCCTGCGCGCCGGCGGTTTCACCCGCATCTCTTTCGGGATGCAATCAGCCGTACCCGAGGTGCTGCGCACCCTCGACCGCCAGCACAGCCCCGGGCAGGTAGAACGCGTATGCGCGTGGGCGCGCGAGTTGGGCCTGGAGTATTCCCTCGACCTCATTTACGGTGCGCCCGGGGAAACAATGGGGCAGTGGCGCACCTCCCTGGCCGCGGCTCTTGCCCTCGAACCGGCGCATATCAGTGCCTACGGACTCATGGTGGAACCGGGAACCAAAATGGGCATGCAGGCCCGCCGCGGCCTCATTAGCCTCCCCGATCCGGATGAGCTCGCCGATAAATACGAGGTCGCGGACGATATTCTCAGCGCGGCCGGCTACCGCTGGTACGAAATTTCCAATTGGGCCCGCCCCGGTCACGAATGCCGGCACAATTGCTATTACTGGGAGAACGCGAATTGGTGGGGTTACGGCCCCGGCGCGCACTCGCATATTAACGGGGTACGGTTTTGGAACGTCAAACACCCGCGCGCGTACGCGGATCGCGTCTGGGCTCGCGGGATTGGAAACGACGACGGCGCCGCCGCGCCACGCGCGGCGGGCGAGGTAGCCATGAGCCACTCGGCGATTAGCTCGCCGGCCCTGGAGCGGGAAATTCTCAGTCCGGCTGAACAACGCGAAGAAAAAATCATGCTCGGTATTCGGATGAGCCGGGGAATTGATATTCCGCGGGGCGTGGATGCCGCGGTGGTGGCGGGTCTGGTTCGCGATGGTTTAGTAGAGGCAGAAATAGCGCGCTCCGGGCGCCTTGTTTTGACCCGGCGCGGGCGGCTCCTGGCTGATACCGTAACCCGGGCGCTCTGGTAGCGCAGTGGGTAGTTATGCGTGGCGGCGGCGAATCCGCAGCGAAGGCCGCTTGATCCCGAGCCGGTAGCGGCGCTTGGGCGCACGCCCGATGAGGAAGATCCCGAGCAGCATAATAATGGCGCCCAACCATTGCAGGGCGGAGAGCCGTTCTCCAACCAGTAGCGCGGAAAAAATAATGGCACTCAGGGGCTGAATCAAAATAAGGGTAGCGGCCACCGAGGGATTAACGAGGGGCATACTTGCCTGGCAGAACAACCATCCCAGTACCTGGCTGGAAAGCGCGATAAGAATCATCCATCCCCAGGAACTCGCTGAGAGTGCGAGGGTGAGAGGCCCGTGGGTGGCAATGAGCAGCGGGGTGGACACCACCGTGGTTACCAGGCAGACGATCGCCATGGCGGTGCCCTGATGGTGCGGAGAATTTGTGCGCCCGGTGAGGACCACGTAGACGGTATAGGTCAGGCCCGCGAGCGCGGAGAGGATAATGCCGCGTACCAGATCGGATCCGCCGGCGCCGTCGAGAATACCGGAAAGTAAGAAAATCCCGCCGAGGGAAAAAGGCGCGGCCACGAAAAACATCCACGGGACCCGGTTGCGGAAGAAAATCCAGGCGACCAACGGTACCGCGAGGGCCTGCACGTAATTGACCACCACAGCGGAAACCGAGGGGCCGGCTAGTAGTACCGACGGCGTCCACAAGGCCATATCCACCCCGAAGCACACCCCGCATACCGCGTAGAGCAGCAGGTCAGCGCGACGCATCGGCCCGTACTGGCGCCATTCATGGACCACCATGGGCAGTAGGGCAAGGAAAGCGAGACCGAAGCGGAAGAACACAATCGTGGTGGCGTTTTCTCCCGATAGCGTGATGAAGGGAGAGACAAGTCCCACGAGAACCGAAGCGACGGCGAGGGTGCCGCGCGGGGACGCAACAGCGATTTTGTCCACGACGGAGCGGCGCTGGGAGGCCACGTGATCACAACTCCTGATAGGGGTGAAGAAGAACCGAAACAACGAGGGCAGCGGCTCCGGCCGGGACCGGATAGGCGCACGCAGCAAGGATATACCCTGAGGGCCTAGGAATCGTAGCGCTACCGGGTGCGTCCTCGCGCTACCGGGTACGCCTTTCCCTACCGGGTGCCGGCAGCGGTCACGAAATCAATGAGTTCTTCCATGCGGCCCAGTAGCGCGGGCTCAATATCTTTATACGAATGCACGCAGCTAAGAATCCGGGCCCAGGCCCGGCCAATATCTTCCGCGGTTTCGTGCGGCCAGCCGAGCCGGCGCAGGGTACCCACTTTAATATCTTCCCCGCGCGGTACCTCCGGCCAGGCGCGCAAGCCCACGGCGGCAGGTTTAATCGCTTGCCACACGTCGATATAGGGATGGCCGAGCACGAGCACGCCCGGGCCGGCCACCCGCGCCGCAATCCGAGATTCTTTGGAACCGGGCACCAGGTGATCTACCAGTGCACCCAGGCGATGCTCATTATCGGGAGCAGTTTCCCGCACTACGGACTCCAGATTATCCACCCCGAGTAATTCTTCGACCACCACCCCTTCGAGAGCCAGATCTTCACCCCAGATCTTGGCCACCAGTTCGGCGTCGTGCTTGCCTTCTACCCAGATACGCGAGGCGCGTGCTACGCGCGCCCGCGCCGTGACGTGAAAAGATCCGGACGCGGTTAGGAGCCGGCCGCGCGGGGCCTCCACTTTCGGGGTGGTG
The DNA here is from genome assembly GCF_051905915.1 of Actinotignum sp. UMB0459. NCBI lineage: Bacteria > Bacillati > Actinomycetota > Actinomycetes > Actinomycetales > Actinomycetaceae > Actinotignum > Actinotignum sp. UMB0459. The sequence goes on along the minus strand of NZ_JBQAIK010000021.1, from coordinate 36,720 downwards.
ATTTCTACCGGCTCACCCTCGATCCAATAACCTTTGCCCAGCGGGAAGGAACGGCGCACCCCGCCGCGGCCCTCCACTTCCATCTGCCAGCGGCCGGCTACTTTCCCTACCGAAAGCACCTCGCCCACGAAGCCGGAGGCCACATCCTCGATGAGGAGGCCGGGGGCGGCCGGAACGGGGCGGGAGGGGCGGCGGTGGTCGTGCGGGTCGCGGGCGAGGACGTCGTCGCCGTAGCGATCAGGCATTCCGGTAGCAGAGAACATCACGCTCTAAGGGTATGCGCTCCCGGGCGTCCCCGCGTAGAATTAGCACTCGAAGGTATAGAGTGCTGAGCGGGGAGGAAGAACACAGGTGGCGGCAGAAGATCGGCGCGGGCGCGTTCTTGAGGCGATTGTGCGCGATTACGTCACCACCCGCGAACCGGTGGGATCCAAAGCTCTGGTAGAACGCTACGCGCTGGGAGTGTCCCCGGCTACCGTGCGTAATGATATGGCGGTCTTGGAAGAAGCCGGGCTGCTCACCCATCCGCATACCTCGGCCGGGCGCATCCCCACCGATGCCGGCTACCGCGCGTTCGTAGATTCCCTTACTACCGTCAAGCCGCTTTCGCGAGCGGAACGGCGCGCTATCAGTCAAATCCTTGATGCCGCGGTGGATCTTGATGATGTGCTGGATCGCGCCGCGCGATTGCTTTCCCACCTCACCCAGCAAGTCGCGGTCATCCAATACCCGGCGCTGGATAAAGCAGTGTTGCGCCACCTGGAACTCATTTGGCTCGGCGCTACCCGTATTCTCCTCGTGGTCATTACCAGCGCGGGGCGGGTAGAACAGCGCGTTATCGCGGTGCCTGCGCACCTGGAAGGTCTCGATGTGGACGCGGTGAGCCGGGAGGTAACTACCCGCTGTAACGGCCAGCCGTTGACCACCGCGGTTGCGGTACTCGCAGAGATCGCCGAACGCAGCGAACCGGAGGCTGCCGCAGCTCTGCGCGATATCGCGGCGGCGCTCACCACCGCGGTGCATACCGGTGCGGAGGATCGCCTCACCATGGCCGGCACCGCCAATCTTTCGCGCCATTCGGTGGATTTCCTGCACTCGATTTCTCCGGTGCTGGATGCCTTGGAAGAACAGGTGGTGCTCTTGCGGCTCCTCGCCGCAATGGAAACTGATGTGGCGGTGTCCATCGGGGCGGAAAACGATCATGAGAATCTGAGTGAAACCTCCGTGGTTTCCTCCAGTTACGAAGTCGCCGGGCACGAAGTTGCCCGAGTGGGCGTCGTCGGCCCTACTCGAATGGACTATCCCGGGAATATCGCGGCGGTACGTGCCGTTGCCCATTACCTATCCGGTATTCTGTCCGGGCAGTCCTAAGTACGGTGATACACGGTAGGGAGCACGGCGTTTGAACGGGCACTCCTCAGCTAGATAGCGCGCCGGCGCGGTCAGGGCGCAGAAAAGAACAAAGACGGGAGAAATGTGGCTGATTTTTACGAAACCCTCGGGGTGGAACGCGATGCGAGCCAGGAGCAAATCCGCAAAGCGTACCTGCGCCTCTCGCGCAAATTACACCCGGATCACGCCGGTCCGGAAGCCGCCGAACGTTATAAAGAAGTCAACGAAGCGTATACGGTGCTCTCCAACCCGGACTCGCGCCGGCAATACGACCTCGGCGGACTCGGCGGGGGAGCCGGGGCTGGCGGTTTTGGTTTCGATATGAACGATATCTTCTCCACCTTCTTCGGGGGAGCGGGTATGCGCGCGGGCGGTCCGGCCCCGCGCGGGGAACGCGGGCGTGATGCGCTGCTCGGTTTGAGCATCGAGCTCTCCGACGTGGTCTTCGGAGCCCAGCGCCAGGTCAGTGACTCCTTCTTCAGCGTGTGCCCTACATGTGCGGGTAGCGGCTGCGCGGCCGGTTCCCAACCGGTCACGTGCGGGGCCTGCCAAGGCCAGGGCATGGTTCAGCAAGTCACAAATTCCCTCTTCGGGCAAATGGTTACCCAGGTGCCCTGCCACACCTGCGAGGGCCACGGTACCGTCATCGCGGACCCCTGCCGCCCCTGCCACGGCACCGGGCGCATCCGCCAAGAAAAAACCCTCACCGTGGACATCCCGGCCGGAATCGAGAACGGAATGCGTATCCGCCTGCGCGGCCAGGGCGATGCCGGAACCTTCGGTGCCCCGGCCGGTGATATTTTTGTGGAAATCCGGGTAGCGGAACACCCTATTTTCCAGCGGGTGGGCGAAGAACTCCTCGGTGAAGTTCAGGTGCCCATGACCTTCGCGGCCCTGGGCGGAACCGTCACCATTCCGACCCTGGACGGGGACCGCGAGCTGGAGATTCCCGCCGGGACCTCATCCGGCGTGGTCCTCACCCTCAAAGGCTTGGGGGTTGCCCGTTTGCGTGGCAAGGGCCGCGGGGATATGCGTATCACCGTTGCGGTGACAACCCCAACAGACCTCGATGAACGCCAGCGCGAGCTCCTGCGCGAACTGGCCGAGCTGCGCGGGGAAAGCGTGCAGGATGCTCAGCTATCCGAGCAGGGCAAATCCTTCTTCGATAAATTGCGCGAAAGGTTGAGTTCGCTGTGACGCTCCCGCTTTTCTTCGCTGACTTCCCCGCCACCCGGCCCGGGGGCGGAGCCGGCGCATCCCTCCGGGTAGGCCAGGAACTCAGTCTCACCGGCGAGGAAGCTCGCCACGCCAACGTCATGCGGATCCGGGTAGGGGAGGAGGTTCTGCTTTCCGATGGGGAAGGCCGCCGTGCCCGGTGCACGGTGAGCGTCGTCGCCAAAAATGAGGTGCGCGCCCGCATCGAGGCCGTGACCGCGGAGCCGAAACCGGCCGGGCCCATCACCCTGGTGCAGGCCCTTGCCAAGGGCGGCCGCGATGAACAGGCGGTGGAAACCTGCACCGAATACGGGGTGTGGGATATCGTCCCGTGGGAAGCGGCCCGTTGCGTTGCGTCGTGGAAAAACAAGGAAGAAAAAGGCCGGGCTCGCTGGCAGGCCACCGCACGCGCGGCGGCGAAACAATCGCGGCGCAGCTATATTCCGCGTATCCGTTCATTAAGTACGACGGCGCAGCTGCCCCGGGCCCTCGCCGGGAGCACCGTGTTCATCTGCCATGAGGAAGCCGAGGTTACCCTGGCAGAAGCGGTAACCCGCGGAACGGTGAGCCTCGCGCACGTGGCCGGGCCCGTGGCCGTGATTATCGGCCCGGAAGGCGGGATTGCACCGGAGGAGATGGAGGCATTGCAGGCGGCGGGCGCTATCCCGGTGCTCCTGGGGGCGCATGTGCTGCGCAGCGCCTCCGCCGGGGCCTACGCACTGGCAAGTATCGCCACCGTGCGGGCGCTGGGCGCGCTACTATAGGACGTAATGACGCATACAGAACACAGCCAGCGCACCATTGTTGTGCCGGACCGAGTTTCCATGATTCAGCTGCTCGGGCATCGTGATGACGTCCTGCGGACCTTGGAAGAACGGCTCGCCCCCACCACTATTCACGTGCTTGGCCACCGGATCACCCTGACCGGCGCGGCGGCCGAGCTTGATTTTGCCGAATCGCTCCTCGGGGAATTAATCGACGTCGTTGCCGAAGGTGAAATCCTCACCCGTGACGCAGTGGCCCGCGCCGTTGATATTGCGCGCGCCGGCGTGGCGCATCCCACCACGCTGCTGCACACCGATATTTTATCCAAGCGCGGTAAAACTATCCGCCCGAAAAGCCTGGGCCAGAAGGCGTACGTGGACGCAATCGACACCCACGATATTACTTTCGGGATCGGTCCGGCCGGCACCGGGAAAACCTATCTCGCCATGGCCAAAGCGGTGGTGGCACTCAATGACGGGCAGGTCAAACGTATTATTCTGACGCGCCCGGCGGTGGAGGCCGGGGAATCCCTGGGATTTTTGCCCGGTTCCCTCACCGATAAAATCGATCCGTATCTGCGCCCGCTATACGATGCCATGTACGACATGCTCGATGCCGATTCCATTCCGAAACTCATGGCTGCCGGCACCATTGAGGTGGCGCCGCTGGCCTATATGCGCGGACGCACCCTCAATGATGCTTTCGTGATTTTGGACGAGGCGCAGAACACCACACCCGAACAAATGAAGATGTTTCTCACCCGGCTCGGCTTCAACTCTAAAATGGTGGTGACAGGCGATATCACCCAGGTTGATCTCGGGGCGAATAAAGTTTCCGGATTGCAGGTGGTGCGTCGGATTCTGCGTGATGTTCCGGGGATTCATTTCTCGGAGCTGAGTTCGGCGGACGTGGTGCGCCACCGCTTGGTTGCCGAAATCATCGACGCCTATGCCCGCTGGGATTCCCGGCAACGTTAGCGCGGGGCGGTAGCGGTAGTGTCACGGCGTGAATGGCGGCAGAGCTGTTTCGGGGAAAGCTAGGGAACGGTTGTCAGGAAAGACCACATGATTGAAGTAAATGACGAATCGAGTTTTAGTCCGGCTGCGGATCTGGAAGAGATCTCGGAGCTGGCCACGTATGTCCTCGATAAGATGCGGGTGCATCCCATGGCGGATCTATCTATCGTGCTCCTCGACGAGGATGCCATGGCGGATCTCCACGTGACGTGGATGGATCTGGAAGGCCCCACGGATGTCATGTCCTTCCCCATGGATGAGGTGCGCCCGGCACCACCGGGTGAAGAACCGCGCCCGGGAATGCTCGGTGATATCGCTGTATGCCCGCAGGTCGCCAGCCGCCAGGCTCACGCCATGGGGCACTCCACCGCGGAGGAGATTCTCCTCCTCGTCACCCACGGGATTCTGCATCTGCTCGGCTACGATCACGCAACCCCGGAAGAAAAAGACACCATGTTTGCTTTGCAACGCCAACTCCTCCTCGTGTTCCTCTCCGAACGCGGGGGAGGCGATCCGCGCCCCACGGAGGTGTAAGAAAGGATGGATCACTTACCTGTGGCAGCGGGAACGCTGCCCTCCGCTCCGTTTTATATTGCGGCCGGCCTGTGCCTGCTGCTCTCCCTGTGGTGCACCGTGGTGGGTGCTGCCCTCGGGCGGATGACCCGCACCGAAGCCGCGGAAATGTACGCGCATAAGGAACGCGGTTCGGCACGCGTGGTGGCCATTATGGCCCGCCGCCCGGCCGCCTCTATGGGCATCGCGGTGGTGCGGGCCCTCCTCATGGCCAGCTACGGAATCTGCTTCACTTTCGCCCTGGGAACGGATGTAGCTGCCTGGTGGCAGATCTTCCCCATTTTCTTCGGCGTGACGGTGCTGGTTCTCCTCGCGTTCGCCTTCTTCAACCCCCTGAGTTTCGGGGTGGAACGCCACCAGCGAGTGCTGCGCAAAGCCACCTGGTGGCTTTCCCCGCTCACCTGGTTGCTTTCGCTACTCATCCGGGAACGCGAATTCTCACCCGAAGAAGCCGAACAACGCCAAGAAGACCAGCTCGCGGTTATGGTGGAACGGGTGGCCGAATCCGAGGCCTTGGATGATGCCGAACGCGATATCCTGCAATCACTTTTCGATATGGGGAACACCCTGGTGCGCGAAGTCATGGTCCCGCGTACCGATATGATCGCGGTGGAGGCCGATGAAACCCTTGACCGCGCCATCTCCTTGTTCACCCGCTCCGGATTCTCGCGGGTGCCCGTGTACCGCGAATCCATTGATGATGTAATCGGGGTGCTCTACCTGAAGGACGTGATCCGGCGGGTGCACCGGCGCCACCAGCACGATGAGCTACGGGTGGCCGATCTGGTGCGCGAACCTGTGTTCGTTCCGGAAACTAAAATCATTGATACGCTCATGCGGGAAATGCAGGCCGACCAGGTTCATATTGCCCTCGTCGTGGATGAATACGGCGGTATCGCCGGCCTGGTCACCATCGAGGATCTTGTGGAAGAACTCGTGGGAGAAATCTCCGATGAACACGACCGGGCCCTCCCGGCCGTGGAAGAACTCGAGGCGGGTAGTTTCCGCATCCCGGCGCGTATGCCCATCGATGATCTAGGTGACCTCTTCGGAATCGAATTGGAGGACGACGACGTTGATACCGCCGGTGGGTTTTTCGCCAAAAGCATCGGGCGGGTTCCCATCCGCGGAGCAGAAACAACGGTGGCCGGAATCCACATGGTGGCCGACCGCTTCGAAGGGCGCCGGCGCCGGTTATCGACTATTATCGTTGCGCGCGAAGAAACCGATGATGAGGGTGAGGACTAGAAGACGATGACGGTGGAAAACACGGAATTTCGGGCCGGGTTCGCCTCGGTGGTGGGCCGCCCGAATGCCGGGAAATCAACCCTCACCAATGCGATGGTGGGCAAGAAGGTCGCGATTACCAGCGCCCGCCCGGAAACCACCCGGCGTATTATTCGCGCCATTGTGACTCGGGATGCCGGTCAGGTGATCCTGGTCGATACCCCCGGGATGCACCGCCCCCGCACCCTGCTGGGTGAACGCCTGGGTGATATGGTGCGCGATTCTCTCGCCGATGTGGACACCATCGTTATGTGCCTACCCGCTAATGAAAAACTCGGGCCGGGCGATAAGTACCTCCTCGATTTGGCGGTGCGCGCGAAAGTACCCATGATCGCCGCGATTACTAAAACCGATCTGGTCAGCCGCGAAGCCCTTGCGGAGAAGATCGCGGCCGTGGCAGCTTTCCATGATTTTGTGGAGATCGTCCCGGTGAGTGCCGCCACGCTGGATCAGGTGGAAGTCCTCACCGAGCAGATTATTAAACAGCTCCCCGTTTCCCCGCCGCTATATCCGCTGGATGCGATTACCGATGAAACGGAAGAAACCCTCATCGCGGAGCTTATCCGCGAAGCGGGCCTGGAAAAAATGCGCGAGGAACTTCCGCATTCCCTCGCGGTCACCATCGACGAAATCATTGAGGACACCGCACCGAACGGTGGCCCGCTGGTGCGGGTGCATGCCTCTTTGCACGTGGAGCGCGATTCCCAAAAGGGGATTGTTATTGGGCGCGGGGGTGCGCGCCTGCGCCAGATTGGGCGCGATGCCCGCAAAGCCATTAAGGCGCTGCTCGGTACGCCGGTCTATCTTGATTTGCACGTGAAAGTTTCCAAAGACTGGCAACGTGACCCGAAAATGCTGGATCGACTCGGGTTCTGATACGTGCGTTTCACCGATCATCCCGATACCCCGCCCGCCGAGAATCCGCCGGCGGGGCGCACCCTGGTGCCAGCCAGCGGAATGGAAAGCGCCGCAGGCCCGGAACACAGCGCGCTCCGGGGCTGGCGGCGCTGGCTTCCCACCCATAAACGTTTCGTTACCTGGCTGATAGTGGTGCTCGCCGCCGGGCTGATCGGGAGTGCTTTCGGCCCGGGGTGGAATCCGCAACCCATGACCGCCGCGATCGCCCCGCAAACCGCGGATACCACAATTTCCACCGGGGTTCCCACCGCGCGGCTGGGAACGTACGAGGTGGCGAGTAGCACGGTCACCATCACCTTGCGGGATGGCACCCTCATTCCGGCTGTTGTTAAACGCCCGGTAGGCGCGGGCCCGGTGGTGCCAGGCATGCTTTTTATTCACGGTACCGGCACTTCTTCCGCGCGTGATTTCGGGCGGGAAACCGAAGCTATTGCTTCTACCGGGATTATTACGGTGGTTCCGGAAAAACGGGTAGCGAACTATACGACGACGCATCGTGACTATCTCCAGCTCGCCGCGGATTTCGAGGACGTCTACCGCGAGATGCTCTCCTGGGAGGACGTTGATGCGCGCCACTCCGGCCTGTACGCGGTATCCGAAGGCTGCTTCGTTGCGCCCATTGTGGCCACCAGCGCGCGGGCGGTGAATTACGTGGCTCTTATCAGCGCCCCGGTGCTCCCGATCCGCCAGCAGGGGGCCTACGCGGCCGACGCCTACCTGCGGGAGATTCACGCACCGGAACGCCTGCGCGCCGCCATTCCAAAACTTATCGGCCAGGATTTCGGCCCCGACACCTTCCGCTATATTGATTTTGATGCGGCGCCGTATGAGAAGCAGATGACCATGCCGGTTCTTATGCTCTACGGCACGGCAGATAATTCCATGCCGACGATCCAGGGCCCGCAGATGATGAGCAACTACCTGGAAGAGGCCGGAAACAGCGCGCTCACGGTGCGCTACTACAAAGACGCGGACCACGGCCTCCAGATCAACCGCCGGCAGCTGTCCCAGGCGGCCATGCAAGATACCGCGGATTGGGTTAACGGTTTACCCTTTACGGCGACGGCGCAGCCGCGGGTGGCCGGTGACCAACCCCGGCAGGCATTCGTCGCCCCCACCCTGACGGCCGGCGGGTGGTTCACCGCCCAAACAGCGCTCTATATCGCGCTGGGCGGGGTGGCCCTCCTCGGGCTCAGCATCGTGCTGGTGGCGGTGTGCTGGATTCCGGTGCGCGGGCATCGACTCTCGAATTTTTCCAGATCGGGCGCAGCCCTCAATCTCGCTTCGCTTTCCGTGGTGGGAGCCTGGGTGGTATTCCTCATCTACCTGGTGGCCGTTGCCCATATCGCGCTCACCTACTCACATAATCTTCTCATCGTCCAGGGCGGATTTGCCCTTGTACACCTAGCGGCTCTGGGCGCGGCGTGGATGCACGTGCGGGCCGTTTTCCGCAGCTGGAGTGCGCGGCCGAGCATGGGGCGCATCGCGCGAGTGACGACCCTCCTCACCCTCTGCGCCCAGGCGGTTCTGCTCATGAGCCTGGGATACTGGAACGCCTTTCCGGCGGTGCTCTAACCGCAGCCCTGAACTAACGCGGCCCGGCCGGGTACCACCAGCCCACCGCGCCGTCACCCTTCGTAATCGTCCATATCCCGGGCGTTATGTCTCACATCTCGGACAAGTCTGTGCATATTCAGCTAGCTGAGGGGCTAGAGTTATCCGTATGGGTTCCTCTCGCCTTCTCCTTATGAGCCGCCGCGAGCTTATTCGGCTTCTCGCGGCGGGTTAAGCTGCGCCGTCGTTCTTAAATTTGACCGCCACACAGAGAAGACAAGGTGACCACCCCATGAAAACTTCCGGATACACGCACCGTCAGCGCCCCTCGGGAATGCCGTTCTACAAGTACCGGCCCTTCCTCGACACCAATCCGATCGCGCTGCCGGATCGCACCTGGCCCAATAACCGGATCACCAAGGCGCCGCGCTGGCTCTCCACCGATCTGCGGGACGGCAACCAGGCTCTTATCGAACCCATGGATATGATCCGCAAGCGGCGGATTTTTGATCTGCTTGTCAAGATCGGCGTGAAGGAAATAGAGATTGGTTTCCCGGCTGCCTCCCAAACCGATTGGGATTTCGTGCGCTCCCTGGCGGAGGACGGCGCGGTACCCGAAGATGTGACCGTCTCGGTCCTCACCCAGTCGCGCCCCGAACTCATCCACCGCACTATCGATGCGCTGGCTGGATTCCCGCGCGCCACCGTGCATCTGTATAACGCGACCTCGCCGGTGTTCCGCGATGTGGTTTTTGGCTCCTCGAAGGAGGCTATCCGCGAACTAGCCATGGCCGGAACTCGGGAAATCGTGGCCTACGCCGAGAAAGTCTTGCCGGATGATCTCATTTTCGGCTTCGAGTACTCCCCGGAAATCTTCGTGGATACCGAAATTGATTACGCCCTCGAGGTCTGTTCCTCCGTCATGGAGGTGTGGCAACCGGATGCCGAGCGCGAAATTATTATTAACCTGCCCACCACGGTAGAACGCGCCACCCCAAACGTATACGCGGATCAAATCGAGTACTTCTCCCGCCATATCCCCAAACGTGAATACGTGGCGCTTTCCGCGCATAACCACAATGACCGTGGTACCGGGGTCGCCACCACTGAGTTGGCCATGCTCGCCGGGATCGACCGGGTAGAAGGCTGCCTTTTCGGGCAGGGGGAGCGCACCGGAAATGTTGATCTCATTACGGTTGCTATGAATCTCTATTCGCAGGGAATTGACCCGGAACTGGACCTTTCCGATATTGATGCCATCGTGGATGTGTGCGAAGAATGCACCGGGATTGAGGTGGGGCCGCGGGTGCCCTACGCTGGCTCGCTCGTCTACACGTCCTTCTCCGGCTCCCACCAGGATGCCATCAAGAAAGGCATGCAGCGCCGGGCATCCGATCTGGCCGCGGCCGGGGGAGATGAGCGGCAAGTTCCCTGGGCGCTGCCCTATCTACCCATTGACCCGAAAGATGTGGGGCGCACCTACGATGCCATCGTGCGCGTCAACTCCCAATCCGGCAAGGGCGGTGTGGCCTATCTTATGCAAACCACCCGAAACCTGGATCTGCCGCGGCGTATGCAAATCGAGCTGTCCCGCATCGTGCAGACCTGGACAGAACGCACCGGAGAAGAAGTCAGTGCGGATACCCTCTGGGATATTTTCGTGGACGAATACCTCCCGCTCTCCCAGGGCTACGGAGAGCAGGGGCCGGCGGGCGCGCACGGGGCACCGGGGAAGGCCAGCACTCCGTGGGGGCGTTACCGCTTGCGCGCGCTGGAATTCACGAACCATAGCGGCGGGGTGACCGATATTAGCGCCGTCGTTGAAACTCAGGCGGACGGTGTGCAACATAGCCTGCACGGCAGCGGCAACGGGCCCATCCACGCTTTCGTGACCGCGATGGAACAGCTGGGCGAATATATCCGGGTGCTCGACTACGCCGAACACACCCTGAGCGAAGGTACGGATGCTTCGGCTGCCGCGTATGTGGAATGCGAGATCGATGATCAGGTGCTGTGGGGCTGCGGCATTCACACCTCCACGACACGCGCCGGCCTCAAGGCGATTATCTCGGCTGTCAATCGCGCGCACCGCTAAACTGGGAGCCAGTGAAACTCTATCGGGATGAAGGAATCGTCCTGCGCACGCAGGACTTGGGGGAAGCGGATCGTATCGTCACCCTGCTGGCACGCGCGCACGGCCTGGTGCGATGCGTGGCCAAAGGGGTGCGCCGCACCCGCTCCCGATTCGGGGCGCGCCTGGAACCCTTCACCTACGTGGATGTGCAGCTCTACCGGGGGCGCAGCCTTGATGTCGTCACGGAAGTGGCAACCCTCAATCCCTTCGGGCGGGCCATCGCGCCTGATTTTGAAGCCTACGCGGCCGCGAGCACCATGGTGGAAGTAGCCGAAAAGCTCGGGGCGGAAAGGGAGCCGGACCGAGCTCACTACCGCCTCCTCCTCGGGGCACTCAATTCCCTGGCCTCCCGCCAGCACGCTCCCTACCCAATTATGGATTCTTACCTGCTGCGTGCCATGGCGGTATCCGGGTGGGGCCTGGCGGTCACTTCCTGCGCGCTCTGCGGTAGCGGGGAGGACCTCACCGCCTTCCACGTGCAAGCCGGTGGGCTGGTGTGCCGGCGGTGCGCCCCGCGCGGGGCAGCCTATCCGGGGGAAGACGCGCGGCGGCTCCTCGCCGCGCTAGCCCGCGGGGATTGGGAAATTATCGACGCGCTTGCCGGGAGCGCGGGGGAAACCGCGCACGGCTATATTTCCGCGTACGTGCAATGGTATCTGGAACGCAAGGTACGTTCCTTGCAGATCGTGAGGTCGGCATCATGACAGAAGTACACCCGAAGCTGGAGCATCCACATCTGGCCCACCTGGAGCGGCCCACCCCGGCCCATCGGCCCGGCCTCACGCCCCCGCGGTTGGGGCGGGTGCCCGAGCACGTGGCCATCGTGATGGACGGCAACGGGCGCTGGGCAAATGCCCGCGGGCTGGCGCGTACCGAAGGCCATAAAGCCGGCGAGCGTTCCCTCATGGACGTGGTGGCCGGGGCCTTGGAACTCGGAATCGCGGAGCTATCCGTCTACGCTTTTTCTACCGAAAATTGGCGGCGTTCGCCGGCCGAAGTTCGTTTCCTCATGGGGTTTTCCCGCGATATTATCCGCGCCAACCGCGATCAACTCCACGACTGGGGCGTGCGGGTGCAGTGGGTGGGGCGCGAGGGCCGGCTGTGGCGCTCGGTGCTGCGTGAGATTCACGCCGCGGAAGAACTGACCGCGGGGAATACCCGCATGGTGCTCAATCTGTGCATTAACTACGGCGGGCGCGCGGAAATTGTCGATGCGGTGCGCGCGGTGGCCGAACGGGTAGCTCGCGGGGAGCTCACGGCGGAGCGCATTAGCGAAGCCACCCTAACCGCCCAGCTCTACGCTCCGCGGATGCGCGACGTCGACCTCCTCATCCGCACCGGCGGGGAATACCGCACCTCCAATTTCCTCATGTGGGAAAGTGCCTACGCGGAACTGTATTTTTCTCCGCTGCCCTGGCCCGAATTCGAGCGGCGCGCCCTATGGGATGCCTGCGCCGCCTACGGGCAGCGCGAACGGCGGTTCGGCGGCGCCGTCGACAAGATTGCGCCTCAGGATACCGGCACCGGTGCTGCGAGCGCGCCGCGGGGCGCGGGCGCCGTCGCCAAAAACAGGCCCGAGGGCACGGGCACGGACCGCTAGACTGGAACTCAAGCACGCCCGCCGCGCGGACGCGGCGCCCCAAGCACGCATAAGGAGCGGATATGACCACCCACGATCCCTACGCCGGAGTGCCGGCCGGAAGCGTTGATCTTCACCTCACCTCCGATGATTTCGCGGAAGGCGAGGCACTGCCCGAAAGCGCCACCGGGGCGGGCAGCACCCCGGGCGGTGCGGACCGCAATCCGCAACTGGGGTGGGATGCCCCGCCGGAGGGTACGGTCAGCCTGCTCGTCTCCTGCTATGACCCGGATGCTCCCACGCCGTCCGGATACTGGCACTGGACGGTGGCGAATCTGCCCGCGGATACCAGCGAGATTGTGGCCGGTGGCTCCGGTGCGCTTGCGGCACCGGCCCTCACCTTGAAGAACGACGGCGGAACCCCGACTTTCCAGGGCGCCGCCCCGCCGGCCGGCCACGGCCCGCACCGCTATATTTTCGCGGTGCTCGCCCTCGACACCGTTCTGGATATCGATGTGGAAACCCGGCCCGCGGTGGCGTATTTCCTAGCCCGTGAACACGTGCTCGGCCGCGGCCTACTCACCGGCACCTGGGAAAACAACTAAAGTAAACGAAGCGCAAGGGGAGGATAACTCAATGACTGACGTGCGCACATACGCGGTACTCACGCCTTTTGATAGCGCGGATACCCTCGCGGCGCTCTGCGCGCTGCACGGCCTGGACGTGCAGGTGGTCGCCACGCATTCCGGAGCGCTGGTGTATCGCCAGCTGGCAACGCCCGTGTATGACGAATGGGATATCCGTAATATCACCGGCCCGGATCCTGATGAGGAACCCGCCTCCCTTTCCGATGACGCCCCGGCGGTTGCCGGCATGCTCTCCCGCCTCAGCCCCTACGGTTCCATCCTCATTGATGTGAATCTGGATAAGGAATCCACCGGTTTTGAGCCGGGCGTATCCGGGATGGTGCGCGCGCGGCGTTTCTTCGCAGGCAAAGCCGATGAGGAAATCGCTTCCGGCCTGCTGCTCAATTCTTTAGATCCCATCGTTGAGGAGCTCATGCTGGGGGAGCGCTCCATTACCGACTGTGACCCGTGGGATTCCGCGAAGCTCACCCAGCAGGATATTGAGAAAATCCTGCGCAAGGTGACCCGCGGGGAAAGCGCGGAAGGTATGCGTGGCGAGGCTGGCGAGGAAACCGCTGCGGGGGATTGCGATGAGCTGTGAGCTGCTCGTTGCGGTAGATATTCGGGCAGGGCGTTCCGCGCGGCTGGGTACCGGCCCGGAAGCGTGGAGTGACCCGGCCGCGGCTATCGCGGATTTCTGGGCGGCAGGGGCGCAGTGGATTCACCTGGTGGATCTCGATCTGGTATACGGCACCGGGGATAATTCCGCCCTGCTCGAGCGCCTTATGGAGAGCCACCCGATGCGCTGGGAGCTTTCCGGCGGCATCGACACCCCGGAGGCGCTGGAGCGCGCCCTTGCTACCCGCGCGGAGCGCATTAATCTTGCCACCACTGCCCTGCGGGATCGTGCGTGGGTAGCGCGGGTACTGGCGCAGCACGCGGATCGGGTGGCGGTTTGTCTTGATGTCGACGGCACCCGGGTGGTTGCGCGCGGTGCCGGTACTGATGTCGGAGGGTTACGGGAAGTTATAGATTTTCTCGACGACGCCGGTGCGCGCCGCTACATCGTCACGGACCGGACCCGAGACGGTGCCCTCGCCGGGGCTAACCTTGAGCTACTCGAGCGGGTCGCAGAGCTGAGCCAGGTGCATATCACTGCCTCAGGCGGGATGGCGACGCTGGCCGATTTGCGCGCCGTTCGGGAGCTGAGCGAGCGCTGCGCGAGCGCCGATAGCGATTCGCCCGGCCCCGTCGACTCGGTCATCATCGGCAAAGCTTTCTACGAGGGAAACTTCACCGTTGCCCAGGCTCTCGCGGAGCTTTCCTGAGTGGCGAGTCCTGTATCTGCGGGGTACAGATGCGCCGTCGCATGTGGGGAGAATAACCCGCGGTGTTATCTGTAGCTCATGTGTCTGTGCTACACTAATACGGTCAATCCGGCATTCTGCCGGAACGCAAGTGGAGAAATCCCACCTAGCCGCCCGCCCGGGCGCTACTTCGAAAAGGAATTTTCGGAAAAGATAAGTACCGGGTCATATCAAAGGGTAGCGGGTTCGTAACATGGCCGTTTGGCGTGCCGTGTCACCTCGGGAGTACTCCGTGCGTTGTCCACGTTGAGGAACAGAGGAACTGCAATTAACAACGAACCGCGTGTAAATGATCGCATCCACGTCCCTAAGGTGCGCCTTGTTGGCCCCAGCGGTGAACAGGTCGGTGTGGTGCGCACGGAAGATGCGCTCCGCCTGGCTGTAGAGGCGAACCTCGACCTGGTGGAAGTTGCTCCGAATTCCAATCCGCCGGTCGCGCGCCTCATGGACTACGGGAAATACAAGTACGAATCCGCCCAGAAAGCTCGGGAAGCACGTCGTAACCAGGCCAATACTCAGATCAAATCCATCCGGATTGGGCTGAAGATTGACGGTAATGACTACAACACCAAGAAGTCGCAGGCGGAACGTTTCCTGAACGCCGGGGATAAGGTCAAATTCGATCTTCGTTTCCGCGGCCGTGAACAATCCCGCCCGGAAATGGGTGTGCGCCTGCTCTCCGGCCTGGCTGAAGAGCTCGCGGAAATTTCCACTGTGGAAGCAGCACCTCGCGCTGACGGGCGCAATATGTCCATGGTCCTTGCGCCCACGCGGCGGAAGTCGGAAGCCAAGTCCGATCAGCGGCGTCGTCGTGAAGCGGAACGCGAGAACCGGCGCGCGAAAGCCGCCAAACGCGCGGCCGAACGCAACGCAAAAACCTCTGAAACGGAAAACAACGCAGCAGCAACCGAATAAGTTGACTTGTGAAAAGCGCGCCCGCGGGCGCGGAGATCTGGTAGATCAAATGTGCCCACGGGGCACGAGTGAGGATGAACAATGCCCAAGATGAAGACGCACTCCGGTGCGAAGAAGCGTTTCCGCGTGACGGGAAGCGGCAAGCTCATGCGCGAACAGCGCAATAAGCGCCACCTGCTGGAGCACAAGAGCTCCACCCGGAAGCGTCGGCTCTCGCGCGACCAGGTTGTGGACAAGTCCAACCTTCGCGAAGTTAACCGTCTGCTCGGCCGCTAGATTCGTCCGACGAAAAGTTTTGTAAAAGGAGAAAAACATGGCACGCGTCAAGCGCTCCGTCAACGCCAAGAAGAAGCGTCGCACTACCCTCGAACGGGCGTCCGGCTACCGCGGGCAGCGGTCCCGCCTCTACCGTAAGGCCAAGGAACAGGTCACCCATTCCTTCGTCTACAACTACCGCGACCGCAAGAAGCGGAAGAACGACTTCCGCAAGCTGTGGATCACCCGCATCAACGCGGCCGTGCGCGCCGAAGGCATGACCTACAACCGCTTCATCCAGGGCCTGGGCCTGGCCGGAATTGAAGTTGATCGCCGTCAGCTCGCTGAGATGGCCGTCAATGATCCCACCGGTTTCACCGCGGTGGTCAACGCCGCCAAGGCTGCGCTTCCGGAAGACGTGAACGCACCCAAGGTTGCCTAAGCTTTTTCAAGAGTGACCTATCAGCGGCCCGAGTGACGAAATCTCGTTACTCGGGCCGCTGCGTTTAGACTACAATCATGAAACTTTTCGCCCATCGGGGCCTGTGCGCCGACGCACCCGAAAACACCATGGCCGCATTTCGGGCTGCTTACCAGGCCGGATTCACCTGGATTGAAACGGATGTGGATATCACCGCAGACGGCTCTCTCCCGCTCTGCCACGATGCGACCCTCGAACGCACCACCACCGGCCACGGGCGTGTCGATGCGCTGCGTGCCGCTGACCTGGACACCCTGGACGCCGGATCTTGGTTCAGCCCGGGCTTCGTGGGGGAGAAGATTCCCACCCTCGCCCAACTCGTTGATTTTGCCCTCGAGGCCGGGATAAGCATCAATATCGAAATGAAACCCTGCGCGCAGGGTGGCCAGCAAGCCCGTGCCCTCGTGCGCGCGGTAGCGGAACAGGCCCGCAGGCTCGGCCCCGAGCGAGCCCTGGTCTCCTCTTTCTCGCACCTGCAACTGGCCGAATTCGCGCGCCACGCCCCCGAGATCCCGCGCGGCGCACTCGTTGATCGAACGAGTTTCGGGCCGGATTGGCTCACCGTCCTCGACCTCACCGATTCCCGCTATCTGCACATGAGCGACGACGCCGTGACCGCGGCCGTGGTGGCAGAGGTCCGGGCAGCGGGCCGAGACGTGCACGTCTACACAATCAACAACCCCGAACGCGCCCGGCAATTGGAACGCTGGGGCGTGGCCGGTATTTTCACCGACGGATTCGTGCGGCCCTAGCGCTACCGAAAAACTGCAAGCTATAGAAAAAGAAAAAGACCCGTGAAAAGCACACCCGCATCGCATACCCAACTCACCCGCGCAGCCCGCCTACACCGGCCCCAGCAGCGCGAACGTTTCCGGCAAACCCTGGTGGAAGGTCCCGGGGCTGTTCAGGAGCTCCTCGCGCACCGCGCGAATCTTGTTCGCGACGTCTACTATACGAAAGCCAGCCTGATCTCCAATCCGGACTTGGGCGGGCTTATTAAAGAAGCCAACGTGTACCATCACCCGCTTAATGCCGATGAGATGCAGGCGCTCTCCGAAGATGCGCGCGGTGTTGTGGCCGTTATCGACATTCCGGAAACTCCCGCGCTCACCCCGACGGTCAAGGACGCGAAGCTGGTGCTCGCCACCGCTAATATCCAGGACCCCGGGAACGTTGGTGCCATTATTCGAGCTGCTGACGTGGCCGGATGCGATGCGGTGCTCCTTGGCCGCGGTAGCGTGGAGCTGTGGTCCCCGAAGGTTATTCGATCCTCAGCCGGCTCTATTTTCCATCTGCCGGTTCTCGATTCCATTAACATCAGCAAGCTTGACGGCGTTCTGGAGCGCGCGGGCATCAGTTTCTTGGCAGCCACCGGGGAAGGGGAGTGGGATCTTGCCACCCTGGTGACGTCTGCAAATGACACCGCTTATCTTGGGCAGCCGCCCCTCGGGCCGGATCTCACCCGGCCGGTATGCTGGCTGCTGGGAAACGAAGCGCACGGCTTCGCGGATGTGGACGCCAATGTGGATGCAACGGTCGCCATTCCGATCTACGGGAAAGCCGAATCCTGCAATGTTGCTATGGCCGCCGCGATTCTTGCCAGCACGACGGCGATGATCCAGCACCGCCCCTAAATAAACGCATACCGCACCTAAAGAAAGCCCTGCGGACATAAGTAAGCGGGCGGCGAAGATTCTTCTTCGCCGCCCGCCGTGGGCTACCCTGTGGCGGGTGCACCCAGCACTACTTTGGTGGATTTACTGCTGAATGGTGGATTTACTTGTTATCGGAGAGGTTCTCTTTGACGTCCTCGAACTTTTCCTTCGCGGCATCACCGGCATCGGAGGCAGCGTCCTTCACCTTCTCGCTAGCATCCTTCGCCTTGTCACCGGCATCGGAAGCCTTCTCCGCGGCCTTATCGCCGTGGTCCTTGTCCGTTAGTTCGTCCTTGATGTCCTCGAACTTTTCCTTGGCGGCATCGCCCAGCTGACCTGCCTTATCAGCAGCCTTCTGACCGAATTCCTTAGCCCGATCAAAAGCTTCGGTTGCGCCTTCCTTAATCTTGTCCACAAATTCGTTCGCCATAGCGACTCCTTTCCGTTGATTAATGGAACAAATCGATCATAGCAAAGTGGTGGCCGTCACTTCATGTTAAGGTGGTTAATGCGCTCGGCCGTGCGCGAACGTATCGCGCACGGCCGAATCTGCAATGCCGGACAGCTCGTTGGGGCGCTGGCGGCTCGGTGTGGAGCCACGCTCCGCTTACCGAGCCGTAAGTGCCGCGGCTGAGCGGTGGCTGCCTTACTGAGCGGTGGTTCCGCTCAGCTTGGAGGTGTCCACCCGGAAAGCCCGAGCCGGAATCGTGGTGACGAGTGCTTCGGATACCTCGAGAGCCTCATCAAGCTCCAGGCGATGTTCGGCAACCATACGGGCCAGGTACACGGCGTCCATCCGGCGTGCGACGTCGTGCCGCGCGGGAATGGAAGCGAAGGCGCGGGTATCGTCAATCATCCCGGAGGTCTTGTAGAAAGTACCGTAGGGGGTGACCTGCTCGCGGTAACGCAAAATCGCATCCGGCTCATCGATGAACCACCACGGTGCGCCCACGTAGACGCTCGGGTAGTAGCCGGCCAGCGGAGCCAGTTCGCGCTGGTAGACATCTTGATCGATGGTGAAGAAAACAACCTGGAAGTTCGGATTGTCCCCGTACTCGGAAAGCATGGGACGCACGTTATTCGTGAACTCCACAGCCATGGGCACATCGCCCCCGACATCCGCGCCCAGGCGCTCAAAGGCCGCCTGGTGGTGGTTGCGGTACACGGCCGGGTGGAAGGTCATCACCAGGCCGTCCTCGCAGGCCAGGCGAGCCTGGTCGTTGAGCATATGCCGGCGCAGCGCAGCGCCGTCTTCCGGCGAAATCTTGCCGTCCAGGGCGAGCTTGTAAAGTTCGGCCGCCCGCGCCTCGGGTAGGCGTGCCGTGCCCGGATCGCGATGCGAATGATCGGAGGAGACCGCACCCATTTCCTTGAAGAAGAGGCGGCGCTTGCGCATGGCCTCCACGTAGCCCGCATAGGTGGACACATCCTGATCGGCCGCCTGACCGAGCGCCTCCACATTTGCCTTGAAGTCCGGGGTGGCCGGCTCGAGGTACTTATCGGGGCGGAAGGTGGGCGGAATATAGCCTTCCCAGGTGGGATCCTCGAGGAGCTGCTTGTGGTAGCGCAGATCGGAAACCGGATCATCGGTGGTGGCCATCATCGCCAGGTTGAAACGCTTGTACAGCGAGCGGGGGAGGAACTCCTCCGTCTTGAGCAATGCGTTGATGTGATCGTAGATCTGGTCGGCAGTTTCTTCGGAGGGGCGCACATGCACATCGAAGACATCCACAAATTCGGATTCAAACCAGCCCTGCACCGCGGTACCGCGCAAGGTCCACCAGTTCTTGCAGAACAGGCGCCAGGCCGCGCGGGACTTTTCGGGGGAAAGCGGGCTTCCTACCGGTACGCCCAGATCGGCCAGATCCACCCGGCCCACCGCGTGCAAGAGGCGGTTGGTGTAGTGATCCGGGGTCAGGAGCATGCTCGTGGGATCGGTGAAGGGGGTATTGAGAGCGAGCCATTCGGGGGGAACGTGGCCGTGCGGGGAAATGATGGGATGCTTCTTGGTGACCTCGAAAATTTCGCGCGCCAGTTTCCGCTGCGTCGGATCGGCCGGGAAAAGCCGATCCGGATTGAGAGTGAGGGGCGTCGACATTGAATCCTCCTATTTTTGAGCCGGGCGCGGGGCTTTCCCTCGCCTCGGCTTTCTTCTTTTAAGGTACTCCACCGCGCCAGGTGGCACGCGGGCACAGAGACCGGGGGCGTGACCATCGGCGACGACGCCGCGGCCCGTACCCTCACTTTACGCGAAAACATGCGGTTTTCGGGAGAGTATTTGAAAGCACGAAACGGGAATCTCTAAATGTGAAAAATATCATGGTGGGGGCGGAGGGGTGCGCGCAAGCGCCGTCGTCGTGCAAAAAACCGCGATAATCCGCGGTTTTCAGAGAATCTCCCCGGTGGCACGTCACTCGTCCACGATATGAACCGGGAGCTAGATAACTGCTGGAAAGCCTTGGAAACTTATAAGCTTTTGATGCGAAAGAGCGGTAGTGATAGCTTCGCGGCAGTGTAGCGCGGTAACAGCTCGCGCGGGCACAGAAGCCGAGCGTGAGCGCGGTAAGAGTCGATGGCGAACCACAACCGTTCCTCCTTTCACAGAAAGACAAAAGAAAATGGGAACACACAATAGCGGCGCATTAGACGCCGATAAGCGTGGTGAGCTGGAGAAACTCTCCAAGCTGCGCGTGTACACCGCCAAGCCGATCACCATTGGTCGCGGTATTTGTTTCGGGCTGGTGGACCTCATGGGTGGTGGGTGGAATACCATCATCTCCGGTCTGCTGCTCTACTTCTTCACGAACTACGGCGGGGTAACGGCTACCCAGGGTGGTCTTATCCTCGGTGTAGCTCGTATCGTTGATGCTCTTATTTCGGTATTCATCGGCCCGCTCACGGACGGTTTCTACCGCACGAAGCTGGGGCGGCGTTTCGGGCGGCGCCACTTCTTCCTCATGATCGGCGGCCCACTGCTGCTTCTCATCTTCCCGCTGCTGTGGATCCCCTTCGGCGGGTTCTGGTACTACCTCGTTATCTACCTGCTGATCGAAGTTATTATCGCGATCATCCTCATTCCGTGGGAGACGCTGCCCACCGAAATGACGCGTAAGTACGAAGAACGCACCACGCTTTCGTCCATGCGTATGTTCTGCTCGGCTACGGGTACTTTCGTGGTGTTCTTCATCCCGGCGCTGGTGCGCGGTAACGTCTCCAACCCCTGGGCCTACCTCGGAATCGGTGGCGCCTTCGCGGTGCTCTTCGCTATCGGTGTGTTCACCACTTACGCCACCACGTGGGAGCGCCCGCTCACTCCGGAATTCGTGGCCGAACTTGACGCCATGCCGAAGATGAACGGTTTCCAGATGCTCAAGCACACCGCGGTGGAATTCACCTCGGTGTTCCGCAACTCTTCCTACAACAAGCACCTGACGGTGTACCTCTTCTCCTTCACCGGCAAGGATGTGTACGCTTCGGCGCTCACCTTCTTCGCCGTCTACGCGGTGGGAATGAGCGAATCCCAGGGCTTCTGGCTGCAGGCCGTGTCCATCGTGGGTATCCCCATGACGATTTGGGCGATGTTCCTCATGCTCTCGCACGGGCCGCGTTTCCTGTGGGCCTTCTCCTTCACGCTGATCCTCGCCTCGCTGGCGGGTGTGGGTGCGATCTACCTCATCGGGCCGGAAAGCAACGCCTTCATCTACCTGCTGGCCACCGCGGTCATCTACCAGTGCGGGCGCGCGCTGCTCGAATACACCCCGTGGAATGTGTACCCCTTCATTCCGGACGTTGACTACATCATGACCCGCGAAGACCGCGCCGGTATCTACGCGGCCGTTATGACCTTCGGGCGTAAGTCCACCGGTGCGCTGGGAACCTTCCTCGTTGGCTGGTTCATGGATCTGGGCGGTTTCGTCAATCCGCTGGAAAAGGGCACGAACCTGGCGGCCTCCGGCTACACCCCGCTGCACGAAGGTGCCTGCAAGGTAGATGCCTCCGGCGTGCTGGAAAGCTCCTGCCAGGTGGCTCAGTCCACCGGCGCTTCCCATATGATCGCCTTCGTGACGGTCATTCTTCCCGCGATCCTCATCGGGGTGGCCTTGCTTGTTTCCCGCTTCGTCAAGCTGGATAAGCACACCCACGCCATCCTCATGGATGAGATCCATCGTTTGGAAGCGGGCGGGGCGAAGGAAGACGCCACTCCCGAAGCCCGCAAGGTTGCTGAAGACCTCACCGGGCATTCGTGGGACAAGCTCTGGCCTGAGGTTCCCCTGAGCCAGCGCTAAATTTAGGAACGACGCCGGCGCCGCGTACCGCGGCGCGAGCGGCCTTCCAGTTACCTCACAGCGGGGCCGAGTCCATCTCGGCCCCGCTGTTACGCACTTTCGGCGAGTTTGACTAGAATTGACATGGTTAACAACAAGAAAGGCAGCTATGTCCTCACAGCTCAGTCCCCTGGACGAAGCGGGAGTACAGGCAGCCGTAGCGCAGGCCCTCAGTGCTTTTGCCGCGGCTACCACTCTCGAGGAGTTGAAAGCCGCGCGGCTGGCGCACAGCGGTGATAACGCTCCGATCACTCACGCAAATATGCAGATCCGGAACCTCGCCAAAGAAGAAAAGCCCATTGCCGGCAAGCTTCTGGGCGCGGCCCGCAAAGACATCCAGGCGGCCCTCGCCAGCGCCACCGCCCGCATTGAGGAGGCGGAAGCGGCCGCGGCCCTCGCCACTGAAACGGTGGATGTTACCGTGCCGACCAACCGGTCCCCGCGGGGGGCGCGCCATCCGCTCACGGTTCTCAGTGAGGATATTGCCGACTTCTTCATTGCCATGGGCTGGGAGATCGCCGAAGGCCCCGAAGTGGAACACGAATGGTTTAACTTCGACTCCCTGAATTTCGGGCCCGACCACCCGGCACGCCAGATGCAAGATACCTTCTACGTATCGGGTGTCGTCGACGGTGCCGGTGCGGTAACCGAGGAACGCAACCTGGTGTTGCGCACCCACACTTCGCCCGTGCAATCCCACGCGCTACTGCGCCGCGGGGCTCCGCTCTACATCGCCTGCCCGGGCAAGGTATTCCGTACCGACGCGCTGGATGCCACCCACACCCCGGTTTTTCACCAGGTGGAGGGCTTAGCGGTCGATAAGGGCTTGACTATGGCCCACCTGAAAGGCACCCTTGATCACTTCGCCCGCCATATGTTCGGCCCCGAAGCCAAGGCGCGCCTGCGCCCCTCTTTCTTCCCCTTTACCGAACCGAGTGCCGAAATGGACCTGTGGTTCCCGCAAAAGAAGGGCGGCCCGGGGTGGATCGAATGGGGCGGCTGCGGCATGGTCAATCCGGAAGTACTGCGCAATAACGGTATCGACCCGGATATTTACACCGGATTCGCTTTCGGGATGGGCCTGGAGCGCACCCTGATGCTGCGCAATTCCATCGCTGATATGCGTGACATGGTGGAAGGTGATGTGCGCTTCTCCATGCAATTCGGAACCACCGGGAGGGGAAACTAATGCCACTTATTCCGCAGGAATGGTTAGGCTCGCACGTGGAGCTGCCCGAGGATCTTACCCCGGCGCAGCTGGCTGCCGCGCTGGTAAAAGTCGGCTTGGAAGAAGAAACAATCCATCCAGCTACTGTTACCGGCCCGCTGGTTTTCGGCCGGGTTCTCACCCGCGAACCGAAGAAACAAAGCAACGGCAAAATCATTAACTACTGCCGCGTGGACGTGGGTCAATACAATGACGAACCCGGAACCGGGCGGGAACCATCCGAACTGCCCTCGCGCGGCATTATTTGCGGTGCCCATAACTTCGAGGCGGGCGATACCGTGGTTGTCTCCCTCCCCGGCGCGGTGCTACCGGGTGGTTTTGAGATCGCGGCCCGCAAAACTTACGGCCATATTTCCGACGGCATGATGTGTTCGGAACGTGAACTGGGGCTCTCGGATGAAAGCGCAGGAATTATTGTGCTCGACGCCGCGGCCGCCAGCCGGGTGGAACTGGGAAGTGACGCCCGGCAATTCCTGGGCTTGCCCGGGGAAACCCTGGAAATTAACGTAACCCCGGATCGCGGTTACTGCTTCTCCATACGCGGAGTAGCCCGCGAATACCACCACTCCACCGGAGCATGCTTCACCGATCCGGGCCTGCCTACGCAGCCACTCCCGGAGGCGACTCCCACCGGTTTTCCGGTGCGGGTGGAAGATAATGCGCCCATTCATGGCCAGCCCGGCTGCGACCTTTTCGTGACTCGGGTGGTGCGCGGGGTGGATCCGGCTGCGCCTTCCCCGGCTTGGATGGCACGCCGTCTTCAGCAAGCGGGGCAGCGCTCCATTTCGTTGGCGGTTGATGCCACGAATTACGTGATGCTGGACCTGGGCCAACCCCTGCACGCCTACGATCTGGATAAGATTCGCGGCGGCGGGTTGGTGGTGCGGCGCGCCACCGCGGGTGAAAAACTTACCACCCTCGATGATGTGGAACGCACGCTCGATCCGGAAGATCTTCTTATTACGGACAACGATGGAGCCCGAGTTCTCGGCCTGGCCGGCGTTATGGGCGGGGCCGATACGGAGATCACCGCAGAAACTAGCAATGTGCTGGTAGAAGCCGCTCATTTTGACGCGGTATCGGTGGCGCGTAGCGCCCGGCGGCACAAGCTCCCCACCGAAGCATCCAAGCGGTTCGAACGCGGGGTCGATCCCGCGGTGGCGGCGGTGGCCGCGCAGCGCGTCGTCGACCTTTTGGTGGAATACAGCGGGGGAGAAGCAACAGATGAAGTCTTTGTGTACGGGCAGGTACACCAGTTGCCCGCGCTGTCCTTCCCGATTGCGGATGTGGAACGCCTGACCTCTTTGCAGCTGAGCGAGGATCGTATTGCGGAAATCCTCACGGATATTGGCTGCACGGTGGAACGTAGCGGCGAGGTGTGGAGCGTGCAGCCTCCCACCTGGCGCCCAGATCTGGTGGGTTCGGCTCACCTGGTGGAAGAGATCGCACGCCTGGAAGGTTACGACGCGATCCCAACCGCTGTTCCCACCGCTCCGGCGGGGCGCGGCCTGAGCCCCGCGCAGCGGCAGCGTCGCGATATTGCGCGCACCCTGGCGGAAACCGGGTGGGTGCAGGTGCTCACCTATCCCTTTATTCCGGCTGCGCGTTTCGATGAACTCGGGTACGCCGCCGATGATGAGCGGCGTACCGCTATCGCCTTGGCTAACCCGCTGCAAGACGATGCCAATCTGCTACGCACTTCCTTGCTTGATACTCTCATTCCGGTGGCCTCGCTCAATGTGAAGCGGGGTAATCCAGCCGTGGCAGTGTTCGAGATGGGCACGGTGAGCCGTCCGGCTGGCATTAGCCCGGCTCCGATTCCGGCAGCGGGCCAGCGCCCCTCGGAAGCAGAAATTGCTGCACTCCACGCGGCTATTCCTGCTCAACCCCATCACGTCGCCGGGGTCGCCTGCGGTCCGCGCACGCCCGCGCGGGCCGGTTACCCGGTAGAAACATGGGATTGGCGTGACGCGGTGGAAGCCGGGCGGCGGGCTGCCGGTATGCTTGCCGACGTTTCGGTACGCGCCGCGAGCCAGGCCCCTTGGCACCCGGGGCGCTGCGCGGCCATTCTCAGTGGCGATCAGGTAGTTGGCTATGGTGGGGAACTTGCTCCGGCCGTCTGCAAGGCCTTGGATATTCCGGCGCGCTCTATCGCCTTTGAGGTGAATACGGATGCGGCGCTTCCCGATACCGTGGAACCCGCCGCGGTGAAGCCGGTATGGACCAGCCCGGTTGCCAAGGAAGATCTCGCCTTTATTGTTGATGCCGACGTGATTGCCGGTGATGTACGGGCGACCATCGAGGCAGCCGCGGGGGAGATCCTCGAGGGCATTGAACTCTTCGATGTGTTCACGGGCGATCCCGTACCGGAAGGCAAGAAGTCACTGGCGTTCTCGCTGCGTTTCCGCACCGATCACACCCTGACCGCTGAGGAAACTGCCCAGGTACGCCACCGGGTCGCACGCCGGATGCGCAAGGACTTCGGCGCGGAGTTGAGGGCGTAATGGCGCAGCAGGAACTGGAGCGCGAAGAATCGGGCGAGGCCGCGGCGGCTAGCGTGGAGCGGGCCGGTTTAGAACCCGCCCGCCGGATTCTTATCACCGGAGCCTCCCGGGGCGTGGGCAAGGAGCTTGCTATTGGCTTAGCGGCGCCCGGGCGCACTCTCATTTTGCTGGCGACCAAGCTCTCCAATTTGGATGGTACCGCCACCGAATGTGAGATCCGGGGTGCCCAGATTATTACCCTCGGGTGTGATCTAGCCAAGGAATCCTCCATTCGAGAGATGTTGCGCATCCTCCTGGAGGAAGGCGCACCCGATATGGTGCTCAATTCTGCCGGGGTGTACGGGGAAGAGGAACTTCCCTGGGATACCAGTCTGGAAGATTTCCAGCGCACCATCGCCATTAACGTGGAGGCGCCGTTCCAGCTCGCGAAAACGTTGGTGCCCATTATGCTGGAGCGTGGCGGGGGGAGAATTCTTGATCTTTCCGCCACCGCGGCCTCGCACGATTCTGCGGATGCGGTATCGTATTACGCCTCGAAAACGGCGCTTTTGCGGCTGGCTGCTTCTTTGCATCTAGCCGGGTACCAGCGTGGCTTGCGGGTACTTTCCCTCAATCCGGGAGCGGTGAAAACCGATATGACGGCCTCCATGAAACGCTATCGCGACCGCACCGAATGGGTACCGCTCGGGGAATCGGTAGCTATTGCCCAGGCATTTGCGGCCGGCGAGCTCGACGGACTTTCCGGCACCCAGGTGCGGGCTGGAACGGACTCCCTGGAAAAGCTTCGCGAGCTCTCCGCGCGTGGGGTATCCGGGCGGGCGCGCCGCCTGCGCCTAACCGGATGGGATGCCTAAATCTCTCCGGGTCCAGCAATGAGGGCTAGGGGCAGGCAATGACTAAGGGCGGGAGTCTCCTGCAATGGAGGCTCCCGCCCTCGCTTTGTACCCAGAATAACTAGTGGTTAGTTAGCCCCGAATTTTTCCCCGCAGACCTTGGCTGCTTCGCCCATAATGGCCTGGTCTTCCTGGGAGAGCAAAAGGACCTGCGCGGCGATATTACGCTGGCCCTGCTCGGAAAGGCCGCGGTTGAGCGCTTCATCAACAGTGCACTCCACCAGCTGGGGGAGCATCGCCTTTTGGGCTTCCGGAATATCCTGCGTGTTCTTGAGTAACTCCGAAGTAGCGGCGAGCATACCGGCGCTCACCTCATCGCGGCTAGGTGCCGGACCATCCGTTGCGATAGCTGCCGGGCCCTTATCGGTGATCGGCGCGGCAGGCTCAGCGGAGCTTTCAACCGGTGCCGACGGCGCGGCCGGTGCCGACGCGGCTACCGATGTTTCCGGAGCCGGCGTAGCCGATTCCGATGTATCGCTCTTACCCGAACAAGCGGCCAGATTCACCACGAGGCATACCGCGGCAACGCCGCCCAAAAATTTACGCATCTTCACTCATTTCCACGCGGAATAAAACAAGTAGATACTATCAGCTACGCGGCATTCACCCGCGGGCTGCCCGCGTGAGGTATACCGCCTAACGCGCGGGTAGCACAAATGGGTAATAAGGCGTGGGCTTAGCCCTGGGGCTGGCCAACGAGCTTCGTCACGCAACCTTCGGTGATTTTTTGGAGAAGCTCATCGTCCTGTTTCGGAACGTCATTAAATTTATCAGCGTCACCCGTGGCAATGATCTTGAGGCCCTCCGCGGAGACGCCCTGTTCGATAGCACCATCGGCTATGCATTCAACAAAGTTAGAAAGCATGGCTTCCTGAAGGCCGGCCGGGGCCGACGTGCCCGTCTCCTTGATAGCGGAACTGAATCCTTGGTTCAGCCCGGCTACGATCTCATCACGAGAGGGCGCGGCATCCTTTCCGGAACCGTTGGAGCAGGCTGTTAGAGTGATCGCGGTGCAGAGCGCCGCCAAACCGGCAAAGATTTTACGCATGGAATTCTCCTCAGAAGCGTGGTAGTGGGTGAAAGTTTATCCAGCCCACCACCACTTTACCGGGAGAAGGTTACCAGCGCGTGAACACTAAGCGGCGACACCTATGAGCGACGCCACCCGCGTCCGCCGCGGCGTTCCCCGCGATCATGCCGGTCATGGCGCCGGTCTGAGCGCCGCTCAGCCCGGTAATCCGAACCGTACTCACCTTCGTCACCGCGGTTGAAGCTGCCGCGCCCGCGCCCGCGCCGATCCCCGCGCGCGGTGCGATCCGAACGGCCGTGGCCCCCACGGCGCGCGGTGGGAGCACCGCTGTCCTCGGAGATACGCAGGGCTCGCCCGGAAACCTGGGCTTCGGAAATGCGCCGGCGGGCTTCCGGAGAAAGCGGCACCCCGATTTCCACCAGCGAGAACGTGGGATAAATATCGATATGACCCAGGTCCGAACCGCGCAGGCCACCTTCGTGGGTGAGTGCGCCAACGATAGCTCCCGGCCGCACCCGATCCTTATGCCCGACCTCGATGCGGTAACGCTTCCCGCCCTTGAATTCACGAGCTTCGCGACGCTTCTTCTTGAAGGAATCGCGGCTATCCTCCCCGGTGAAGCTTTCCTCTTCATCCGCGGAAGGCCCGGGATCGCGCACGCCCAAGGCCAGCAGGGCAACGATAATATCCTCGAGGCTCATCGGCTCGGGAGCGTCACTCGCTGCTTCGGTAACGTCCTCATCCGTGGGGAGGGAGGCGTCACTCGCGGCTTCGGTAACGTCCTCGCCCGCGGGGAGGGGAGCGGAGGAGGCTGCGGCGTCGTCGTTCTTAAGCTGCTGCGCCTCTTGTTGCGCGGCCAAGAATTGCTCGAGTACCTCGCGGTAGACCCCCAGGCGCCCGGCATCGAAACGGGTGCGAGCCTGCTCCATGAGTTTGGCGGCGCGCAGTTTCGAAACCTCGGCCGGGGTGGGAAGATCGATTTCTTCCATCTTCGATTTGGTGGTCTTCGCGATGCGGCGCAGGCGCGGGAGTTCCTTCGGGGTCACGAACGTGAGTGAGCGACCCTCGCGGCCAGCGCGGCCGGTGCGGCCGATGCGATGCACATAGGTATCGGCTTCGCGCGGCACATCAAAATTGACAACCAGCCCGATGCGTTCCACGTCCAGGCCGCGCGCGGCCACGTCCGTGGCGATAAGAACATCCAGGGTGCCGTCGCGCAGGCGCGAGACCAAGCGTTCGCGATCCTTTTGGGCGACGTCGCCGGACAGCGCCGCGGTGGCCACCCCGCGGGTACCCAGCTCAATCGCCAAGTCCTCGGCGGTGGCGCGGGTGCGCACGAAGACGAGGGCGGCGTCGGCCTCAGAAACCGCGAGTACTCGGGCGAGGGCACCCACCTTGCGGCGGGCCGGAACCACGGCGAACTCCTGGGTAATATTCGCAACCGTCGAAGCCGGGGGAGTAACAGTAATTTCCTCCGGGTCGTGCAGATGAGAATCCGCCACGCGGCGAATCGCGGGAGGCATCGTAGCGGAGAAAAGCGCCGAGACGCGCTCCGCGGGCAGATCCGAGGCGATCTTTTCCACGTCCTCCGCGAAGCCCATGCGCAGCATTTCGTCGGCTTCGTCCAAAACGAAGTAGGAAACGTGATCGAGCACAAGCGCGCCGCGATCAATGAGATCCATAATGCGCCCGGGCGTGCCCACCACCACGTGCACGCCGTTTTCAAGGGCGCGCAGCTGCGGCGGGTAGGGCGAACCACCGTACACAGCCAGCACCTTGGTATCCGTGCCGCGGGCAAAAGATTCAATGGCGTCCGCGCCCTGGAGCGCGAGTTCGCGCGTGGGGGCGAGCACAAGTGCTTGTACGACGGCGCTGCTAGTATCCACCCGTTCCAGGAGCGGCAAACCGAACGCCGCAGTTTTCCCCGTTCCTGTTTGGGCGACGCCGATAACGTCCCGCCCGCTCAGCAGGAGCGGAATGGCCTGTTCCTGGATCGGGGAGGGGTGTTCAAAGCCGAGAGCATGAATAGCGGTGAGCGTTTCCTCGGAAAGCCCGAGGTCAGCGAAAGTCGCCGGAGTGGCGGTGGAGGAAGAATCAGACGGCGTGTGTTCACCGAGATGTTCAGACATGAATTCCTAACATAGGCACAGGGGGCGCAAACGCGCCGCTACTAGTTTACTCCGGGGCGCAAGCCCGGCGGTGGATATGCGCGGTGAGCTTGCCCTCTGTTCGGAACGGGGCGCGGGTGCGGTGTGCCGCAGCGATACCCGGGGATTAGTTCGGACCAGGGATTAGTTCCTGCCCGGCCCGGGTTCCTCGCTGAGCATATCCGATCCACTCAGCTTTTCCCCGCCCGGACCCACGCCACTCAGGCGCTGCGATTCGGCAAGATTGGCTGCGGCCTCACTTCCCGCGGGTGGCACAATGCGACTGGCCACCACGGCACCGGCAATAGTCAGCGCGATGGACACCGCGATTCCCGCCATCAGCGCAATATCCTGCGGCGGCGTAATAACGGAATAAATAATGCCAATTATTGCGGCAACGAGTGAAGTCCCCATGGAATCAGCCACCTGGAGCGCCGAGGAGGTGCGTCCTTGACCGGCTTGGGAGGTGCAGGCGAGCGCGTGCACGCTCAGCGCTGGGAAAGCAAAACCGCATCCGATACCCGCGATGGCCCAGCCAAGAATGACGAGGCTTCCTGGAAGGGCGTGGTGTGAGCCGGCTAATACCAGGGCCAACCCGATGGCGTCGGTAATCGAGCCCCATAGCGGCAGGCGCAGGCGCAACGCCGCATTGGTAATCCGCCCGGAGAAATACGATCCCACCGCCCAGGTAATTGAGCCGACCGATAAAATGAGACCGGCTTCCACCGGGCTCCACCCGTGCACATCCTGGAGCAGCAGCGGTAGAAACATCTCAATGGCCGTGAAAGTACCCAGGAGGACGCGGGTGGCGATTGTTGCGGGTAGTCCGCGCACTCCGCGGAAGGTTCCGCGCGGGAAGAGCGGGCGGGCACAGAACACCAGGGCAAAGGCACATACGCCAATAATCGCGAAGGTGCGTGCGTTATGCGACGTCGCCCCGCTCATAATTTGCAAGCACGCCACCAGAGCGCCGGTGCCGAAAGCCGGAACCACCATGGTGCGAATATTCATCGGCTTCTTCACGCGGTCGATATCGGGGATTTTATTCATTCCGATAAAGAAGAAGGGGCCGATGAGCAGGATGGTGGCGGGGACGAATCCGAAAATCCAGCGCCAGGACATTGCCTCGACGATAATTCCGGCGAGCAGGGGCCCGAAAAGCGAGGGGAGAACCCAGGCCGCGGCGAAAGCGGTGAAGAATCCGGGGCGACGGCGCGGCTGCACGCTATTGCCCACGATGGTATAGAAGGGCACAATAATGAGCCCGCCGCCCAGGCCCTGAATGGCACGCCCGGCCACGAAAACTTCCATGCTGGGGGAGATGGTACAGATTGTGAGCCCCACGGTGAGAAGCACAACGCCGGTGTAGAGGCAGGAATGCGGGCCTTTGGAATCGGACCATTCCCCGGCGAGCGCCGTCGTCATGAGCTGGGCAGCAAGTACCACGCCGAGCGCGAGGGCGTAGAGATTCTGGCCGTTGAAGGCGCGGGCAACGGTGGGCATGGCCGTGGTGACCGCCATGCTCTCAAAAGCAACGAGCGAAATAAAGCCGACGGAAAAAATGCGGAAAAGGCGTTCGCGCTCCGGAGATAGATACCTGCTCATTAGATCAATTACACCAGCGGAAGGGGGGAGAAAGAAAGAGGCGGAGCTCAAGAAAGTCGGTGGTGTGTGCCACCGTAGCACATGGGCCTAACTTTTGCCCCGAGTGCGCTGCGGGTTCTACCATGGAGCCGGTGCTTGCTCGTCTCGCAGGTGCCTCAGAACGGCCCGTCTAGCCGTTTCCCACGACAAGAAAGAGTGACAAAAGCGTGTTACGTACTCGTTATGCAGGCTCGCTGCGAGCAAGTGATATTGACAGCGGAGTGACGCTGACCGGGTGGGTGGATCGCCGCCGTGACCACGGGGGTATCGCCTTTATTGATCTGCGCGATGCTTCGGGTATCGCACAGGTGACCGTCCGCGAAGAAATTGCGCACGAGTTGCGTAACGAATTTTGCATTAAGGTGACCGGGATTGTGCGCGAACGGCCGGAGGGCAATGCGAATGCGGCCCTGGCTACCGGGGAGATCGAAGTGGAGGCCACGGACGTTGAGGTCCTCAGCCCCGCCGAAGCCCTGCCCTTCCAGGTCTCCGATCATGCCGAAGGCTCCGGCAAGGTTTCCGAAGATATTCGCCTCAAGTACCGCTACCTGGATTTGCGGCGCTCCTACGAACAGAAGGCGCTGCGCTTGCGCGCCAAGGTGAATCAGGCGGCTCGCCGGGTGCTGGACGGCCATGATTTCGTGGAGATTGAGACCCCGACCCTTACCCGTTCCACCCCGGAAGGTGCGCGTGATTTCATTGTGCCGGCGCGCCTCAATCCGGGAACCTGGTACGCCCTACCGCAGTCCCCGCAGCTCTTTAAGCAGCTGCTCATGGTGGGC
This sequence comes from Actinotignum sp. UMB0459, assembly GCF_051905915.1. NCBI lineage: Bacteria > Bacillati > Actinomycetota > Actinomycetes > Actinomycetales > Actinomycetaceae > Actinotignum > Actinotignum sp. UMB0459. Next base: position 4,435 of record NZ_JBQAIK010000021.1, on the reverse strand, counting down.
GGGATGGAACGCTACTACCAGATTGCCCGCTGCTACCGCGATGAAGATTTCCGCGCGGACCGGCAGCCGGAGTTCACCCAGCTGGACGTGGAGATGAGCTTCGTTGACCAGGATGACGTTATCGCGGTGGCCGAAGAAGTGCTGCGCGAGATCTGGAAGCTCATCGGCTATGACCTGGCCACCCCGATTCCCCGGATGACCTTCAAGGACGCCATGGAAAAGTACGGTTCGGATAAGCCGGACCTGCGCTTCGGGTTGGAACTTATTGACCTGACCGAGTACTTCAAGGACACCACCTTCCGAGTTTTCCAGAACCCTTACGTGGGCGCGGTAGTTATGCCCGGCGGGGCCTCCCAGCCGCGGCGCACCTTCGATAAGTGGCAGGAATGGGCGAAGGCGCGCGGGGCGCACGGTCTGGCCTACGTCACCATCGCGGAGGATGGCACTCTGGGCGGCCCGGTGGCCAAGAATATTACCGAGGCGGAACGTGCCGGCCTGGCTGAGGTCACCGGCGCGAAGCCCGGGGATTGCATCTTCTTCGCTGCCGGTGAGCCGACTTTCTCCCGTGAACTGCTGGGCGCGGCCCGGTTGGAGATTGGCCAGCGGGTAGGCCTTATTGATGAGGATGCCTGGGCCTTTGTGTGGGTGGTGGACGCACCTATGTTCAAGCCGGCCTCCCAGGCCGCGGCGGAAGGCGATGTGGCTCTTGGGTCGCGCTGGACCGCGGTTCATCACGCTTTCACGGCGCCCAAGCCCGAACACCTGGATACCTTCGATACCGATCCGGCCGGTGCGCTCACAAATGCTTACGATATCGTCTGCAATGGCAACGAGATCGGCGGTGGTTCCATCCGTATCCACCGCCGTGATATCCAGGAGCGCGTCTTCAAGGTCATGGGTATCGATAAGGAAGCCGCCGAGGAGAAATTCGGTTTCCTCCTCGAGGCTTTCAAATTCGGTGCGCCCCCGCACGGCGGCATTGCGTTCGGCTGGGATCGTATTGTCTCCCTGCTGGTCAAAGCCCCGTCGATCCGCGATGTTATCGCTTTCCCGAAGATCGGCAACGGCTGGGATCCCCTCACGGACGCTCCCGCGGAAATCACCGCGCAGCAGCGTAAGGAAGCCGGTGTGGATGCCACCCCGAAGGCCTGCTCTGGCGCGGTGGATGCCGCGACCGGTGCCCCGATCACGGAGGAGGCCGCTGCGGCCAGCGCGAAATAACGGCTCGGCCGCCGCGTAGGCGGTGGCTGTGAAACTAGGGGATTTACCGGGAAGACGCCGGGCGTACTAGATGCGCTCGGCGTCTTTCACACCCGCGAGCAGGCGCGGATCAAGCGTATTGGCTGGCCCGGTCAGTATCGATAGCTGCCCGTTCGGCTCGAGGATGACAGCGGCGACGTCGTCCACACACGCAACCCCGCGCAAACGCAAAGCCATCATGATTTCTTCCGTGGTGGTGGAATGGCGCCGGGCGGCAGGGGTGAGCTCCCCGTGCGCCCAGATAACGACGGGCCGCGCGTGCACCCAGGCTTCTCCGCGGTGCGAGAGCGCGATAAATCGCAGCAGCGCCTGCATGAAGAACAGGGTGAGAAGGGCGACGATACCGCCGGCCAGGGTGGGGGTATGCCCGAGCGTCACGCGCCCCGCGATTGCCCCGATAACGACGACGGCCGCCATATCCGAGGTGGAGAGCCGGCTCACCACGTTTTGCCCCAGAGCCCGCAAAATCACCACGAGGAAAAGGTACATAAGGCAGGTGGCCACCGCGATAGCACCGGCCTGCAACCAGGTAATGCCCAGTAGTTCGGCCAGATTCAGGTGATTGATCTCAGACATGCCTCCATTATGGCGCGGCGTGCCTCCCGCGCGGCACCGCAGTCGCGGTGCTGGCGCTTGCCGGCGCGATATCCGCGGGGTATTTTTCCGGCGCGATGGCCGCGGCTTGGGCCGGTTCGTGGTGCTCGAGGATGCGGTGCCCGCCTTCGGACACCCCGAAACGCTGGTAAATACGCGAAAGCCAGCGCGGCGCCCACCAATTCCACTTGCCCAGTACCGTCATGGTAGCCGGAACCAGGAGGATACGGCTGAGGCTGGTATCCGCGATGACGGTGATGGCTAGCAGCACCCCAACTTCCTTGATCGCGAGCATCTGCCCGAAGCAGAAGCCCACGAAGACCGCCACGATAATCGCGGCCGCGGACGTAATAATTCGCCCCGAGCGCTGCAAGCCGAGCGAGACTGCCCGGTCATTGGATTCACCGGCATCCCAGTATTCCTTCATGCGGGCCACCAAGAACACTTCGTAATCCATGGAAAGCCCGAATCCGAATGCCAGGCCGCAAGCCACTACCACCGCGGTCAGCCCGTCGGTTTCCGGCAGACCCAGCAGGCCGTTATCGAAGAGGAAGGCGGTCAGCCCGAGCGAGGCCACCAGGGAGAGCGAATTAATAATGATGGCCTTGATTGGGATGAGCACCGAACCGGTCATGAGGAAGAGCAAAATCAGCACGGCGAGCAGCACCACGCTGAAGGCAATAGGTGCGCCCTCGCGCAGTACCTGGTTGAAATCAATCTGGATAGCCGCGCTCCCGCCTACCAGAATCTCCGTATTCGCGACGCTTTCCGCATGGGTGCGGATATCGCGAACGGTATTACTGGCCTGGGCGGAGGTAGGATCCCCACCGTTAACAAATACTCCGAGATTATGCCAGCCGTTATCCATTTTCGTGGATTCCCCGACCTTGGAAACCTCCGGCAGCCCGGCGATCCACTCTGATTGCTCGCGCAGGGCGGCATCATCACCCTTGACCAGGACGGTAATGGCCGGCTGGCTCAAATCCGGGTAATCACGTTCCAGAATCTCCTGGGTGGTGCCCGGCGAGGAGGTTACCGGAATATATTCACTGGTATCCGTGCGTAAAGTAGTGTCCTTAATGGGAATAATCATGACCACGAGGATGGCGGTCACCACAGTCATAATGACCCACGGGCGCCGCTGCACCCAGCTCGCGATACGGGAGAACACCCCGTGATCGGTATGGGTATCACCCACCGCGCGCATCAGGTGGCCCAGGCCGGGGATTTTCGCGAGCGCGGACGGCTGGGCCAACCGCGGCCCGGCAATACGCAAAAGGGCCGGCACCAAACTAACTGCGGAAATAACCGCGAGGAGCACGACGACGAAACCCCCCATGGCTATCACCCGAATAATGCGGGAATTGAAGGCCAGCAGCCCGGCAATGGCGAAAGCAATGGTGACGGCGGAGAAGATCACGGTGCGCCCGGCGGTGCGGACCGTGGTGGCTAGCGCCCCTTCCATAATGGTGGCCAGTTCCTTTTTCTCCGGTTTGGCTCCCGGCCCGTAGCGTTTTTCGATACCGCGGGTGATTTCTTCGCGGTAGCGGGAGACCACCAGCAGGCCGTAGTCAATGGAGAGCGCCAAGCCAATAATGGAAACCACGTTGAGTACGAAGGAATCCACATCGGCCACGAAGGTGAGGAGCCAGACTCCGCCCAGGGTAATAATGATGGCAACAATGGCCCCGGCCAGCGGCATAAGAGCGGTGAGGAGACCGCCAAAGACCAGCACCATGAGGATGAGGGCGACCGGGAGGCCGATAGCTTCCCCGCGCACCAGATCGTGACGGGCTACATCATTAATGGCGGTCATCGCCGCATTCGCGGAGGTGGCATCCACCTGGACAGCGTGGGTGGATGCAAAAGTATCAAGCGTTTCCTGCACCCGAGCTTCGGTAGCATCGGTATTCGCATCCGAGGTGAATGTGATGACGAGGGCGAAGCCGTCCGCGGCGCGCAAACCGGCTGTTTCCACGCGGGCCTGGGTGCGCGCGGTGGTGATGCCTTCTTCACGCGCGGAGGCAATGACCTCTTCTTCGCTGGGTTGGCCCGCCTGGGCCGCGGCGGCCGCGGCGCTCACTTCCTGGGTGGCGCGGGCCTGAGCTGCTTCGCGCGGCATTCCACCGCGCATGAGCTGCGCGGTGGCGGCCTCAATTTGGGTGGCGAGCTGCTGCTGGGCCGCGGCGGCGGCCTTCTGATATTCGGCGCGCGCCTGCTCCTCAGCCTTGGTTGCGCCTTCCGCTTCGGCTTCCCGCACGAGGGAAGGTGAACTCAGGGCGCTGGCCACCCCGGGGATTTTTGCGATCTCCTCACTGAGATCAGCGACGGCAGCGGTGAGCTCCTGCGGATTTGCGGCGCCGTGGATGGCGGCCACCATGCGGTAATCGCCCTGGGAATCGGTGAGTTCCAGGACTCGAGCGGATTCTGTGCCGGTGGTGAGGCCCTGGGTGGAGGACATGCGGGAGAATAGGCCTCCCTGGCCGAAACCTGACAGCGCGGCGAAACCGGCAGCAACGGCGCACAATATCCAGGTGATAATGACTCTCCACGGGTGGCGAATAGAGGCACGCGCTAACAA
>NZ_JBQAIK010000020.1:0-104277 GCF_051905915.1 Actinotignum sp. UMB0459 | reverse complement strand
TGCGATATCTCCTCGGGGCTGCGGTGCCCCGCGTTGACTATTTGAGGGAGTATATGGGCAAAGCTCGGGCCGGGGGTGGGGCTTACACCACCCCCGGCCCTCGCATTACCGTGTGTTCTTTGAACCAGCGCCGCGCGTGTCGTCAGCGCTGAGTCACGCGATTATTTACTTTCCAGCCGCGGAGCCAGCGTTGATGAAATCAAGGCCGGTCGTCGAGATCGGGGAGAAGTTGGTGACCTTGTCCGGGTAGTACGCGGTCAGCATCTGACGATGGAAGAGCGGGTAGAGCGGAACTTCTTCGGATACCAGATCGAAAGCCTTGTTCCATTCCTGCTGCTGGGCGTCGCCCTCAAGGGTGACGGCCTTGTCCATGTACTGGTGCAGTTCCTTGAACTTCTCGGAGCCACCCCACTGGGTGCGCTTCTTGGTCCAGGTGTTATCGCCGTACCACCAGCTGAGCAGGAGGTCGGGATCCTGACCGAAGACCGAGGGGTCGCCGGGGGCGAGGGTGACATCGAAGGTCGGGTTGTCCACGTCCAAGTTATTGGCGTAGAGCGCCGAGGAAGCCTGGGATTCGATGGTCGCGTTGATACCGACGGCCGCCAGATCGTTCTTGATCTGGGGAGCCAGCGCGGTGATCCACGGGTGATCGGTGGTCAGCAGCTTGATGTCGAGGTTCTCAACACCGGCTTCCTTGAGCAGTTCCTTGGCCTTCTCCGGGTTGTAGGTGTAGACCGTGGAAGCTTCGTGGAAGTTCGGGTGGCTCTCCGGGAGGAAGGACTTGGCGGCCTTCGCATTGCCCGAGAGGGCGTTGGAGATGAGCTTATCGGTGTCGATGGCGTAGAAGAACGCCTGGCGCACCTTGTTGTTATCGAGCGGAGCCTTCTTGGTGTTGAAGAGCAGGAAGGGCAGGTTGAAGCCCTGCACCGCGTCAATCACACCGCCGGCGCCCTTGATCAGAGCTTCGGCATCGGCCGGGGCCGCTTCGATCACGTCTACGGTGCCCTGCTGGAAGGCGGTGGTACGAGCGGTGTCGTCCTTGAGGATCTCCCACTGCATCGCTTCCGCGGTGGCCGGGAACTGGCCGTTGTAGTTCTCATTCGGGGAGAACTTGATGTGGGCGCTGGTGATCTCATCGTACTTCCACGGGCCGGTACCCACGGGCTTCGAGGTGAGCTCATCATCGCTCATCGAGGCGGGAACGATCTTGACGAGAGCCAGGCGCTCCTTAACCAGCGAGAAGGGATGCTTGAGGTTGATGGTGACAGTCTTGTCATCCTTCTTCTGCACGTTGTCAATGAAGCTGAGCATCGGCAGGTAGATATTGCCCTCAGCGGTGGACCGCTCGAAGGACTTGACCACGTCGTCTGTGGTTACCGGGGTACCATCCGAGAACTTCGCGCCATCACGCAGCGAAACTTCGTACTGGGTATCGGTCACCTTGGTGGGAGCATCTTCCTTGGCCAAGGCGCGGTAGGGCTTGTAATCGTGGTAATCCAGTTCGTACAGGCCCTCCACCACGTGCATATTCGCGCCGGTTGCCAGCGCGGACGAGGTGGACGAGGGATGGTAGTTATTGGATTCGTAGGCGGCCGCCGCGCGAATGGTGCCACCCTTTGCCGGCTGTCCCGAGGGAACTGCGGCCTTCTCGGGTGCATCTCCACCGCTCTTGCCGGTGTCAGATCCACCGCCACCGCAGCCGGACAGCGCCAGCACACCAGCGGCCAGCACGGCCGTGGCCTTGGCGCCCCACTTCATGCGTGTCATTGAAGTGTCCTCTCCTTTGAGTTCTTCCGGAAATTCACTGCCGAATTTCCGCTATTTTTTCGCGTGCGACAACCATCTTTAGCGTCGCGTACCTATGACTTTAGATTGTCTGACAACTTTGTGCAAGGCCGGCCGTTGCCTTGTGAGCAAACTGTGACCAATTTGTGATGAACCTGGAAAGCGGGAGGGGATCCGGGCGCCGGTGGCGGCGTCGTCGTGCCACCCCGCACATAACGAAAGCGCACGAAAACGGGCGTAACGTGACACAATTCAATATTCACACGCACATCTTTTGAAAACACCCATTTTCCGATACCTTAGGTGTCATGATGCCCGACGACGCGCAGTCACATGCCACGCAGGGCGCTATGCGGGCCACCGGCGGCCACACCCGTTCCGGCTCGGATCGCGCCGATTTGGTCATGGACGCTTTGAAACAGCGAATTATTGAAGAACGCCTGCAACCCGGCGCGAAGCTTCCCACCGAAGCAGAGCTGTGCCGGGAACTTGGAGTGTCACGCTCCTCGGTGCGCGAGGCGCTGTCGAAGCTGGCCGCGCTGGATATCGTCACCTCGCAGCGCGGGAAGGGCACCCAGGTGGCGAATATGTCCCTTTCCCCGCTGGTGGAGTCCTTGTTGCTGCGCTCCTCCGCGCGCGCCGGAGCGGGCACGGGCGCGGTGGAAAGCGTTGCTCAGCTGCGCGAATATCTGGATCTGGGGATGGCGGAAGGCGTGGTGCGGGCACTGTCGGGCACCCATCACGATAACCTGCACGAGATCGTGGCGCGGATGACCGAAAAAGCGCTGCGCGGGGAAAATTTCCAGCACGAAGATATTGAGTTCCACATTGCGATGACGTCCGCGCTTGATAACGAGGTGGCGCTAGAGATGGTGACGGCGCTGTGGGTGGTGCACTCTATTGCGCTGCGCGATTTAAACGACGACGTCGATGAACTTCTCCTCGAAACCGCTCAGGCGCATAAACGTATTATCCAGGCCGCCGAAGATGGCGATATTTTCGCGTATCGCGGGGCGGTCATTGACCACTACCGGCCCCTCAATATGATTATTGACCGCCACGAGGCCGCTCAGCATGCCGCGGCTTCCGAAGGAAGCACCGAAAGCGCGCTCGGGGATTCCGAGGATCCGGAGGCTCCGCCGGAGAAACTCAGCGCCGGGGACGCCGCCCAGCAGCGCGAGGCGAAACGTGCTGAGCGCGCTGCTGATATTGCCGCGCGGGCGCAGCGGGCTGCCTCCTTTGCCGATAATGCGGATCCGACATCGCGGGTTTCCGGGGTGTTGTGAGGCGATAGCACAGTAGTCACGTGATTCTGGTACCCGTACGAACGGGGCGCTCGGGTGAGCGCCTTGCCCGAATATCCACGCACTTCTCGCATTTGCTGGAATCCGACAGCTGGAACGATTTGACTGAAGCCAATAGTTCAGCCCGCCCCGACTTTGGTCGAGAGTGGGCTGGAGCTCTGTTTACGGCCGGTAGCCCCACCACAACAGGATGCAAATCTACGCACCATTTTGGCCAGATTTCTGCTCTGAGTTTGCACTACGCGACCCTGACGGTCCGGAATTTGCACTATGCTTCCCCTCCAACTTAGCGACGCGCCTTCATCACGAACAAAGTGGGCGTGAGAGCACCGTTTTCACCCGATTTCATGTTCCTTACGCCCACTTTGCTGACCGCACAGTCCGAGACGCCCATTTTGATACCTCTGCCTACCCCGTGGTCGCGGTGCGTGGCAGCCCGGACGGAACGAGTTTTCTGTCAGGGGGTGTCTCGCCAGGAAAGTCAAGGAAGCAAACTCATTGAGGTCGAAAAGCTCAATAAGGCCGACTTTTCGTTGCTGTCGCGGGGCAAACCCCGGAGATAAAACCCGTAATGGCGTGAGCCGGAATCATTGTTTCGGCATTCCCATCCCGATAGGCTTGTAGCGGAGCCCCGGTGGAGCGCTATCTGGCCATGTCAGATATTCTTACCGGGGCATTGAACTTCTTTGCGGAGCTACGTGCCGACTGCGCTGCGCCGTCGTACCGAAGCGCGGAGAAATGGACCCACCGCGGCCGCAAGGCACCCCGAAACGATGTTTCACTAGACATTATTGTCTGACAATACTTTCCAAGCGTGGAGTTACTGTGCTATTTTCGTTGTTGTCTGACAAAAGCGTCAGACGAGACGATGATGTCTGCCAGAAAGGTAACAGCACAATGTCAACTCCTCGCGCCCGGCGTGGGTGGAGTGCATTCGTGGCATTATCAGCCACGGTTGCCCTCACGGTCACGCCGTTGACAGCGTGGGCCAGCCCGGGGGAAACACCCCCGCAGCCCGAGCCTCAGGCAGCGGAAGTCCTCGAGACTGCGCAGCCGCCGGCCCTCACTGCTGACGAATTAGAATCAGGCACGTCAACTGCTCTCGCCGCGGAGAGCACGCCCGAAAACAGCGAAACGTCCACCGAAAATACCGATAGATCCGCCGAGAGCACCGCAGCTTCGGGAGCGGAAAAACCGAGTGCTTCAGAAACTTCTGCACCCGAGTACATGTCGGTTACTTTTGAGCGCACCGATAACAACGGAGACACCCTTAAAATCGGTCAAAAGATGACCTTCGCGGTGACCTACACCAATCTCACAAAGGATAAAACCTTCACCGCGTTCCCATATGCTTCGAATCTATCCGGTTTCCTCACTACCGGTCGGCCAAACTGCCGTTGGGGAAATTTGCGCCCCGGCCAAACTCAAGGCTGCACCAGCATTAGCTATACAGTGACAGCCGAAGATGCGGAGACCGGTAGCTTCACTCCCTACGTAGAATTCCGAGCTACAGCTGACACTGCCGGCAAAAAAGTACTCCAGGATGGCATCCGGAAAGAACTCAAGCCGGTAACTCTTATTAACGAGCAGGCACCGAAAGAACCGGATCCTGCCACTATTCCCACTGATCGCAAGGATATGCAAACCGTGCCTCTGGCACGAGCCGGGGATAAGCCAAATTACTGCTACCGCATTCCGGCCCTCGCCCAGGCGAATAACGGCTGGATCCTAGCGGCTTATGACGGCCGCCCGGATTCCTGCATGGACTCCCCGAACCCCAACCACATCACACTACGTATTTCCAAGGACGAGGGTAAGTCCTGGACTGAACCTAAGGAAATTTTGAAGGGCAAGGGCCATCTCAATAGCCCCGATAAATACGGCTACTCTGACCCGTCCTTCGTGGTTAATGAGAAAACCGGACGTATTTTCCTCTTCTCGGTGTTCTCCTACGATGTACGTTTCCAGGATTCCAAGCCTGGCACTGATCCTAAGGCACGCAATGTCTTGCACGCCCAAGTGTCCTACTCCGACAACAATGGTGAGAGTTGGTCAGAGCCTCGCATTATCACCAAAGACATCACTTTCGATCCGGCTATTAGTTCCCGTTTCGCTGCGTCCGGTGCGGGCATTCAGCTCAAGTACGGTCCCCATAAGGATCGTCTCATTCAGCAGTTCACCATGACGGTACCGGGACGCGGTTACGCGGCGGTGTCCGTATACTCCGATGACAACGGCGAAACTTGGAAGCCAGGTAAGCCTGTATACGGAAATATGGATGAGAATAAGGTCGTGGAGTTGTCTGACGGTACCGTTATGCTCAACTCGCGTTCCTCCGATGGGACTCTTGCCCGCAAGGTCGCTTACTCGCACGACGGAGGCGAAACCTACACTCCGATGCAGGTGGAGTGGCAGCTGCCCGATCCGCGCAACAACGCGTCCATTATCCGCGCATTCCCGGATGCCGAAGTAGGGAAGCGATCAAGCGAAGATTCTGCTCTATTCCTCCTCATCCGCACGTTCGCGTTCTAACGGCCTTATTCGTATTTCGTACGACGACGGAAAAACTTGGTCGGTAGGTAAGCAGTTCAAGAAGGGTGCCATGGCCTACTCCACGATGTGGGCACTGGATAACGGCAAGTACGGTATCTTCTTCGAGGGCGATAATAACGATATGCTCTACGCCCATTTCGGGCTGGATTGGCTGGATTCCCTCCCGATCACGAGCACCCCGGAACCCACGGTTGTTAACCGCGGGGAAGCAACTCTCAAGATGCGCGTGACGAACAAGGGCGACGCGGAGATCCCCGATCCCATTCTCACACCAGGTAAGCTTCCGCGCGGCTGGTCTGCCGAACCGGTACAAATCGGAGCGCTAGCACCGGGAGAGACTCGTCTCGTCAACATTCCTGTAACTATCGCCGATTACGCGCCTGCGACCACTGAAGCAATCGCCGTTAACTTCGTTATTAACGCACAGGGCAAGGTCGGAGTTAATGCTATGACGTTGACCCAACTCGTTAATCGCGAAGGTGAGGTTCCCGAAGCTCAGCGCTACATGTCGATTACGTTTGAACGCACCGACAAGTCCGGTGATACAGTGCGTATCGGCCAAGAACTAAACTTCAAGGTCACCTATACGAATCTCTCGGATCGCACGATTACTGCTTTCCCCTACCAGTCCAACCTGTCTAAGTTCCTTACTACGGAAAAGCCCAACTGTCGTTGGGGCGATCTGAAGGCTGGCGCCACCCAAGGTTGTTCCTCGCTCACTTACAAGGTGACCGCGGAAGATGCCAAGCGTGGCAGCTTCACACCTTACGTGGTGTTCCGCGCTACCGAGGATCGCGATGGCACGCGGGTGCTCCAGGATAATATCCGCGCCGAGCTACCCGCCATCAAGGTTCTCAATGAAGAAGTCCAAAAGGAACCGGATCCGGCCACTATCCCGACCGAACGCAAGGATATGGAAACGATTCGCCTTGCTAAGGCCGGCGATAAGGACGGTTACTGCTACCGCATCCCGGCGCTCGCGCAGGCCAATAACGGCTGGATCCTCGCAGCTTATGATGGCCGCCCCGGTTCCTGCGCCGATTCTCCTAATCCCAACCACATCACGTTGCGGGTGTCGAAGGACAACGGCAAGTCGTGGTCCGAGCCGCGCGAGGTCCTGCAGGGCAAGGGCACGATGCAGAGCCCCGATAAATACGGCTATTCGGATCCCTCCTTCGTGGTGAACGAAGAAACCGGGCGTATCTTCCTCTTCTCGGTGTTCTCCTACGATGTGCGTTTCCAGGATTCCCAGCCGGGCACCGATCCGGATAATCGGCGGGCCCTGCACGCCCAGGTCGTCTACTCGGATGACAACGGCGAGACCTGGTCGAAGCCGCGCCTCATCACCAAGGACATCACCTTCGATGAGAATATTCGCTCCCGCTTCGCGGCCTCTGGCGCTGGTATCCAGCTCAAGTACGGCCCGCACAAGGGCCGCCTCATCCAGCAGTTCACGATGACCATGCCGAACGGCAAGGGCTACGCCGCCGTCTCCGTCTACTCGGATGACAACGGCGCCACCTGGACCCCCGGCCAACCGGTCTACGGGAACATGGACGAAAACAAGGTCGTGGAGCTTTCCGACGGCACCGTCATGCTCAACTCGCGGTCCTCGGACGGCATTATGGCCCGCAAGATCGCCTTCTCGAAGGACGGCGGCCAGACCTACACCCCGATGCAGGTCGAATGGCAACTGCCCGACCCGCGCAATAACGCCTCGATTATCCGTGCGTTCCCGAACGCGCCAGAAGGCAGCGCGCAGGCGAAGATTTTGCTTTACTCCTCGTCGTCCGCGACCTCGCGTTCGAACGGCCTCGTGCGTATTTCGTACGACGACGGACGCACGTGGTCAGTGGGTAAGCAGTTCAAGCAGGGTGCTATGTCGTACTCCACGATGTGGGCTATGGATGATGGCCGGTATGGCATCTTCTACGAGGGCGATAACAACGACATGCTCTATGCCCACTTCACCCTGGATTGGCTGAACTCGCTGCCTGTTTCCGCGGTACCTGCGGAGAAGGCCAAGGTATACCGTGGCAAGTCCTCGATTCCGCTGTCGGTGACGAATATGGGTAGCGAGGATCTTGCTGGCGTGGTGGCCACCCCCGGTGAGCTGCCCGCTGGCTGGGAAGCTGAAGCTGTGGAGCTGGGCACCCTCAAGGCCGGGGAAACCCGCATCGTCCAGGTGCCGGTAACCATCGGCGCCAAGGTGCTGGCCGGTTCGGGTGATCAAACCATTCCGTTCCGTATTACCTCCGGTGACAAGGTAGCGGTCAATGGCTTCGCTGAGGTCACCCTCATCAACCGCGAATGCGAATCACGGCCGGTCTACGTGCCGGGCGTGAAGCTCGCTAATGACGTGGCGGCGGAAACTGCCCGCGAGGATAACGGCACCGATAACCTCTTCGATGGCGACCTCACTACCATCTGGCACAGCCCGTGGAGCTCCACGATCACGCTGCCCTTGGATATTGATCTGGCACTGCCCCAGGCTGAAAATATCGGCCGGGTGGATGTGCACCCGCGCAGCGCCGGTGGCGATAACGGCCGCATCCGCTCCGCAGAACTGTGGGCCGGTAAGGATGCCGCGAGCGCGGTGAAGATTGCTGAAGGTACCTTCGAGAATTCGCCGGAGCCGGCAACCTTCTTCGTGGATACTAAGGACGCCCAGTTCTTGCGCCTGCGCATTACCGGCACCTACGGGACCCGGCCGAACTCGCTGGCCTCCGCCGCGGAAATCGCGGTGTACAAGATGACCGAGGTTTCCGATACCTGCGTGGAGCCGAGCCCCGAACCCGAGCCGACGCCAGGTACCGAAGATCCGACGCCGGGTACCGAAGATCCGACGCCGGGTACTCCCGATCCGAGCCCCGCGCCGCAGCCGACACCCGATCCGACTCCGGCACCGACTCCCACTCCGGAGCCGACACCGGACCCGAGCGAGCCCGCGATTCCCGAATCAAACGGCAATGCCAACTACCTTTCGAACTCGTGGACATCCACAGTTGCTGACCTCGTCTTCTCCTATGGGCGCAGCAGCGACGAAGTCCTCGTGGGCGATTGGACCGGTGACGGCCGCAAGTCCGTTGCCGTACGCCGCGGTAACCAGTTCTTCGTGAAGAATTCCCTGGGCGGCGGCAATGCCGATACCGTATTCTCCTACGGTAAGGCCGGCGATAAGGTCGCGGTAGGCGACTGGGATGGCGACGGCAAGACCACCTTCGCGGTCATCCGCGGCAACAAGGTGTTCGTGAAGAACTCGCTGACCAGCGGCAATGCCGATAGCGTCATCGCTTACGGCAAGGCCAGCGATACCCTCATCTCCGGTGACTGGGACGGCGACGGCATCGCGACCTTCGCGGCCGTGCGCGGCAACCAGTTCTTCGTGAAGAACTCCCTGGAATCCGGAAACGCAGACGCGGTCTTTAGCTTCGGCCGCGTAGGCGATGAGGTTATCGTGGGTGATTGGGATGGTGACGGCGTAGACACCGTTGGGGTGCGCCGCGGCAACATCATCTACACCGCCGACGCGCAGGGCAATACCGTGATGAGCGTTGCCTACGGCAAGCCCGGCGATAAGCTCATCATCGGCGACTGGGACGGCGACGGCATCGACACGCCTGGCGTGCGGCGCTAAACAAATCCCGTCTCGCTCAGCACAACACCTCGCGCCGAGAAGCACCTCACGGCGCGATGGGTGAGACAAATACCGGGGCCGGGGGGGGGGGGGTTTTTAACCCCCCCCCCCCCCCCCGGGGGGGGGGGCGCCCCCCGCCCCCCCCCCCCCCCCCCCAGCGAGCCGAGCCCGCCGGATAGTTCTGGTTTCCTGCGATCCGGCAGCGTTGGCCCGTGATGTGGCCGCGATGGTGGAGTCCGGGCGAAGCGTGGAATCCATGCGCGCCGTCGACCTCTTCCCCAATACCCACCACTTCGAAGTGGTGACAGCGCTGCGCTAAGAGCGCACCGCTGCGGCAATCCAGGCCGCGGTATTTTCCACCTGCCAGGGGCGCGCCCCCAGCTCGGCCAGCGCATCACCAATGGCGGGGCCGGTGCGCGCCACCCTGCGGCGCAAAAGGCGCGCCAGCTCACGCTGCACGGCCGGTTTGAGAAGTACATCGTGGCGGATTCCCAGCTCCGCTGCGCGTTCCTGAACCGCGCTGCGCACGTGGTCAAGTAGATGCGGGATTCCACGTTCGGCGCGCCGGGAGGGGCGGGCCGGGGCGGGTTCGGGAAGTTCAGAGCTCGGCAGTGCCCAGGCCTGGGCCACCGCCTGCCACAGTGCCGGCGCCAAATACTGTTTGCCCCCGCTGCGCAGTGGCCGCGCGGTACGCACATCGGCCAGGGAGCGCGGGCGGCGCCGTGCCAGGGCCGCGATATCGGCGCGGGAAAGTACCAGATCCGGGGCGGTATCGGTGGTTTGCGCGATGCGATCCCGGGCCTGCCACAGGGCCCGCACCAAGGCGAGATCGCGCCGGGAAGAAAAATCTTGGCGATGGGTGGCGCGCCGCCACGGTTCTGCGGGAGCGGCTTTAGGAGGCCGGGTGCGGATCTCTTCAAATTCTTGGGCCGCCCACTCCAGGCGCCCGGCCCGCTCCAGGCGCTCGAGTTGCACGTGGCGCAGGGGAGCGAGCAATTCCACGTCGAGCGCGGCATAAGAACGCAGCTCATCGGCGAGCGGGCGCTCTGACCAATCCGCTTGCGAATGTTCTTTGGCGAGGAGCAATCCTAAATTTTCCGCGAGTTGGGCCTGGAGGGAAATACGTTCATCGCCCAAGAGCAACGCGGCTACTTCGGTATCAAAAAGTTTGCCCGGTCCCGGGCGTAAACCCAGGTCTGCCAGGGAGGGCAAGTCCTGATCGGCAGCGTGCAAAATCCACACGGCATCGCCAAGAATCGCGGCCAGCTCCGGGTAGTACTCCTCATTTCCTACCGGATCGCATAGCAGTGTTCCCGAGCCCTCGCGGCGCAGTTGAATTAGGTAGGCCCGGGCTGAATAACGGATTCCCATGGCACGCTCCACATCCACCGCCACGGGGCCGCTGCCGCGCCGCAACCGTGCGAGTGCGGGGCGATAGGCGGGACCGGTGGTGAGCGGCGGGATACCTTCGCGCGGGGTATCCACATGGACCAGGGTGGGATCTTCGCTCCAGCGAATAGAAGAAGACGTCATAACCTCACAACTGCATCAGACTAGGGGCCGCGGTTAATACTAGCGGGCCTGCGCAGGCGCGGGGTTGCCACGCGCAGGAGTGCCACCTCCTAGCGGGATCGCACCTAGCGAGCTGGCAGCGCCGTCGTTCCTTCCGGAGCTAGGCCGCAGGCCAGCGCAATAAAATCCGTCCAGGCGCGCACGTGATGATAAAGATCGGGGCTGTTCGGCGTCCAGGAGGCTCGTAATTCCACTTCGGTCAGGGAGGAGGAGAGTTCCAGCCCGCCGAAGGTTTCATTGTACATGCGAGTCACGGTACCGACCAGGTGGTGGTAGTCAGCGCCGTGCGCATCCAAAGTATCGGCAAGCCACGCCCAGGCTACTTCGCCGAGGAGCGGATCGCCGGCCATTGCCGCATCCATCGGCGCCCCCATATGGCATACGATCCGGAAAGTTCCGTGCCAGGCTTCCTGGCCGGCCGGGTCGTGCAGCACGACGAAGCGGGCTCCGCCGCGGTAGTTATCCGGTTCCATCGCTGTCGAATCGTTAATCTCAGCTTGAAGCGCAACGGCCCACGGGGCGATGCGCTTGGGAGGCGGTATCTGCACGATGTGCAGCTCGGGACGAAACTCGTGCCCGCGCAGGCTATCAAGCGCGGTGAGAAAGTCCTCGGGTGCATGAATCTGAGACACGCTAGTTACCGTAATGCGCCGGTGCACGGGTTTTAGCCAGGCGCGCCGCGCGGGTAGGATGGCGGCATGTCTACACTCTCGCTGTCGCGGATCGATGACACCACCTACCTGGACCTGGCTGCCGGCCACGGCTTGCCCCTTGAGCAGTTACCCGCTTGGGACCGCTACGAGGATGCTCTGCCCGGCCACGCACCTTTCGGGCGTTTCCTGTGGCGTGATAGCGCAGGTGCGCCGCGTGCTCTTATTTCTCTCACCCGGATGGAAGGGCGCGGTTTTACTTACCTGTGGGCGAAAAAGGGCCCGGTCTGGTTGGGGGAACGGCCCACGGCCGGCGAAGAACTGGAGTTTCGGACCGCGCTGGCGCAGCTGGTGCGGCGTGCTGATCGCGGTCTCGCTTTTATGAGGATTCACGCCTGGCACCGGGCTCCGGATCTGCACGAATTACTGCAGACGGTTACCTATGATCGCACCGTTGTGGTCGACGTCGCACGCCCGGATGCGGAGATCCGGGCGAGTTTCTCCAAGTCGGGGCGTCGTCAGGCACGTAAAGCCGAGGCAGAAGGCCTGGAATTTTGTGACGAAACGGAGCGGGCCCGGGAGGTTTTCCCGGAGCTGTACGCCATCCTCACCGAAACAGCTACCCGTGATGATTTCGGGGCGGCACCTATGAGCCAGTACGTGACGATGCTGGAATCTCTGGGCCCGGATCACGCCCGGTTATTCGTGGCGCGCGCGGAGGGCCGGGCACTAGCTTGGCAGATTGTGCTCGCCACCGATGATCTTGGGGAGGCCTATTACGGGGCGACCAACGCGGAGGCCCGCCAGCGCCACGCTTCTATGTTCATGGATATGCATACGATGACGTGGCTGCGGGAAACCGGGCGGAAATCTTATGATCTTATGGGGGTGCATTCGGAGCGCGCCCCGCAACTGGAAGGCGTGACCGGATACAAACAAAAGTTTGCCGCGGATTTCACCGAGGTGGCCGGGGCCTGGGATGTTCCGCTGCGCCCGCGCTACTACCGGGCACTCAAGTTCGCCCTGCACGCGAAGCGCGCCGTCGCGCGCACGGTGCGTGCCGCGCGCGAACGTCTGGGGCGCAGCAGGTAGGCAAAGCTTCCTTAGCGCGAGTCGCGTTTCGGGACTAGGTACTGTGGGGGCTGAGAACCGCGAAGCCAGGACCGGAAAAATCAACGTAGGATTCGGCCACGGTAACGCTGCCCCAGGTGAGGAGCGTATGCAGCTGCCCTGCCTCGGGTGGTAGATGCACCCGGGTAGGAAGCGCGGTTTCCGTGGCCGGTGTGCGGGTCGGTGTTTCGCCGGGGAGCGGGGAGGTCGCTGCCCCTACATGGAAAACCACGAAGCTGGCTCCGCGCCGGTAATAACCCGCAGTGCCCAAGCGTACAATCTCTGAATCTTCTCGCTGCGGGGAAGCAAAATCTGGGTGCTCACGCCGCAGCCGCAGTAGCTCGCGGGTCACTTCGAGATAACGAGCGTGGGAAGGTTCTTCTAATTCTGCCCAGTTCAGGTGCGACCGGGTGAAAGTGGAAAGCGCTTGGGGCGGGGGAATTTTACCGGCATGTTCACCCCAATCCCAGTCGCGAAATTCCGCAATCCGCCCCGCGTCCACACGTTCTCCCAGCTCCGGAGTGTGATCGGTGAAGAACTGGAAAGGCGCGGAAGCACTCCACTCCTGGCCCATAAAAAGGAGGGGTGTGAAGGGGGAGAGCAGCATGAGCGCGTCGGCAACGAGGGCGCGTTCCGCGCTCAGAGTATGGGAGCGGCGGTCTCCCAGTGCGCGGTTACCCACCTGGTCGTGATTTTCGGTATAGACGAGGAAACGGCGCGAATCAAGCGTATCGGGCACCGGAGAACCCCAGTTCCGCTTCCGGAACGTAGAGAAATTACCGTCGTGCACGAAAACGTGCCGCATGGCCTTCTCCAGGGCTCCGGGTAACGCAAAATCCCCGTAATAGGCGAAATTCTCCCCGGTTGTATAGGTGTGCAGGGCATGGTGAATATCATCAGCCCATTGCATATCCATGCCCTTGCCACCCGCACGGGTGGGGCGCAGCATCGCCACATCATTGAGGTCCGATTCCGCCACGAGTGCGATACGCCGCCCGCTCTCCGCGGCGAAAGCCGCGGCGGCGTCGGATAATTCCGCGAGGATGTGGTGATCGGAACTGTCCCGGATCGCGTGGACGGCGTCAAGCCTAAAAATATCCACGTGGTAGTCACGGGCCCACTGGAGCATATTGTCGATAAAATAACGCCGCACCGGGCCGGAATCCGGGCCGTCCACGTTTACACCCGGGCCCCACGTGGAAGAATAGCGATCCGTGGTGTAGGGGCCGAACTCCGCCAGGAAATTCCCGTCCGGTCCGAAATGGTTGTAGACCACGTCCAGGCACACCGCCAGTCCGGTGCGGTGCGCGGCCTCGACGAAACGTGCGAAACCCGCCGGGCCGCCATAGTTTTCGGTGACCGCATAGATATCCACGCCGTCATAGCCCCAATTGCGGGTGCCGGGCACCGGGCAAATCGGCATGACTTCGACGATATCCACTCCGAGGTCGCGCAGGTATCCGAATTTCTGCGCCGCAGCATCGAACGTGCCTTCCGGGGTGAAGGCGCCGATATGCAGTTCGTAAAACACTTTGCCGAGCGGATCAATACCGGGGAAAGGTGAAAATTCGAAAGCGTCGAGATCAACAATTTCGGAGGGGCCCATGACCCCTTCGGGTTGGCGCCGGGTGCGCGGATCAGGCAGCCCCATTCCTCCGTCCAGACTGATGCGGTAGCGGGTTCCGGCCGGGAGGGGAGTATCGAGGATCCACCATCCCGGTCCGCTAGCTAGAGCAGCACCGTCGCGCCCAGAGCGAGCTGCCGCAATATCAGCGGCTGTAACCGGTCGGAAGGGGAGGCGCTCCCCGTCCACGAGGGCATCAACGCTCGCGCGTCCCGGTGCCCACACGCTCAGCGGTTCCATTACTCGGTGCTCCCTCCTGCGTCGCACCCTGCGTTGCCCCCGGCGTTCCCTCCGGCCTTCGCTCCAGTAGGTGATTCAGTGCTCGCTTGAGCGCGGCCTGCCGCATTCGCGCCGTCGGATCCGCAGGCATCAGCACGAACGTACACTGCCACCGGCAGATTCGCGCAGGCATCGCGAACAAGGAGCTGGGGCCCTTCAATCTCACCTTCCTCCAGAACGCTGCGCCACCGCCCGGGCGGGAGCACGATATGCGCATCGCCCCAGCCGCCGGCCACCTCCTGGCGGTGCGCGAGGCGCGAGACCACCACGATCACATCTGGCTCCCCATCCAGGGTGCGGGTAAAAGCAAAAATATTTCCGGTGGTGGCAGCCAGCGGCTCGTAGCCCGAACGCAGCGAAACAAAAGTATCCGGGCGGTCCCGGCGCAGGCGCAGGAGGCGCGAGGTCACCCACATTTTCTCTTCATCCACGCTTGCCTGCGCGGGGAGCGCACCCGCGCTATCCAGCTGCTCGAGCATGCTGGCAAGCCGCCGGTAATTCACCGGGCGGCGGTTATCGGGATCCACCAGCAGATTGCGGGTGATTTCCTCTCCCTGGTAGGTATCGGGCACCCCGATCAGCGTGAGGGCCAGAACCTTCGCGGCGAGGATACGCGCGCGGCGTGTCGGGCGGGTATGTTCCCACCAAGCCGTGAGCTCCGCCACCGATTCCGGGGTGGAAATAACCGAGCGCGCATAGGCAAAAAGCCCGGTTTCCAGTGCTTCATCCGGTTCGGTCCACGTGGTCCACGATTTTTGTTCGCGGGCGGCCTTGCGTAGGTAATCAATGAGGCGATCAGCTTCGATAGGCCCGTTATCCGTCCAGGTTCCCATAATTGTTTGCCACATGAGGTTCTCGATCTGGCCATCGAGTTCCGCGGGGCGGGAGGCAGCGTGCCGTTCGCGCAGCCGTTCCAGGAGTTCCAGCCATTCGGTGGGGTAATCGGCCAAGGTGGCAATAGCGGCGCGAGTATCTTCCCCGCGTTTCGTATCATGGGTGGTGAGCGTGGTCATCATCACGGGCCAATCGGCCATCATCTGCCGGGTCCAGGTGTGGAGTTCATCGGGGGTGAGCGATGCACGCAGCGGATCGGATCCCACCTCGGTTGCCGAGGTAAGCGCGGTATACCGATAAAAAGCGGTGTCTTCCACACCTTTGGCCATGACCGCGCCGCATACCTGCTGGAATCGGATAATCGCTTCATTACGGGAAGCGTCATGGCGTTTCGTTGCCGAACCGATTTCCCGCCCGAGCAAAATATCAACAACAACGTCCAGGGTTTCGCACCGATCTTCGGAGAGCAGGCCCCGGGCCCGTTCGGCGGCCTCGAGCAGCGCAGTTTCAGCGCTGGCATGCGCTTTCTCCCCGGGAACCACGTAGGCCCGATACCTATCCATGCAGATGACGAGCGCGGACACCGCATCATACAAAGAGCGCTGGGAATGGTCCCGCAAGCGCAGATCATCGCGGCATACTTCCGCCATGAGCCGCGCCATCCGCTCCACTTCCGCCTGGAGGGAGGAATGCATAATCTGGCTTTTCGCCTCGCGCTCCAGAACCGGATACGGCTGGGTGGTATGGGATAGGTGCACGAAATTCGCGGTGAGGGCACGCACCCCCTCAGGGTCGGTCAGTAGCGCCCCGATACGCCACGAAGCCTCATACCCGGTACACCCCGCGCACTTCCAATCCGAAGGCAACTTTTCGTTACCCTCCAGGATTTTCTCCGCTACGATCCACGCCCCGCCGGTTGCCTCGTACAGGCGCTCCATATACTGGCGCGGATCGGCGAGCCCATCGGGATGATCGATACGGAATGCATCAATAAAACCGGCGTGGAAGAGCTCCAGCAGCAGCGCGTGGGAGGCGTGAAATACCTCAGGATCCTCTACCCGAATCCCCGCGAGGGTATCCACATCAAAAAATCGGCGGTAATTGAGTTCTTCTTCAGCTACTCGCCAATAGGCGAGCCGATAGTACTGGCGTTGCAGCAGTTCTGCCAGCGGTAGAAATTCGGTGCCTTTCCGGACCGGGAAAATGTGGTCATAGTAGCGCAGTACCGGAACTTCGCCGTCGTCCTCATAACCTGGTACGACGACGTGATCGAGCGCAATTGCCTCCCGGGCCAGCGCCGTACCCACGCGTTCGCCGAGCACCGGGATGAGGATCCCATCGTCGCTGGACTCCACGTCAATATCGAACCAGGAAGCGTAGGGCGACTCGGGCCCATCGCGCAGCAGGGACCACATGGCCCGATTGAGGTAGAGCGGGGTGGGCATCGCCATATGGTTGGGAACCACATCAACGATGATGCCGAGGCCAGCAGCGTGCGCCGCATTCGCAAAAGCCTCAAAACCGTCCTGCCCACCCATTGGCTCGGAAATCCGGGTGTGATCAACTACGTCATAGCCGTGCGTGGATCCCGGGGCTGCCTGGAGGATGGGGGAGCAGTACACATCGGTAGTCCCGAGCTGCACGAGGTAGGGGAGCAGGGCGGTGGCATCCGCGAAGGTGAAATGGGGACCGAGTTGCAGTCGATACGTGGACACGGGTTGGCGCTGCCCAGCGCCGGGCACGTGGGAACGTAGAGCTGGAATACTGGAGGTATCAGTGATTGCGGTCATACTTTCGAGCTTAGCGCACGGTCGGCGTAGTTTTCTGAGCACCGGCCAGGGCATCATCGATATCTTCCTCGGAGGGCTCATGCACGAAAACGCGCATCGAACGCCCGATCAGACTGGTGGTATCCCCGGAAGCGAAAATCAGCTGGGGATTCACCTCCGCCGCGGTATTAACCACCTCTGTCCATTCGCGGGCGTATTCGCCGCCGGGGATAGCGAACTCAACTTCGTCGTCGCCCGCATTGAACATGAGGAGGACATCATCATCAATAATTGGGTTGCCGCGCTCATCAGGTTCGCGGATGCCAGCGCCGTTGAGGAAAACCATCAGGGCACGCGCGAAACCGGAATCCCAATCGGAATCTTCCATCTGGCTGGAATCGGGGCGGAACCATTCGATTTCCGGCAGGCAACCTTCGCATACAGGATTGAAACCGGAAACGAAACGCCGGCGCCGGAAGACCGGGTGGTTCTTGCGGAAAGCAATCGCTGCCCGCGTGAATTGCAAAATATCCATCTGGCGGTCATCGAGATCCCAATCCATCCAGGCAATCTCATTGTCCTGGCAGTAGGTGTTGTTATTACCGCCCTGGGTGCGCCCAATTTCATCACCGTGGGAAATCATTGGCACGCCTTGAGAAAGTAGCAGGGTGGAGATGAAATTACGAATTTGGCGTTCGCGCAGATCGAGAATATCGGGATTGTCCGTGGGGCCTTCTTCCCCGCAATTCCAGGAGCGATTATTAGATTCTCCATCCGCGTTGTTCTCACCGTTGGCTTCATTGTGTTTCTCGTTATAGGAAACTAGATCGCGCATGGTGAAACCATCGTGCGCGGTCACGAAATTAATGGAGGCAAAGGGGCGACGCCCGGAGGATTCATACAGGTCTGCGCTGCCCGTCAGGCGCGAGGCGAATTCCGGAAGGGCAGCGGGTTCCCCGCGCCAGAAATCACGCACGGTATCACGGTATTTGCCGTTCCATTCTGTCCACAGCGGGGGGAATCCACCCACCTGGTAGCCACCTTCGCCCACATCCCAGGGTTCGGCAATGAGTTTGACCTGGGAAATGATGGGATCCTGCTGGATGATGTCAAAGAAGGAGGAGAGCTTATCCACTGCGTGAAGTTCCCGGGCCAGAGTGGAGGCTAAATCGAAACGGAAACCATCCACGTGCATCTCCGTCACCCAGTACCGCAGTGAATCCATAATCAGTTGGAGGGTGTGCGGGGAGGTCATATTCAGGGAGTTCCCGGTCCCGGTGGTATCGAAATAGTGCCGTGGGTCATCGGGAACTAGGCGGTAGTAGGACCGGTTATCGATACCTTTGAAAGATAGGGTGGGGCCCATGTGGTTCCCTTCCGCGGTGTGGTTGTAGACCACGTCAAGGATGACCTCAATATCGGCTTCGTGAAAAGCTTTGACCATGGCCTTAAACTCATCGACCTGCTCCCCGCGCGAGCGGGTGGCGTAGCCATCATGGGGCGCAAAGAAGCCGATGGTGTTATAACCCCAGTAATTGCTCAGCCCTCGATCCTGGAGCGAGGTGTCATTGATAAATTGGTGCACCGGCATGAGCTCAATAGCTGTCACCCCCAGGGAAGTGAAGTAATCAAGAACGGGTGGGTGGGTGAGGCCCTGGTAGGTACCGCGTAATTCTTCGGGAACGTCCGGGTGGCGCTGGGTAAAGCCCTTCACGTGCGTTTCATAAATAATGGTCTCGTTATATTCATGCTTGGGGGGGCGGTCATAACCCCAATCGAAATAGGGACTGATGACCACGGAGACCGGCACGTGGCCTAGCGAATCCAAGGTGCACGGTTGCGAAGGGTCGTTGAAGTCGTAGGAAAAGACTTCCTGGGCATTCGTGATATTGCCTTCGATAGCTTTGGCGTAGGGATCCAGGAGGAACTTGGAAGGATCGCAACGCAGGCCCTGGGCCGGATCGTAGGGGCCGTGCACGCGGTATCCGTAACGCTGCCCGGGCCGAATTGAGGTGAGGTAACAATGCCAGACATTGGCATCAACTTCCCGCAGTTCCACGCGGGTTTCCTTGTTGTTATCGTCAAGTAGGCAGAGTTCGATTTTCTCAGCCACGGAGGAGTAGATCGCGAAATTCGTGCCGGTGCCGTCGAAAGTAGCGCCCAGCGGATACGGGTGTCCAGGCCAAATTCTCATACCTGAGTATCTCATACGAAAGTGGGAATCTACTGAAAATCTAGCGAAACGGTGGGCGATACTGGGTTCGAACCAGTGACCTCTTCGGTGTGAACGAAGCGCTCTACCACTGAGCTAATCGCCCGGGCGACCGTAACGGCCCGTGCATCACGCAAGCTTATAGGGGGTGGGCGGAGAAACTCAAATTTAACTAACGTGGTGTGCACCTCACTGTCCCGGTTTGACCGGGTGCGCGGAATGTCGCTATAGTTTTTCGATGTCATCGACGTCGCCGCGGCGGTTCCCGCCACGGTATAGCCTGGCCGGCAGGTTTGGTTAGTGATTGTTGAGTGGCCGCGCGGATGTAGCTCAGTTGGTAGAGCGCAACCTTGCCAAGGTTGAGGTCGCGGGTTCGAGCCCCGTCATCCGCTCGGATGTGAAGAAAGGCAAAGCGGCACACGTGCCCATACTCCTCTCACGTATCCGGACGGTGGGTTGGCCGAGAGGCGAGGCAACGGCCTGCAAAGCCGTGTACACGGGTTCGAATCCCGTACCCACCTCGCGGGGCGATTGGCGCAGCGGGAGCGCGCTTCCCTGACACGGAAGAGGTCACTGGTTCGATCCCAGTATCGCCCACCACTATTTCCTTGCAGCGCCATTTTGACCCGGCTCTCACGGTTGGGTAAGCTAGTGGCTCGCTGTGAAACAGTGCGGATGTAGCTCAGTTGGTAGAGCGCAACCTTGCCAAGGTTGAGGTCGCGGGTTCGAGCCCCGTCATCCGCTCGGGCGATTGGCGCAGCGGGAGCGCGCTTCCCTGACACGGAAGAGGTCACTGGTTCGATCCCAGTATCGCCCACCATATTTATTCACCGGGTTATCTAGACAAAATGGTTGCTAATGACGGCGTACCGTTCTTGGATCCTGCCCGGAACTGCCGTGAACTGTGTCCTGGAAACAAAGTGTGCGGGAGAGCACCGTTTCAGGGCGATTTCGTGTCCCTTACGCACACTCTGTGAGGGGTGATGTCCCGAACTTACATTCTGCCTCGCCGGACCGCTCGGTTGCCCCGCAGATCTGGAGTACCGCGCCGGCGAGGAAGGTATGTTTTTCCGGGATGTACTTCGCATGTACGACAAACGCAGTACAGCTCTGAAAACACATACCACCCCTGCAGATGCCGGTGTGACTATTGAAGCTTGTGAGGCCCATGAGGTTCTCGAGGGAAGCCGCGGGATCCAACCGAAATCAAAGCGCAACGGCAACTACGTTAAGAAATTGTTTTGATGTCGTGGAGTTGCATGCTGTGGGGCCCGTTGTCGTCAGGTTGCTTTTTATGGGCGCCACCGCTCATATCATCCACGCTTGTCCATGTCGAGCGGGTGATCGCTCCAGGGCCGGGTAACAGAATAGACAGGGAAGTAAATGACCAAAGTCCCGGGTGGCCGCCTCGAGCTGGAAGCAATCATGCCATGAGCGTAAAAGCGCGCAACCACGCGGGAAAATGGCGTCGTCGTGCGGAAAAAGCGGGTGAAAAAAGTGCCGCGCGCGACCGTGCGTTAGGTCTTCCTGACTATATTTTCCGCAATAGAGCGGGTAGACCTATATACGTAAACGAAAGGATGGATCAATGGCCGAAAAAGTTGTTATCGATGCTCTTCAGCGCACGCTGACCGATCTTATTGACCTCTCCCTGCAGGCTAAGCAGTACCACTGGAATATTCAGGGTGCGCGTTTCCGTGCTCTGCACCTCGCTCTTGATGAAGTCGTATCCGTCACCCGCACTGACCTTGATGAGGTTGCCGAACGTATTGCAACCATCGGTGGTTTCCCGGATGGCCGGGCCGTGACCGTGGCCAAGGAAAGCGGTCTCGATGATGCGGGTACCGGTCCCTTCAATGTGGACGATGTTTATACCGTGATGGCAGAAAAGCTCTACGGAGCGTCCCGGCGTATCCAGAATGACCTGTCCAAGGTGGACGAAGCCGATCCGCTCAGCGGTGACCTACTCATCGGGGTCGCTCGCAACCTGGAGCTGCAGGGCTGGTTCATGAAGGCCTCCGCGGTCGAAAACTAAGTCACCTGCGTCATACTGACGCTCACATTTGTGACTCTGAGCGAAGGGGACCATCCCACTGATATGTGGGGTGTGTCCCCTCCGTTGTGTTTATAACGGGTGCGTGAGCGTCCCAGCACTATACCCGCGGTATGCGTGAGCTGTATCCCCTTCCGGGCCCCGGTGGTGATGCGCCGCGGGCGTGGCCGGAGTGAAACAGGTATCCTGGTGGGCGGGCATCCCCGGTCTGGATGCCGTGAAAAATAGAACTAAGGAGAAAACTATGCCCGCACGTCTATCCGTGGACGGCACCCTCGTCACCCTTGACGAACCGTGCCCGGGAACCGCCTATTTCGCCGCGGATCGCGCGATTATCGCCCTGAAAGTAAACGGGGAACTCAAGGATTTGGCCACGGATTTGACCACGCTGGACGGCGCCGAAGTGGAACCGGTGCGCATTGATTCCCCGGACGGGCTCAATATTCTCCGCCATTCCGCCACCCACGTGCTGGCCCAGGCTGTCCAGCAGATCTACCCGGATGCCAATCTGGGTATCGGTCCTTTTATTGAGGATGGCTTCTACTACGATTTCGGCAATATTGACCCGGTTACTCCGGAGATGCTGAAAGAACTCGAAAAGCGCATGAAGCGCATCGTCAAGGAAAATCAGCGTTTCGTGCGCCGCGAAGTCACCGAAGAAGAGGCGCGCCAGGAAGAAGCCTCCCAGCCCTACAAACTCGAGCTCATCACCACCAAGGGTCACGATGCGGACGGGGCGAACGTAGAAGTGGGCCATGGCGGGCTCACCATGTACGACAATGTCAATCGCCACGGCGATGTGGTGTGGACCGATCTATGCCGCGGGCCCCACCTGCCTTCCACCAAGTTTATCGGCAATGGTTTTGCGCTCACCCGCGCTTCGGCCGCCTACTGGAAGGGGGATCAGAATAACGATCATCTCCAGCGTATCTACGGCACCGCCTGGCCGAGCAAAGAAGAACTGGATGCCTACCAGACCCGTATTGCGGAAGCGCAGCGCCGCGACCACCGCAGGCTGGGCACCGAACTCGACCTGTTCTCCTTCCCCGATGAAATTGGCTCCGGGCTCCCGGTCTTCCATCCCAAGGGCGGTATTATCCGCATGGAAATGGAAAATTACTCCCGCCAGCGCCATATCGAAGCCGGTTACGATTTCGTCAATACTCCGCATATCACCAAAGGCCAGCTCTTCCAGACCTCCGGGCATCTGTCCTGGTACAAGGATGGAATGTTCCCGGCCATGCGGGTGGATGAGGATCAGGATTACTACCTCAAGCCGATGAACTGCCCCATGCACTCCCTTATTTATAAGGCGCGGGGGCGTTCCTACCGCGATCTGCCGCTGCGGCTCTTCGAATTCGGAACGGTGTACCGCTACGAAAAGTCCGGCGTTATCCACGGTCTCACCCGCGCCCGCGGTTTCACCCAGGACGATGCCCATATTTACACCACCCGCGAGCAGATGCGCGAGGAACTTTCTTCCCTGCTCACCTTCGTGCTGTCCCTCCTCAAGGACTACGGTCTCAACGATTTCTACCTGGAGCTATCCACGAAGGACCCCAAGAAGTTCATCGGGGATGACGACCTCTGGGAAGAAGCTACCCGCACCCTGGAAGAAGTGGCGCTATCCTCCGGCCTCGAACTAGTGCCCGATCCGGAAGGGGCGGCCTTCTACGGCCCCAAGATTTCGGTGCAGGCCCGCGATGCCATCGGCCGCACCTGGCAGATGTCTACCATCCAGCTTGACTTCAACCTCCCGGAGCGTTTCGGCCTGGAATACACCGCGCCGGACGGCTCGCGCCAGCGCCCGGTCATGATCCACCGGGCCCTCTTCGGCTCCATCGAACGATTCCTGGGTGTGTTGGTTGAGCACTACGCCGGGGCTTTCCCCGCCTGGCTCGCTCCCGTGCAGGTGCGCCTGGTGCCGGTGGCCGAAACCTTCAACGACTACTGCGAAGATATCGCCCGGCGCCTGCGTGAACAGCATATTCGCGCCGAAGTTGATACGTCCGATGATCGCTTCGGCAAGAAGATTCGGAACGCCGCGAAGGAAAAGATTCCCTTCACCCTCATTGCCGGTGGGGACGACGTCGATGCCGGCGCCGTGTCCTTCCGTTTCCGCGACGGCGAGCAGCATAACGGGGTTGCTATTGACGAAGCGATCGCGCATATCGTGGATGTGGTACGACGGCGCGCTAATGAGCCGGAAGCGGAGAAGTTCTAATGCTCTCCCGGAGCGGGCAGCCTCTGGCCCAGGCAATTTTCGGTCCCATTGCGCGCCTGTGCGTGCGCGCGGGGATCAGCGCCGACGCGGTGACGATCACCGGAACCGTGGCGGTGGTGGCCTGCGCGCTCATCCTCTATCCCCTCGGGCACCCCGTGTGGGCCTCCTGGATTATCGGTATCACCGTGATTTTCGACAGTCTTGACGGTCAAATTGCGAGGCTCACCGGAACCGCGTCCCGCTGGGGTGCCTTCCTGGACTCCACCCTGGACCGCCTGGCAGATTCCGCGATATTCTGCGGGATTCTCCTGTGGATCACGCGCTGGAACATCGGGGCGACGGCCGGGCTCACCGACTGGCTGGCTCTGGCCTGCCTGGCGGCCCTCCCGGCCGCGCTGTGCACCTCCTACGCGCGCGCCCGCGCCGAAGCGGTGGGATTCACCGCGAATGTGGGGATCAGTGAACGCGCGGACCGGCTGGTTATCGTGCTGCTCGGGGCGCTGATTACCGGCTACGGGGCCAGTGCATGGGTGCTGCTGGTGGCTCTCGGTTATCTCGCGGTAGCCGGGTGGATCACGGTGGCCCAGCGCATGGTAACGGTCTACCGGCAGTCCCGCGCGGAGCACGGTGCTGGTGAGCGGGTCGGCCAGGGGAGCGGCCAGTGAATCTCGGCAATCTTCTTTTCCGTGCCACCGGGGCGGTGGCCCGGCTCCCCGAACCGGTGGGCCGCGGTCTCTTTGCCGCGGTCGGGACGGTCGCCGGAGCTCTGCCGCTGCGCGGAACCCAGCAATTGCGCCGCAACCTCGCGCGGATACGCCCAGATGTGCGCGGCAGGGCTGCCCGCCGGCTCAATCGCGCCGCCATGCGTTCCTATATGCGCTACTATTACGAAGCCCTGCGGCTGGGAAATTGGGAAGCCGACGACTTAGCGGCGCGGGTCATCGAGGACGGTCTCGATTCCGCTCGCGCGGAATTTGCCCGCGGCCATGCCCTCATCGGGGCGCTCATGCACATGGGCAATTGGGATATGGCCGGGGCGTGGTCGCGCTATTTCCTCGCACCTGTGCACACCCTGGTAGAAAAATTAGAACCCGCCGAGGTTTTCGAGCGCTTCGTGCGCCTGCGTGAAAATATTGGGATGGTTATCTATCCCGTGGTCAAAGGCGGTGGGGCGATTCACCGTCTCGCGGAGGATACCCGCCAGGCCCCCATTCTCGCCCCGGTTCTGGCTGATCGTGATCTCACCGCGTCTGGCGTGGAAGTGGAATTCTTTGGGGAGAGTATGCTCGCCGCTGCCGGACCGGCGATCCTTGCCATAGATACCGGCTGCGCCGTCGTTCCTATTTTCTCCTACTACGTGAAAAGGGAACGTACCCGGGAAGTGCCCACCCGATGGCGGATGGTGCTGCGCAGCGGCGCACCCATCCGCGCGCGAGTGGACGCCGCGGCTTCCCCGCGCGAACGCCACGCAGAAATCGAGCGAATCACCCAGGAATGGATCACAGCTTTTGAAGGCGTGCTGGCTGAGCACCCTGAGGACTGGCATATGCTCCAGCCTGTTTTTGTCGCCGATTTGGACGGTGAACGCTACCGCACTAACCGTGAGAAAGCCGCCCGGGAACTTGCGTGCCGCCAAGCAGAGTACGACGCGAAGGAAGGAACGCCGTGAACATCGGGATTGCCTGCCCTTATTCGTGGGACGTGCCCGGGGGAGTGGGATTCCACATCCGGGATCTAGCCGAGGAGCTCATCGCTCGCGGACACAGTGTTTCGGTGATCGCCCCGAGTGAAGAAAACGAGGCGCTGCCCGATTACGTGGTACCGGTGGGAGCCTCCGTGGCGATTCCCTATAACGGTTCGGTAGCGCGCCTCTCCTTCGGTCCGCGAGTCAATCGGGCGGTACGCCGCTGGCTGCGGGAAGGGAATTTCGATGTTCTCCACGTGCACGAACCTTTCGTTCCTTCCGTTTCTATGCTTGCCCTCATGAGTGCGGAATGCCCGGTCGTCTCCACCCACCACACCGCCATGGATCGTTCCCGGGCCTTCGACCTCTTTTCTCCGGTGCTGCGCCCCATCCTGGAAAAGATCCAGGCGCGTATCGCGGTTTCCCAAGAAGCACGCCGTACCACGGTGCAGTATTTAGGCGGAGACGCTTTTATTATTCCCAATGGCGTATATACCGCCGATTTCGAAGTACCGCGTGATGCCCGCTTCACCGGCACGCCCGACTCTCCCACTTTCGGATTCCTCGGTCGTCTTGATGAGCCTCGCAAGGGTCTGCCGGTGCTGGCCGCTGCCGCCCCGCTCATCCTGCGCGACTACCCGCAGGCGCGCTTCTTCGTGGCCGGGAAAGGTGATGAGGAAGCGGCACGGCAACTCTTCGGGGAGGCGGCCGCACGGGTGACGTTCCTCGGTCCCGTCAGCGATCCCGATAAAGCCGCCATGCTCGCCAGTGTGGACCTCTACGTAGCCCCCAATACCGGGGGTGAATCCTTCGGAATTATTCTTATCGAAGCAATGAGCGCGGGTGGTTTTGTGCTCGCCTCGGATATTCCCGCTTTTCGCGCGGTGCTGGGCGGGGGAACGTTCGGGGACCACTTCGCCAATGAAGACCCGGAGGATCTGGCCCGGGTGGCCGTGGCGGCTTTGCGTGATCCGCAACGCCGGGCTCGGGTGGCGCAGGCCGGCCAGGCCGAAGCCCAGCGTTACGACTGGTCCACGGTTGCCTCCCAAGTCTTTGCCGTCTATGAAACAGCGGTCCGCACCGCCCAGATGGAGGTAGAGCAGTGAATATATGGTGGTGGCTTGCCCTCGTCGCCGGCGTGGTGCTTCTCCTTCTCGGTCTGAGCGCCGTGGTGGCGGCCCGTCGCCTTGATCGCCTCCATACCACCCTCCTGAAATCGCGCCGCGCGGTGGAACAGGCGCTCGCCGCCCGCGCCCGCACCGCCTACGATATGGCTATGTCCGGGGAATTGGATATGGCCGGGGCTCTTATCCTCACCGATAGTGCCCAGCGGGTGCTCTCCGCCTCCATGCTTCCGGTGGTGGCGGACGGATTGGAAGCCTTACCCGGTGATATGCGCGATGATCTTCCCGATCCGGCCGTGGCAGCGCGGGAACGGCGCGCGGTGGAATCCGAGCTTTCCCGCGCCCTGCGACTCACCGTGGATGAGCTGGACCCGAACGATATCACCGATGCAGCCGCCCGTGAATTTTACCGGCGCCTCGAACGTGCCCGCCTCGATGTGCGCATGACACGCTCCTTCCATAATTCGCATGTGGACCAGGCTCGCCGGGTACGCAATTCCCGGATTCTCTCCATTTTTCCCATCGCCGGGCACGCCCCGGTCCCGCAAACCATCGATATTGACGATGAGTAAGAGTTCCCGATGACCACCACTCCCCGGCGTGCTGCCCGCATTATCGCCCTGGATGAAGCCGGCCGCGTCCTCCTCATCCGCGGCCATGACCGGGACGATCCTTCCCACCGGTGGTGGTTCACGCCCGGTGGGGGACTGGAAGATACGGAAAGCCCCCAGCAGGCGGCAGTGCGGGAATTTCGGGAGGAGACCGGCGTCGTCGTAACTGAAACGGAACTTATCGGGCCGGTTCTGCGCCGGCACGCAACTTTTCGTTTTGCCCGTACCACCCTCAGTCAAGACGAAGAATTTTTCGCGGTACGGCTGGACGCGGTGCGCGCCCGCGCGGCGGTGACCGGAAGCGGGCGGGCCTGGACCGCGGCGGAAGAAGAACTCCTCGACGTTATCGACTGGCGTGCCGGCGCGCAACTCGCTGGTTCCCCGAGGGAACGGGTGTATCCGGCGGGTCTCGCGGAGCTGGCGGCCCAGGTGCACGCTGGATGGGATGGGATTTGCCGGGAGCTTTGGGAGAACTAACCTCCCTGAACGGTACAGCTTAGGCGCGCTGCGGCCCAGGTAATAGTTCCCGGGCCTCGAACCGCGTACAATGGCTCCGGAAGTTTTTATCTACTCGGGAGGACACGTGTCAGGACACTCCAAGTGGGCAACCACCAAGCATAAGAAAGCCGCTAATGACGCCAAGCGCGGCAAGCTTTTCGCGCGTCTGGTCAAGAATATCGAAGTGGCAGCGGCAACCGGTGGTGGAGATCCCGCGGGCAATCCCACGCTCTTTGACGCGATCCGCAAAGCCAAGCAGAACTCGGTGCCGGCCGATAATATTGATCGCGCGGTTAAGCGTGGCTCGGGTGAAACTGATGATTCCATCCAGTATGAAGCCATTACATATGAAGGTTACGGCCCGGGTGGGGTGGCTATCCTCATCGAATGCCTGACCGATAACCGCAATCGTGCCGCCTCGGATGTGCGTACCGCACTCACGCGCAATGGGGGGACCCTGGCGGATCCGGGTTCGGTTTCCTATCTCTTCAACCGTCGCGGTGTGGTGGAAGCGGTTAAAGGGGAGAACTCCGAGGATGACGTTCTCATGGCGGTTCTTGACGCCGGCGCCGAAGAAATTGAGGACGACGGCGAAACGTTCACCATTTACTGTGCTTCTAGCGATGTGGTAGCTGTGCGCACCGCGCTTCAGGAAGCCGGAATTGACTACAATTCCGCAGAATCACGCTTTGTTCCATCTACCAATGTTCCCCTGGATCGCGCCGGCGCGGAAAAGCTCCTCAAACTCACCGATGCGCTCGACGATGTCGATGATATTCAAGAGGTCTACACCAACGCGGATATCGCCGATGAGATCCTCGCTGAGCTCGAGGGTGAGTAGTGCGCATTCTGGGTATTGACCCGGGACTTACGCGCTGCGGGCTGGGGACCATTGACGCCGATGTGACGCGGCGGGTGCGTTTGGTGGATATGCGCGTGGCGCGCTCTCCGGTGGACCTGGCCCCGCATCGGCGTCTTCTCCTTATCGCGGATGAAATCGACGCGGTGATCGCGGAGTTTTCTCCCGAGGTCGTGGCGGTGGAACGCGTTTTCGCGCAGGAAAATGTGCGCTCGGTGACCTCAACCGCGCAGGTGGCCGGTATCGCTATGCTGGCTGCTGCCCGCGCCCAGCTTCCCCTCGGCTTGCACTCGCCCTCCGAAGTGAAGGCAGCGGTCACAGGTTCGGGGCGCGCCGGGAAACTCCAGGTGCAAAACATGGTTCAGCGGATTTTAGGTCTGGCCGAGCTGCCGCGTCCCAAGGATGCCGCGGACGCCCTCGCCATTGCCATCACCCACGCGTGGCGCGGGGGCGCCCACGCCCTGGATGCCACGGTGGATAATGGTCAGCACGGCGGGGCCGGCGCCCTCCCACGTGCCGAAGGAGCGGATTTAACCGCCGCGCAGCGCATGTGGGCGGGAGCTGAACGCATGAGTCGGCGCGCCGGCGCGGTCTCCCCGCGCCGCTCCGCTACCGGCTAGAGTCATGAGGAAGGAGCCCTGAGTGATTGCAAGTATTCGCGGAACTGTGAGCCGTGTTACCACCACTTTCGCGGTGGTGGAGGTCGGCGGGTGGGGCGTCAAAGTTTTTGCGACGCCGGATACTCTCGCGCGCCTTCGCGAAGGCACGGAAGCTTTTCTCTATACCTCGCTGGTTGCCAGCCGCGATGATCTTCCCTCCCTCTACGGTTTTAGCGAAGCGGACGAGCGCGACGTTTACGACATCATGCAAACGGTGTCCGGTATCGGCGCCAAAGTTGCGCTCGCTCTTCTCTCTGTCCACACCCCGAATGCTCTGCGCGCCGCCGTGCAATCCAAGGACGAAGCTGCCCTCACCAGGGTTCCCGGTATTGGCAAGAAGAGCGCCCAGCGCATTATTTTGGAGCTGGGCAATAAGCTTGGTCCGGCGCCGGTGGCGGCGGGTGAGACGGCCACCGCCGGGGCGGATCCCGATGCCGTGGTTGCCGGTCTGGTGGGACTGGGGTGGAAAGAAAGCGACGCCGTCGCCGCGTATGAAGAAGCGCGCGCGCAAGTACCGCAGGGCACCGTGGCCCAGCTGCTGCGCGCAAGTCTCCAAATACTAGGGGCCCGCCGATGAGCGAAGATATGTCCTTCGACGCCGGCCTGGTCTCCCCGGAAGCCAACGAAACGGAGCGTGCCGCCGAAGCGGCCCTGCGCCCGCGCCAGCTCTCCGAATTCGTGGGCCAGGACACCGTGCGTGACCAGCTTTCCCTCGTGCTGCAGGCAGCGGTGCAGCGCGGGCGCACTCCCGATCACGTGCTCCTTTCCGGGCCGCCGGGTTTGGGGAAAACTACCCTCGCCATGATTATTGCGGCGGAAGTGGGCGGGGCGCTGCGCCTGACCTCCGGTCCGGCGATCCAGCATTCGGGAGACCTGGCTGCGATTCTTTCCTCCGTGCAGGAAAACGACGTCCTCTTCATCGATGAAATCCACCGCCTGGCTCGCAACGCCGAAGAAATGCTCTACCTGGCCATGGAAGATTTTCGGGTGGACGTGATGGTGGGGAAGGGACCGGGCGCCACCTCGATCCCGTTGCCGTTGCCTTTCTTCACGGTGGTAGGGGCGACGACGCGCGCCGGCTTGCTGCCCGCTCCCTTGCGTGATCGCTTCGGCTTTACGGCGCACCTGGAATATTACGAACAGCGCGACCTGGCCCGTATTGTGCGGCGTAATGCCGTTAAGCTCGGCCATAGCATTACCGAGGATGCCGCTCAGGAAATCGCCGGGCGTTCGCGCGGCACCCCGCGTATTGCCAACCGGCTGTTGCGCCGCGTCCAGGACTGGGCGCAGGTGCGCGGCACCGGGGAGCTGGACCTGAGGGCCGCGCGGGCCGCCCTCGACCTTTTCCAGGTGGATCCAGCCGGGTTGGATCGGCTTGACCGTGCGGTACTCGACGCGGTGTGCACCCGCTTTGGCGGTGGGCCGGTGGGCCTGACTACCCTGGCAGTTTCGGTGGGAGAAGAACCGGAAACGGTAGAGACGGTGGTGGAACCCTACCTGGTGCGCGAAGGCTATCTAGTGCGCACCCCGCGCGGGCGGATGGCGGCCCCGCGGGCCTGGACGCATCTGGGTTTAACTCCGCCTACAGATTAGTTTCGTCACGGCGGCAGGTGTTTTCAGTTATGCACGGTAAACTGGCACGGTAATTATTGTCTTTTCCAAGGAGCTTTCGCGTGGAATTCGTCATCATGGGCGCCATCCTGGTGGGGATGGTTCTGTTCATGTCCCAGTCCAATAAGAAGGCCCGGGCACGTGCTGAAGAACACCGCAATAGCATTCTGGTGGTCGGCACAGATGTCATGACCACCGCGGGTTTTTACGGGCGCATTGTTGCTATTGACGGGGATGCGGTGACGCTCGAAAGTCCCTCCGGGGATGAAACTGTGTGGTCGCGCCTGGCTATTCGGGAGCAGGCCTCCATTCCCTTCGCGCCGGTCACTGAAGAAGAAGCGGCGGCGGAAGATGCTGCGGAAGCCGCTCGCCTAAGCGCTTCGGAGCTATCCGGAGCCGGCGCGAGCGATGCGGATAGTGCCGCGGGAACTGCTGCTTCCGCTAGTGCGGCGGCCCCGGAAGTGACCGGTCACGTGACTCCTCGGAGCACGGACTCGGCTTTTGGTGAAAAGAAAGATGAGTCGGGCTCGGCCTGGAAGTAAACACTATGTCTCAATCTAAAAATTCCGGCGTCCGGTTATCCTGGCGCCGGATCATTACCCTTGCGATCTTGGCGATCGCGCTCTTTGTCTCCCTGGGGGTGGGGTCGGCAACGGGCTCCGGATCGGAATCCCGGTGGACCCCGAATTTTGCTCTTGACCTCGAAGGGGGCACGGAGCTTATTCTCACCCCGAAGACCACGGATAATTCCGAGATCACTGCCGAAGATGTCAACCAGGCGATTGAAATTATTCGCCAGCGCGTGGACGCTTCGGGTGTGGCGGAAGCGGAAATTACCTCTCAGGGTGGCTCCAATATTGTGGTGGGTCTGCCCGGGCATCCCAGTCAGGAAACCCTCGACCTCGTGCGTAATTCCGCGGTGTTGCGGATGCGCCCGGTGCTCGCCATGGCGAATCCGGGAACTATGAAGGGCGAGGGGGAGAATGCCGCACCCCTGACCGGCACCGCGCTGGAAGAAGCGGCCATGAAGGCTGCCGACGCAGATGGAGACGGCAAGCTCT
Source organism: Actinotignum sp. UMB0459 (assembly GCF_051905915.1). Lineage (NCBI taxonomy): Bacteria > Bacillati > Actinomycetota > Actinomycetes > Actinomycetales > Actinomycetaceae > Actinotignum > Actinotignum sp. UMB0459. Next base: position 72,564 of record NZ_JBQAIK010000020.1, on the reverse strand, counting down.
CCACCACTCCGCCCAGCCAGCCGAGCAACGCCTCGGATCCAGCTTGGGCGAAAACCGAGCGGGTCACCTACGATGCGCTGACCTTGGATTGCACCGCAGAGAACCCGGCTACCGCCCCGGAAGAAAACCCGGATACCGCGCTGGTGGCCTGCGGGCAAAGCAAGGATTCTAAAACGGGCGAGGTCACGCCGTTTAAGTACGTGCTCGGCCCGGCCGAGATTGCCGGAACGAACCTGACCCGGGCCACGTCAGGTTTCGATCAGCAGCAGGGCCAGTGGATTGTACAGTTGGAATTCGATAACGAGGGCGCGCAGAAGTTCTCTGAAGTGACCGGGCGGCTGGTGGGCCTGAAGAGTCCACAAAACCAATTCGCTATCGTTCTAGACGGGCGCGTTATTTCCTCCGCGGTTCCGCAAACCCAGATTTCAGGCGGGCAGGCCGTTATTAACGGTTCCGGCATTAACGCGACGACGTCGCGGGTGCTGGCCAACCAGCTGCAATTCGGTTCGCTACCCCTGGAATTTGAGGTGCAATCCGAACAGCAAATTTCGGCCACCCTCGGTTCTGAATCGCTGCGCGCGGGCCTGGTGGCCGGGCTGATCGGTCTTGTGCTTATTGTTCTTTACCTGATTTGGCAGTACCACGCCCTCGCTATTGTGGCTATCGGCTCGGTGGTGCTTGCCACGGGCTTGTCATACGGGGTTATTTGTTTACTGTCCTGGGTGATGGGTTACCGCTTGTCAATGGCCGGCGTCGTCGGTCTGGTTATTTCTATCGGTATCACGGTCGATTCCTTCATTGTGTTCTTCGAACGTATTCGGGATGAGATTCGTGACGGGCACGCGGTACGTACCGCGGTGCAGCGCGGATGGAAGCGCGCAACCCGCACGATTATCGCCTCTGATTCCGTCAACCTTATTGCCGCCGGGGTTCTCTACTTCATTGCAGTGGGTTCGGTGCGCGGTTTCGCCTTCACTTTGGGGCTCACCACGATCCTCGACCTCGTTGTCGTCTTTATGTTTACCTATCCGCTTATGACGCTGCTGGTGCGCACTAAGTTCTTCGGCGGGGGGCACCCGGCATCGGGTATGTCCGCCAAGCATTTGGCGCATACCCCGGCGTACCGCGGCCGTAAGGTTCCCGGGGAAGGCTCGCTTGCTGAGCGTCGCACCCGCGAGCGTCGGGCCGCTCTCCCCGCGAGCAGCGAGGGAAAGGAGAACGCCTAATGTCGATGTACAGCTTAGGTAATGATCTCTACTCTGGGCGGCGCAGCTTCAAAATTGTGCAGCGGCGCAAGACCTGGTACACCATCGCGATTATTTGCGTTATCGCCTCGTTTATCGCGCTCTTCACCCGCGGGCTCAATATGGGTATTGAGTTCACCGGTGGATCCCAGTTCACGGTCTCGGGGGCACAAACCACCGATCAGCGCCTCGCCTCGGATATCATGGCCCGCCACGGCGGGGATGCAGCCGCTCGCGTAGCCCAGGTAGGTGAGAACTCCCTGCGCATCCAAACCTCGGCGAATGCTGATGGTACCGGCGTGGGCAATGCGGAAACAGAAGCGATCCGCACAGAATTGGCTGAAGCATACGGAACCTCCGTTCAGGATGTCACCTCCACCTATATCGGCCCGGTGTGGGGCCAGGATATTTCCACGAAGGCCCTCCAGGGTTTCGTGGTCTTTATCGTGCTGGTGCTCCTCGCGCTGTGGGCTTATATGCGATCCTGGCGCAATGCCCTGGGCGCAATCGTTGCGCTCTTCCACGACCTTGTGGTGACGGTGGGTATTTACTGTCTCTTTGGATTCGAATTCACGCCGTCCACCGTGATTGGTCTGCTGACGATCCTCGGCTACTCCCTGTACGACACCGTGGTGGTTTTCGATAAGGTCCGTGAAAATACCGAGCACGTGCTGCGTCAGCACCGTGTGACCTTCGGGGAGTCCACGAACCACGCCGTCAACCAGACTCTCATCCGCTCCATCAACACCTCGGTCACCTCGATTATGCCGGTGGCATCCATTCTGTTCATCGGGGTGTACCTTATGGGCGCGGGTACCTTGCGCGATCTTGCGCTGGTGCTCTTCGTCGGTCTGCTGCTCTCGGCGTACTCGTCCATTTTCTTGGCGGCGCCGCTCGCCGTCACCCTGACGAATGCCGATCCGCGCATCAAGTCCCATAACGCGGAAGTGGCTGCTGCGCGCGCCGAGCGTGTTGAGGCCGGTGTTGCGGAAGAGGACGTCGTCTCCGCGGTGCTCGAACCTGGCCACCATCTTGGTAATACCGCGCAGCCGCGCCGCAAGAAGAGGAGCAAGAAGTGAGCACTGCGTTTTCTTCGCAACTCGTGGAACTAGCGGCCAGTCGGGTGCGAGAACGTGAAAACTTCCCGGCGCCCGGGGTTATCTTTCGTGATATCACCCCGCTGATAGCAGACGGTGAAGCATTCCACCTCTTTATTGATGAGCTGGCCCGCCATTACGAAGGTAAGATCGACGCCGTTGCCGGGCTGGAATCACGCGGATTTATTTTGTCCGCGCCGCTGGCGTACGCCATGGGGCTGGGAATGGTCACCATCCGCAAAGCCGGGCGGTTGCCCGGGCCGGTTATCGGGGTTGATTATGAACTGGAATACGGTTCGGCCCGCATGGAGGTTCAGCCCTTTAGTATTGAAGATGGACAGCGCGTTCTTATCATCGATGACGTTCTCGCCACCGGTGGAACCGCGAATGCAGCCTGTGAGCTGGTGGAAAGCTCGGGCGGGATTGTGGCCGGCCTGTGCATGCTCATTGAGCTGGCGGGTATGGGCGGTCGGGAGCGTCTGGCCGGTAGGCAGGTCGAAGCGGTGCTAACCTTCGATTAACGCAAGAGGGGAGTGGGGCATGTCGGAATCGCAGGGTCCGCGGGTACTATCGCGGCTATCGTGGTTGACCGGACGCACGGCCAGCCAGGTTCCTGATGCCCTGGAACCCCTTATGCGCGCCCTGGGTAATGTTGATAAGGAACGCATTATCCGGGCGTATAACGTGGCGGAGGAATGCCACCGTGGCCAGAAGCGGCGCTCGGGAGAGCCGTATATTACGCATCCGGTCGCGGTGGCAACCATCCTCGCCGAACTCGGAATGGACGAGGATACCCTCGTGGGTGCTCTCCTCCACGACACCGTGGAAGATACCGGATATACCCTCGAGCAGGTCCGGGATAATTTCGGCTCCACCGTGGAACTGCTCGTGGACGGAGTCACGAAGCTCGATAAGGTCGAATACGGAGAAGCAGCGCAGGCGGAAACGGTGCGCAAAATGGTGATCGCGATGTCCAAAGACATCCGCGTGCTTCTCATTAAACTTGCCGACCGGCTCCATAATGCCCGCACCTGGCGTTTCATGCCGCAGGAAAAGGCACGATCCAAGGCACATGAAACCCTGGAGATCTACACGCCCCTCGCGCACCGCCTCGGCATGAATTCCATTAAATGGGAACTCGAGGACCTCTCTTTTAAAACCATGTACCCGGAGGTCTACGCCGAAATTGAATCCCTGGTGCAAGAACGCACCCCGGAACGCGAAGCGTATATCGCGAAAATCAAGGCCATTTTGGAGCGGGAGCTCAAGAGTTCCCATATTAAATGCACGATTACCGGTCGCCCTAAGCACTATTACTCCATCTACCAGAAGATGATTTTGCGGGGTAAGGACTTCGAAGATATTTATGACCTCGTGGGAGTGCGGGTACTCGTGGAAACTATCCCGGACTGCTACGCGGTGCTGGGTGTTGCCAATACTATTTTCACGCCCATTCAGGGGCGGATCAAGGACTATATCACCACCCCTAAATTCAACCTCTACCAGTCGATTCACACCACGGTTATCGGCCCGGATAACCGCTCTCTTGAAATTCAGATCCGTACCTACGATATGCATAGGCGCGCGGAATACGGAGTGGCAGCGCACTGGCGGTATAAGGAAAACCCGAATGCCACCAAGCGCGGGGGCGGGACCGCGAAAGTCGACGAAGAAACAACCCAGCTCAACTGGCTACGCCAGCTAGTTGATTGGCAGCGGGAAACCGCGGACCCGGCAGAATTCCTCGAGTCGCTCTCCTATGAGATCTCCGGTAATAAGGTGTACGTGTTCACTCCGGCCGGGGAAGTTATGGAGCTCCCCACCGGAGCCACCCCGGTCGATTTCGCCTATGCTGTCCACACGGAAGTAGGGCATCGTACGGTGGGGGCGCGGGTGAATGATCGTCTCGTCACCCTCGATCACAAGCTGGAATCCGGGGATACGGTTGAGATTATTACCGCGAAAAGCCCGGATGCCGGACCTTCCCTCGGCTGGCTTGATTTCGTGGCAAGTCCGCGTGCCCGCGCCAAGATCCGGGTGTGGTTCAAGAAGAGTCGCCGGGATGAAGCGGTAGAAGAGGGCAAGGATAAGCTTGCCCGCGCCATCCGTAAACGTAACCAACCCGTCCAGCGCCTCATGAGCCATGACACACTCGCGGAAGTAGCGCGGGAGGCCGGACGCAGTTCCGTCGATGACCTGTACGCGGGTATTGGGGAAGGGGATATCTCCCCCGAAACGGTGGTGCGTAACCTCATTACCTCCCAGGGCGGGCAGGCCGGGGTGGAGGAAACTCTCGCGGAGGCAGTGACTCCGAACCGTATTTCACGGCGGCGGAGCACGGCCAGCACCGATAACGCTGTGGTGGTCCAAGGCATGGAAGCCGGGGATGTTATGGTCAAGCTAGCCCGCTGCTGCACCCCGGTTCCCCCCGATTCCATCGTTGGTTTCGTGACTCGCGGCTCGGGTGTGTCCATCCACCGCGCGGATTGCCCGAATGTGGAGCAGTTGCAAAAGCAACCGGAACGATTCCTCGAGGTGCACTGGGCTGATGATTCCGAAGCGGTGTACGTTATCCAGGTCCAGGTGGACGCACTCGACCGGCAGGGCTTACTCTCCGATATTTCCCGAGCGCTCCTGGATAACGGGGTGAATCTTCTGGCCGGCAATATGATGACCACGAAAGAACGCATGGTGCGTAACACCTTCACCTTTGAGATGGCCGATCCGCATCACCTAGCTCGGGTGCTGGCAGATCTACGCAAGATTGAAGGCGTGTACGATGCGTACCGGGTGACTAATTCCAAGCCCGCTAATCAGCGCCGGGTGGAATCTCCGCGTGCATAGCGCGGATTCGCCGCGGTTACGGCACGGAGCTGAACGCCGGAAGCTCCTGGTCGCTCCCGTGCTTAGCGCTGGGCAATAGCATGCACAGCCGCACGCGCTGCGGCGAGGTGCTGCCCGGTTAGGGTTTGCGCCGCAGCTTCCCACTCATGAGCTTCTAGAAGGCGCCGCCGTGCTACCTCCAAAGCGCAGGAAATCGCCACGTCCAGCTCCTCCTGGCGAAAAATATCCGTGATTGTGCGCGGTAGTGTGGTCAAGTATAATCCGGCTATCGATTGGCGCTCCGCGGGCGCTGGCTTGCGCACACCCCGCGACTTCGCTCGCACGCTACAGATCCGCACCAGCCGGTCCGCTGGCCAATAGCCGGTATACACCCACAAGGCGCTCAGAGTGATGGCGATGGTATCCCGCCCCAGCACCGGCGCAAGAAGAGAAGCCCGCAGCACCGAATGGGTGGCGCAATCAGCCGCGCACACCAGCCCGGGCGCATATTCCACCAGCAAACCAGCGTTAACATCCAGGCGCTGCACCGCATCCACATACATATCGAGAGTGTGCGATGGCAAAGAAAATAACGCAAGCCGCTTTCCCCAGGCGGGGAGAGCGGCTTGCGTTTATCCACAGGTAGGTGAAGTTACAGATCCTTATTTACCTGCTCAAGCCAGGCCACGCGGGCGGCCCGTGCTTCGTTCAGCTCGGTGAGCTTCTTTTCATCGCCGGCCTGGCGTGCCTGGGCAATCTCCTCATCGAGTTCCGCGATAAGCGCTTCGAGCTGGGCGGCCATCCCGGATGAACGCTGCTGCTTTTCCGGATCGGTACGGTTCCAGCGGTCGTTTTCCGCCGCGCGAACCTTCTCCTCAATTTCCCGCATCCGGCCCTCGGTCCGGGCAATATCACCGCGCGCCACGAAACCGATCGCATCCCAACGCTCCCCGATCTCACGGAGCTTTTCGCGGGCTTCATCCACATCGGTGATGGGCAACAGGGCTTCGGCCTCCGCTACCAATTCGAGCTTCGCGGCCAAATTTTCCGCGTACTGGCTATCCACCTGGCTGAAATGCGCATCCCGAGCATCGTAGAAAGGTTGGCGAGCGGCCATGAAACGCTCCCAGAGCTTATCGTCATCGCGGCGCCCGGCCCGCCCGGCCCGCTTCCATTCATCCATGAGTTCGCGGTAGCGATCCCCGGTTTCCCGCCAATCGGTTGAGGAAGAGAGCGCGGCGGCCTCCGCGATGAGCTTTTCCTTGGTGGCCTTCACCTGGCTGCGGCGCACATCCAGTTCCTTATAGTGGTTGCGCCGGGCCCGATCAAAGGTGGAGCGGGCGGTCGCAAAACGCCGCCACAGCGCTTCTTCGGTGGGGCGATCGATGCGTGCCCCCTGGCGCTGGGCCCGTTTCCAACTCTCGAAAAGATCATTGAGCTCAGCGCGGGTATTCTGCCAGTGAATAGTGTGCGGATTTGCGTTGGCGAGTTCCTCAGCGCGTTCCACAATCTGAGTGCGCTCCTGGAGGGCAGCTTCCTTGGCAGCGGCGCGCTGGGCCGCGTATTCCTTGGCGCGCACCGCCACGACTTCTTCGAGCTTATCCAAGCGAGTGCGCAGCGCCGCGATATCGCCCACGGCGGCCGGTTCAGCCAGTTCCTTGCGCAGGGACGCGATTGACTTGCGGCTTTCTTCGGGGGATACGTGGTGGGCGCGCGTTTCTGCCAGGCTTACCTGGGTATCCAGGTCAATATAGCGGCGAATGTAGAATTCCAGGGCATCATCTTCGGTGCCGGAAGCCGCGTAATGGCCAACGACCCGTTCGGTATCCCCATCCTTAAGCCACACCTTCCCTTCGTCGTCCACGCGTCCGAAAGGACGGGCTTTGGCGACGGCGGCCGGATCCAGCGGCGCGGGAGCGGGCTGAGCGGGATGAGCTGTGGACATTGTTACTCCTTGTGGAGAAAGAGGCGTGAGGTACACGCCGCGGGACAACTTTAATTCTTACGGTATACCACAATTGTGCCACGGAGAAAGGGATTCCGGGTGCCAGTAGGAAAAAATCGGGAGAAAGGATACGGTTAATGCATGATTTTCTTGCGGTATTCCAATACTGCCCTGGAGGCGAATTGTTATATCATGGCCGACCCTACGCATCGGGTAGCCCTGGTTGTTGATGCGGGAGCTGGCAGTGCCGCGTGGGTAGAACGCGCCTTGTCAGCCCGTAATTTGCGCCTGGGTGCCGTACTGGCTACGCATGGGCACGGGGATCACGTCTGGGATGCCGGGGTGGTGGCCGGCTCGAGCGTGCCGTGCTTTATCGCTGAGCCAGATGTGTACCGGCTGGATAATCCGATCGCTCATGCTTTTTACGCCCCGCTTGTTCTGGCCGCCACCGGGGGGCGTTCCTGGGTGAAACCAGAGAAGATCGTGCCCCTTCCCGAAGCCATATACACGGAGGGAACGGAACTGGTTCCCGGCGTGCACCTGCGCGCCATTGCTGCCCCCGGGCATACCGAAGGCTCGACAGTTTTTCTTTTCTCGGGGCGTTTCGACGCCGATCCGGAAACCCCGCAGCTTCCCGATTGGGGCTTTGGGGAGAATTTCATGATCACCGGAGACGTGCTCTTCCGGGACGGCGTGGGCCGCACCGACCTCGAGGGCGGGAACGATGCGCAGATGCGCGCTTCCTTGCGCACCATCGTGGCCAATGTGGAAGGCTCCACGATTTTCTTCCCCGGCCACGGCAAACCCTCCACCCTGGCGCGCGAACTCAAAGCCTCGCCGTACCTGCGCGCTTATATCGCGATGAAGTGAAAGAATAGTACCTATGAAAATTGCGCCGATCTCCGGTTTCCCCGAATGGCTCCCGCAAGCCCGTATTGTGGAACAGAAAGTTCTTGACACCCTGCGCTCCACCTTTGAACTCCACGGTTTTTCAGGAGTGGAAACTCGCGCCGTCGAACCTATGGATCAGCTGCTGCGCAAAGGCGAAACTTCCAAAGAAGTCTATGTGCTGCGCCGCCTCCAGGGGGAGGAAGGCCAGGATTCCGGCCTCGGTCTGCACTTCGATCTCACCGTGCCGCTGGCCCGCTACGTGCTGGAGAACGCCGGAAAACTTGATTTCCCCTTCAAGCGCTACCAAATCCAAAAGGTCTGGCGCGGCGAACGCCCCCAGGACGGGCGCTTCCGGGAGTTTTACCAGGCCGATGTTGATGTGGTCGGCCAGGATACCCTCGCCTTCCACCACGATATTGAGCTGCCCCTCGTCATGGTCGATGCGCTGAGCAAGCTTCCCATCCCGCGGGTGCGGGTGCGCGCCTCGAACCGTAAACTCGCCCAGGGCTTCTACGAAGCGATCGGGCTGGAGAATACCGAGGAAACCCTGCGAATCCTGGATAAGCTCGACAAAGTCGGCCCCGGGGTGGTGACCGAGCTGCTCTCCGAACACGTGGGGGCAAGCGCACAGCAGGCGCAACTCGCCTTGAGTTTGGCGGGCATCACAACCGAAGATGCCTCTTTCGTTGACAAAGTCCGCGCGCTCGGTGCGTCGTCGTCGCTTTTGGACGAAGGGCTGGAAGAACTAGCAACACTCGTAACCGAAGCGAATTCTCTCATACCCGGTTCGGTCAGCGCGGATCTGTCTATTGCGCGCGGCCTGGACTACTACACCGGTTCCGTTTTCGAATCGACGGTGGAAGGGCACGAAGACCTCGGTTCGGTATGCTCGGGCGGGCGCTACGATAACCTGGCGACGGCCGGTAACCGCAGCTATCCGGGCGTGGGCCTGTCCATCGGGGTCTCGCGCCTGCTCGCGCGTTTCCTGCACCAAGATCTGCTCCGCGCCAGCCGCAAGGTTCCCACGGCCGTGTACGTGGCGGTCAATGACGAATCGGAACGGCACCACGCCTCCACCATCGCGGCGCGGTTGCGTTCGCGCGGTATTCCCGCGGACGTGTCGCATAATGCCACGAAGTTCGGTAAGCAGATCAAGGCGGCCGATAAGCGCGGCATTCCTTTCGTATGGTTTACGACGGCGGAAGGCGAGCAGGTCCGTGATGTGCGCTCGGGCACCCAGGTCCCCGCCGATCCGGATACCTGGACTCCGCCGGAAGAAGATCGCTACCCGCGGGTGATTATGCCGTGAGTCGCCTGTCTTCCCTCGAGCGGGTACGCCAGGCGCTAGGCAACCTGAGATTCCCGCTGCCCACTCCGGGTGCGGTAGACGGGCGCGATGCCCGCACCGACGGCATCCACCAGCTTGATGACTACGTGCTCCCGCGCCTGCGCTCCCTGGACGCGCCGCTGGTGGCCGTGGTGGGCGGGTCTACGGGTTCGGGTAAATCTGCCCTGGTGAACGCCCTCGTGGGTGCCTCTGTCACGCCGTCTTCCGCACTGCGCCCCACTACCAGGATCCCGGTGCTCGCCCATGCTCCCGGGGAGGAAGCGTGGTTTTCCGGCGACCGTATTTTCCCCGGGCTGGCGCGCCTGAGCGGCGCCGGCGCAGCGCTTGCGCACGAACGTTCCGATGCCGGCGCCAGTGCAGCGGAGGCGAGCGGCGAAATCCGCTTGGTGGAATCACCTCGTGTCCCGCGGGGACTGGCCCTCGTGGATTCTCCGGATATTGACTCGGTCGAGGGAGGCAACCGCAGGCTGGCCGGCCAGCTTCTCCAAGGGGCCGACGTGTGGGTTTTCGTTACTACTGCCGCGCGCTATTCGGATGCGATTCCCTGGGCCCTTCTTGATGAAGCAGCTGAGCGCAATATCGTCATTGCGGTTGTTCTCAACAGGGTGCCGGTTGGGGATGCCGCGGCGATTCGGCCCGATCTGATCCGCAGGCTTGAGGAACGCGGCTTGGGAAGCGCTCCGCTCTTTGTCATAACCGAGTACCCGGGAGCGCCGGGCATTCCGGAGGCCGACGTGGCTCCGCTGCGCGAATGGCTCGCCGGGCTCTCCCGCGATGAACGTTCGCGCGCCTCGGTAGCGCGCCAAACTCTGACCGGGGCGCTCGGTAGCCTGGCCGATACCTGCGCCCAGGCTCGCGATTCCTATCTGGAACAGATCGAGGAAGTCGAACGTTTAGAAGCAGCCGTCAATGCCGCGCTGGAAGAAGCACGTGCCAGTATAGAATCCGGCATCGCGGATGGCACCGTGTTGCGCGGGGAAGTGCTGCGCCGCTGGCATGAGATGCTCGGCAGCGGGCAGTGGGCACGCGCGCTGCAAGCAGGCGTCACGCGGTGGCGTGACCGGCTGAGCTGGCGGCGAACCGCTGGCGGGAATGCGAGCGAGGACTCCGTGGGGGAGGCCATCGAAGATTCCCTCACCGATATGCTCCTCACCGCGGATGCCAGTCTGGCCGCTTGCCTCACCACCGAATTGGAGCGCAGCGCAGCCGGTGCGGGAATAGTCCTCGCGGTTGAGTCTCGGAGTGGGGAAACGGGCTCCCAGCGCGATAGCGCGGCTCGCCGGGACGCTGCCGGAGCCCTGGTTCGCGATTGGCGCCGTGCTCTCACGGATATGCTCGGTGAGCAGGGGCGCGGCAAGCAGTTCACCGCACGCTTTGTTTCGCTCGGTATTAATGCGGTGGGCGTCGCGCTCATGCTCGTTGTCTTTGCCCACTCCGCCGGCCTCACCGGCGGGGAAGTAGCTATCGCCGGGGGAACGGCCGTGGTGGCGCAGCGCGTTTTGGAAGCTATTTTCGGCGACGACGCTGTTCGCCGCATGGCCGCTACCGCCACCGAGGATCTCCTCGGGCGCACCGCGGAGTTCTTCGCGGACACCGCCGCACCCTACCGAGAGGAAATCGCGCGTTTGGGAATCAGTAAGGGTGCTCTGAGTGAGCTGGATGAAGCGATGCGCAGCGCGGAAGGGAGGCGCGGATGGATCTTCCCACTGGATTAAAGAACCTGGAGCAGGCCCTCGACCTGGGCGGCGACTACCTTGATGGGGCAGTGCGCGGCCAGGCCCGCGATGTGCTAGCCCGGGCGCGCCAGCGCGGCCTGGTAGGAACCGAACGCACCGTGGTGGCTCTGGCAGGAGCCACCGGTTCGGGCAAGTCATCCCTGCTCAATGCCATTGTGGGGCAGGAGGTGGCCGGGGTGGCCGCCACTCGGCCGGCTACCCGCACACCCCTGGGGGTCTCGGGGCGCCACGCCTCTGACGTTCTCGATTGGCTCGGGGTGCGCGAACGTAAAGTGCTGCTGCAGCTAGCTCCCGATACCACCGCCAATCTGGTGCTCGTGGACCTGCCGGATATTGATTCGACGGCGGATACTCACCGCGCCCAGGCCGAGCGCATTATCGCGCGGGCCGATGTGGTTATCTGGGTGCTCGACCCGCAAAAATACGCCGATGCTGTGGTTCACGAAGATTTCCTGGCAGCAATGGGTGAATATCATTCTTCTCTCCTCATCGTTATCAATCAGATTGATCGCCTCAGCGCTGCTGATGAAGAAGCTATTGTGGCTGATCTGGGGCGTATTCTCGCCGCCGAAGGCGTGAGTGCGGATATCGTGGCGGCCTCTGCACTCACCGGGGTGGGAGTCGAAGAAATTCGCGGAGCGCTCGTGGAAATCGCCGCGGGGAAGAGAGCCGCGGCGGAAAAACTCGCCGCGGATGTGCGGACCGTGGGCGCGGCGCTCACGGAGAACCTCGTTGATCAAGGCGGATATCCGCGTGACCTCACCGATATTGCCGGGGTGGATGACCTTGTTACCGGGCTGGCTCGGGCCGGCGGCCTGAATTCGGCCGCCCGGGGCGCCGCGGACAACTACCGCAGGGCCGCCCGGCGCGCGACTGCTTGGCCGCTGCTGCGCGGATGGGGGAGGCGAGCCCTTCCTGGCGGTGGGAAGGGAACCGGCGCGGATCTCATGCGTAGTTCGGTAGCGGGAGTTACGTCTCATTCGTCTCATTCGGGTGTTATGTCCGATGCGGGGGCCACGTCATATGTGGCAGATGGCTCTGGCGCAGTGGCGAGCTCCGGAACCGTGGAAAAAACTAGGGTAGCGCTGGGCGAATTCATTGCGCAGGCCGCCCGATTCCTCCCGCGTTCCTGGCGTGGGGCGGTGCGCGATGAAACTTCCCGGCAAGCCGCGCGGCTTGCCGATAGCGTCGCGCGGATTATCGCGCGGGAAAGCCAGGCTTGGCACCGTCCGCGCTGGTGGGGCGTCGCAGCTGCCCTCCAGTGGCTGGCTTTTGCCGCTCTGGTGCTGGGCGCCCTGGGAATCGGCGCTGGGATCATCACCGAAGCTGGGGGAGTAGCCCTCCCGCTGGGGCTGCGCCGGGCCAGCCTGATGTGCGTGGTGGCCGGCGCCGTATGCGGCGTCGTCGTAAGTATGAGCACGCGGGCTGCACGCACGCACGGAGCGCAACGCGTTGAACGCCAGGTGACCACCCGGGCGCGCGGCGCTATCGACACGGAGGTGCGCGATACCGTACTTGCACCTTTCCGCACGGAAATGGAACGCTACCGAGACTTTGCGCGCGCCGTGGCATCATTAATGCGGGTGTCTGCCTGACTCGGGCCGGCACCCGCCGCGTGTAATGCAAAAAATTGCATCAGCGCGTATGATTATAATGCAAGGGGGCGCGGGCCGTCGGTTCGTGTTCCCGGTGATGCGAAAGGATCATTGTGACCGCCGGAATTCCTTCGAGTCGCACCGCCCGCCAAGGGCTTATCGCCTCGATTCTGGAAGCTCATCTCATCGGTTCCCAAAATGAATTACGGGAGTATCTCATACGTGCCGGGGTGGATGTCACCCAGGCCACGCTCTCCCGTGATTTAGACGATTTGGGGGCCGTGAAGATCCGGGTGGACGGATCGATGGCATATCGCATCGCTGACCAGACGATGGATACCGGGGAGCGCCTGGCGCGGTGGGCTCGTGAAATACTGCTCAGCGCCGAATGCGCCCTCAACCAGATCGTGCTGCGCACCCCGCCCGGGGCCGCGCAGCTACTCGCCGCCGGGATCGATCGGGCGCGCTTGGACGGCGTGCTCGGGTGCGTTGCCGGAGACGACACCGTGCTGGTCATTGCCCGCAGCGAAGAACGCGCGGTAGAGATCAGGCAACACCTCCTCTCAATGGGGGAGAAAAAGGAGTAATAATGGCGAAGGAGCGGGTAGTTCTCGCCTATTCGGGCGGACTGGACACCTCGGTGGCGATCGGCTGGATCGGGGAGCGAACCGGAGCTGAAGTGATCACCGTTGCCGTGGACGTAGGCCAGGGCGGCGAGGATCTGGAGACCATTCGCCAGCGCGCCCTCGATTGCGGGGCCGTGGAGGCCTATATCGCCGATGCCCGCGATGAATTCGCCAGTGAATACTGCATGCCGGCCCTCAAAGCCGGAGCGCTCTACATGGACGCCTACCCGCTTATTTCCGCTATTTCTCGCCCGGTTATCGTCAAGCACCTGGTGGCTGCGGCTCGGCAATTCGGGGCGAACACGGTGGCGCACGGATGTACCGGAAAAGGTAATGACCAGGTTCGTTTCGAAAACGGTATTACCCAATTGGGGCCGGATCTGGCGTGCCTCTCCCCGGTGCGAGATCTCGCGCTCACCCGCGAATTCGCTATTGATTACGCCAATAAGCATAATTTGCCCATTGAAACGACTCACCATAATCCCTTCTCCATTGACCAGAATGTGTGGGGGCGGGCCATTGAAACCGGGTATCTCGAAGATCTGTGGAATGCACCCACGAAGGATGTGTATACCTACACGGATGATCCGACCTATCCGCCGCTGCCCGATGAAGTGATCATCACCTTTGAGGGTGGTATTCCGGTCAAGATCGACGGCGAAGCCGTCACTCCGTTGCAAGCTATTGAACAACTCAATAAGCGAGCCGGAAAGCAGGGGATTGGCCGGATCGACGTAGTGGAAGACCGCTATGTTGGCATTAAGTCCCGCGAGATTTACGAGGCACCGGGTGCCATGGCGCTGCTCACCGCGCATAAGGAACTCGAGAACGTGACGATGGATCGCGAGCAGGCGCGCTTCAAGCGCACCGTCGCGGACCGCTGGGCGGATATCGTATACGAAGGCCAGTGGTTCTCACCACTCAAGCGCTCCCTTGACGCTTATATCGAAGATACCCAGCGCTATGTCTCCGGTGATATTCGTATGGTTATGCATGGTGGGCGCGCTACCGTGACCGGGCGGCGCTCGGAGGCGTCGCTTTACGATTTCAACCTGGCTACCTATGATGCCGGTGACTCCTTCGACCAGTCACACGCGAAGGGCTTCATCGAATTGACCGGGCTGCCCGCGAAACTTGCCGCCGCCCGCGATGTTGCCTTCGGGCGCGGGGTGGCTATCCCGCCCGCGCGACTGAACTAGCGCGGTGCGCCCGCGCGGCTGTATCTAGAACGGGGGCCGAGGTCGTCACGACCTCGGCCCCCGTTTTTACTTCGGTGCTTGATGATGCGTTACTTCGCTTCGCGGGCGTGCAGCATCGCGGGCGAGGCAGGCCGGCGCATGAAAATAATCGAGACAGTGAGAGCAAGTGCCACGATAAAGCAGATCGTCCCCATGGAAGCCGCGTAACCCGTGAACCAGGCACCGGCCCCGCGCGGGGTTCCCTCGTTGACGAAGGCAAAGAGAATCGCGGTCACCATCGCATTGCCGATAGCGGTGGTAATGCGCTGACTGGTTTGCTGCACCCCGCCCGCGGTACCGCCGTGGGCGGGCGGAACGTCAATCATTGCCTGGGTCTGATTGGCCGAACCAATCACGCCAATACCGAAGCCGAAAACGCAGATGGGGAGGGAAAGCCACCACGGACTCCACCCCGAATAGGCAATTCCGGCGGCCAGCGGAATACTCGAAGCGAGCGATACCAGCGCGAGCGCGAAAGCGCCCGCCTGGATATGCCGACCCCACGCCACCGCGTAGCGCCCTGCCCACACCGAGGCGTAGGCCGAGGCAATCGCGTTGGGCAAGCCGAGGAGCCCGGCCTGCAAAGCATTGAATCCCATGCCCTGCTGGAGATACATCGCCAGCACCACGAAAACAGATGTTGTTCCCAGGAACTGGATGGCGGTAATGGAGGTGCAGAAACTGAAGGATTCGATGCGGAAGAGGCGCAGATTGACCATGGGAATCCGTCCCCGTTTCGCATAAGAATGCTCCCAGAGCACCCAGGCCAGCCCGAGGAGGGCCCCGCCGCCCAGCAGTGCCCAGCGCCAGGCGAAGTGGGACATGAAGGGCAGCATGAGGCAGAGCACCGCGAGAGCCAGCAGGGTCATCCCCACCGGGTCAAGGTCGAGGCGATGCCCGCGCCGGCGGCCGACCGGTTGGCCCCGACGTTCCATTTCTGCCCGGTAGGCGGCATCGATTTTAGCGGCGTCGTCGCCAATAGCGCGCCGTTCTTTGAGGAAGGGCAGCAAGAAAATACCCAGCCCCAAACCAAGCAAACCGAGCGGAACGTTGAGAATAAAGGACCACCGCCACCCCACGGGCCCGAAGATCTGCACGAGGCTCCCCGAGAGTAGCGGCCCCACGGCGACCGAGGCGGAAACGGCCAGGCCCATATAGGCGAAGGCTTTAGCGCGGGCGTGACCGTCGAAATACTGCATGATCATGCCGGTGACCTGGGGCGAGAAAATCCCCGACCCGATGCCCTGGAGGGCGCGCGCGATATTGAGGATAAACGCGTCGCTGGCCACCCCGCACAGTAGCGAACCGAGCGTAAACACCGCCATCCCGATCATCCACAGCGAGGAGCGTCCGAAGATATCGCCCAGGCGCCCCGCGGGAACCAGGAGCAGCCCGAAAGCTAGGGAATATCCGGAGAGCACCCACTGAATATCACCGCGCCCGGCATTCAGGCCCGTTTCGATAATAGGAAGCAGATTATTAACCGAGCTGACCTGGATAAGCGACATGACAAGCGCAACGATGAGCACCACAAGGAGCTTATTGCGGTCATACGTTCGGTCCGAACCCGGAATCGTGAAATAACGCGTATTTTCCATTCCATCCTTCACAACAACGCGCACGCTGGCGGCATAGATATAGCCGTGAGACGAGCGCAACCTAGCTCCGGTAACTCTGCGATGCTGTGGTGTACAAAGGTGAGCGGCGGGGACGGCAGGTAGCCGAACACCCGGCCGCATGCACAAAAAGAGCCCGCACTGAGGCGAGCGAGCAGAGACAGCAGTCCCGGTACGGGTGCCAGCATAGCAGCATTCCCCGGCAATGCCAGCTGTGACGAATCTTGCGCTGTGGCCCAAGCGTGGGAGAATACCCGTATGGATACTTCACACAAGACTTAAGAAGATATGCGCCTCGCGGATACTGCCGCGGCTGCCACGCTGCGCACTCAGCTCAACCACCGCACCATTCGTGATTTTGATGGCCGGCCGCTCGGGGAGGAACTTACCGCCACCCTGGTCAAGGCCGCGCTGCACGCCGCCACCTCGCAGGGCATGCAATACGCAAGCATTATTCGAGTGCAGGATCCGGCCCGTCGCCAGGCCATCGCAGAAGTCTGCACCCAGGCCTACGTGGCGCAGGCACCTGAACTGTGGATTTTCGTGGCGGATACGCGCCGTGCCTGGCGCGTGTGCCAGGAGCAGGGCGGTGAGGGTGCCGGGGCCCGCAGCTATGACGCCTTTAACGCCGCGGTTGCGGATTGCATGATCGCGGCGCAGAACACCGTGGTGGCCGCGGAAAGCCACGGCTTGGGTACCACGTACCTCGGTTCTATTTTGAACGACGCCGAACGCATCTGCCAGGTGCTCGAATTGCCCGAACTCACGTTCCCGGTTATTGGCCTCATCATGGGCTATCCCGATCCGGAACGCATCCCGGCGCTCAAGCCCCGCATGGATGCTGGGCTGCGCGTTTTCACTGACCGTTACCAGGAACCGGAATCCGCGGTGGAATCGCTGCGCGAGTACGACGCCGCCATCGCGCCTTGGGTGGATATCCGCTACGGAAAGCCGGTCGGCCCCTTCACCGATTACGTGCCTACCCGGCTGAGCGGTTCGGTGGCGCGGCGCGGGCGGTTATTGGCCGCCATCGGCGCGCAGGGATTTGACGTGGCACTTCCCGCGGAAGAATAGTGGAATATCGGTGAGAGGGCACCCAATTTCCCGCGGGGGAGTTGCGGAACTTCCCGCCCGAAAGTGAGGGTGTTTAGAATAGTGCAATGACTGAACATCTTGCCCTCTGGGGTGGGCGCTTCAGCGGTTCCAGCGCTGACGCCCTGACCGAACTTTCACGCTCGACTCATATTGACTGGCGCCTGGCACCCTACGATCTGGCCGGGAGCCACGCCCACGCCCGGGCGTTGGCCGGGGCAGGACTCTTGGACGATTCCGAGCTCGCCGCGATGCTGGCCGCGCTGGATACGCTCGGGCAGCGGGTGGCCAGTGGGGAACTCACGCCTTCCCCCGATGATGAAGATGTGCATACCGCGCTGGAACGTGCCCTGCTGGCCGAAGCCGGGGCCGAGCTGGGAGGGAAGCTTCGGGCTGGACGCTCGCGCAATGATCAAATCGCCACGCTTATCCGCATGTACCTGCGCGACGCGGCGCGGTACCTGAGCGAAAAACTGCTGACGGTGGTGCGGGCGCTCGTTTCGCAGGCCGAACGCGCCGGCGATGCGGTTATGCCCGGGCGTACCCACCTCCAGCATGCCCAGCCGGTGCTGGTAGCCCACCATCTGCTCGCCCATGTCTGGCCGCTATTGCGTGATATCGGGCGCTGGCAGGATTGGGATAAACGGGCCGCGTATTCGCCCTACGGTGCCGGGGCGCTGGCGGGGAATACCCTGGGGCTGGACGCTGCGGCAATCGCGAGAGAACTAGGCTTTAACGCCCCCGAACACAATTCCATTGATGCCACCGCAGCACGGGACCTGGTTGCCGAATTTAGCTATATCTGCGCCCAGATCGGGGTGGATCTCTCGCGGCTTTCCGAAGAAATTATCCTGTGGAATACCCGCGAATTCCGCTTCGTCACTCTTGATGATGCCTACGCGACCGGATCCTCGATTATGCCGCAGAAAAAGAACCCGGACGTAGCCGAATTGACCCGCGGCAAGAGCGGGCGCCTCATCGGTGATCTGGCCGGATTACTAGCTACCCTCAAGGGGCTCCCGCTCGCCTATAACCGAGATCTACAAGAGGATAAAGAACCGGTTTTCGACGCCATCGATACCCTTGACCTCCTCCTCCCGGCAGTGGCGGGCATGGTAGAGACCATGGTGCTTAACTACGAGCGCATGGCCGAGCTGGCACCCCAGGGATTCTCCCTTGCCACCGATATCGCCGAGTGGTTGGTGCGCGGCGGGGTACCTTTCAGGGACGCGCATGAAATTTCGGGTCGCGCGGTCGCCTTCTGTGAAGAGCGCAGCATCGAATTATGGGATATGAACGACGACGAGCTGCGCTCCATCGACGCGCGGCTCACCGCGGATGTTCGGGATGTGCTCACGGTGGCTGCCTCTGTGGGGGCCCGGCGCGGGGTGGGGGGAACCGCACCGGAGCGTGTTGCGGAGCAGTTGGCCACTGCGCGGGAATCCATCGGGCGCGCGGAGGGCTTTGCCCGCAGCGCGACCGGTGCGGCGTCGTCGTAAAAAGAGATAGTGGCAGGAATAAACCGGGCGTGATAACGTCCGGACGTGACGTTACGGAAAGGCCCGTGGCGCGCGAAGTACAACGGAAGGACACGAGACGTGAAGGACGTTCTTGAGGAACTGGAATGGCGGGGGCTGATCGCCCAGCATACGGATATTGACGCGCTGCGTAGCGCGCTGAACTCCGGTCCGGTCACCTTCTATTGCGGTTTTGATCCGACGGCGGCTTCGCTGCACCACGGTCACCTTGTCGCGGTGAAGCTGATGCGGCACCTCCAGCTGGCCGGACACCATCCACTAGTACTCGTGGGTGGGGCGACCGGGCTCATCGGGGATCCGCGCCCCTCAACAGAACGCACGCTTAATCCACGTGACACCGTTGCTCAGTGGGTGGAATCTCTGGCCGGGCAGCTGCGCGGTCTGCTGGATTTCGAGGGTGATAACCCGGCTCGGCTCGTCAATAACCTCGATTGGACCGGGCAGCTTTCCGCGATTGATTTCCTGCGTGACCTGGGTAAACATTTCCGGCTTGGGACGATGCTCTCCAAGGACATTGTGGCGCGGCGCCTGGAATCGGATGAAGGTATTTCCTACGCCGAGTTTTCCTACCAGGTTCTCCAGGCCAATGATTACCTTGAGCTGTTCACCCGTTACGGTTGCACCTTGGAGGTGGGCGGGAACGACCAGTGGGGCAATCTCGTGGGAGGCATGGACCTCATCCGCAAAGTGACGGGCGAATCGGTGCACGTGCTCACGAATCCGTTGATCACCAAGTCGGATGGCACAAAGTTTGGGAAATCCGAAGGCGGAGCCGTATGGCTCAACCCCGAGATGCTTAGCCCCTACAAGTTCTTCCAGTTCTGGCTCAATACCGCCGACGAAGACGTGGTGCATATGCTCAAGGTCTTTACTTTCCGGACTCGGGAAGAAATCGAGGAGCTGGCTACCGCGGTGGCGGAGCGTCCCCAGGAACGGCGGGCACAACGCGTGCTTGCTCAGGACGTGACGGCCTGGGTGCACGGCGCAGATATTGCCGAACGGGTGGACAATGCTTCGCGCGCGCTTTTCGGTGGCGACGGTTTGGCAGCTTTGGATGCCGATACCTTGCGCGACGCCGTAGCGGAGCTGCCGCAGGCGACGGCGCCCGTGGGAACTCCGATTCCGGAGCTCTTCGTGGCCACGGGCCAGGAACGGGGCCTGGGCGCCGCGCGGCGTACCGCGAAATCCGGCGGCCTGAATATCAACAATCGCAAAGTTGGAGAGGCTGACGTTCTCAGCGCCGACGATGTTCTTCCCGGGGGCGTCGTGGTGCTGCGCAAGGGCAAGAAAAACCTCGCGGTTATCCGTGTTACGGAGTAAATAGCGATGTAAAGAACGGCTCTCGCACGCGCGGTGGGCTAGGTAGTGGCGGCGTTACCGGTGGTGGTAGCGCCGCCACTTCTGTAGACGGTGGACGAATAGGCCAATGGCGGGATAGCGGCGTAGTTAGGGATTTTTGCCTGATTTTCTGTGCGGTTTTCTTTGGTTTTTGGGGTGTTTGGGTGGGGTGTGGTGGGTGTCTCGTTGGTGTGGTTTGTGTTTTGGGTGGTGGGCTTGTAAGCTTGTTATCCGTCGCCGAGGCCCGGGAAACCGGTAAGCGGTGACAGGATCCCTTGAGAGTGGCGTTCGATGGTTTAACAATTATGGAACAGCGTCAAGCGGTTTTAAGCAATAATGTCCAATAAACAGTCCGCAGCCCCATATCGTCAATTAAAAATCATCGCCGCGATTACAAATTCGCACCCTTCCCCAACAACAACACATGTTCTACAATGTAGTACATGAGCATTGTGGGATTGCGAGAACTCGGGCAAAACGCTTCTCAGGTACTACGCCAAGTAGCCGAGGGGGACGTCGTTACAGTTACTGATCGACGCCGGCCGGTTGCCCAAATCGTGCCGTGGCAAGAATCGGCGATACAACGTCTCCGCGATAGCGGTCTGATAAGAGAAGCTACGGTCCCGTGGGAGGCAGTACTTGAACCCTCGCCTGAACCTACTGGAATATCTGCAAGCAAAATTTTGGAACAGATGCGTGAGGAAGAACGCTACTAATGGCTTTCTATTTGGACACCTCCGCGCTGGTAAAAATACTGCATGAAGAACCGGAAAGCCCCGCTTTCAGGAGCTGGATACGAAATAACACCCAGCATTGCTACACTTCAGATCTAACAAGAGTCGAATTGATGCGCGCTGCCGGGCGTTTGGGTGCGGAGAAACGCACAAAAGCTCGAATGATTCTCCAAGCCTTAACCCTCATCCGTATTAGCTCTCAGATTTGTGATGTGGCCGGCACATTAGAACCTGTAGTTTTACGGAGTCTAGATGCTATCCACCTTGCAACCGCACTACTGTTGAGCGATGACTTAAAAGCAATAGTTACATATGACCGCCAACTTGCTAACTCTGCGCAAGCACTTGGAATTCCCCTTATCGCTCCAGGTTCAGAGACCTGGGAATAGCACCGCGTAGATTCGTGTTAAACCGGGTGCACCCCACCGCGGGGCTGAAGAAGGAGGCGCACCATGGCAACAGAAGAATTTGATCGCACTATCGAACTGAAAGTCACCGGGATGACCTGCGAAAACTGCGTCAAGCACGTGAGTGCAGAACTCGATGCGCTCCCGGATGTTAACAGCGTGCTCGTTACTCTGAACCCGGAAGGCACCTCCTCGGTGCTCGTATACACCCCGCACGATTTTTCCGACGCTGACCTCACAGCCGCGGTAGCCGAAGCTGGCGACTACACCGTGACCGAGATTATTCGTTAAACACCACCCACTCACACATATTCTTAGGCACCCGCTGCCTTGATAAGCACCCGCTGCCGCGAACCACCACCCGCGGCAGCCCACTCACGTGTGCCCGCATAAGGAGATTTTCTATGTCCGAGCCCCCGCTGACCGCAGCTGCGCCGTCGTCCCCCACCGCGCAGAACACCGCAAGCACCGCGGCCGAAAACCTCGCGGCCACTCCCGTTGCCGAAGTGAACCTAGCGATTTCCGGGATGACCTGCGCGTCCTGCGTGGCGCGAGTGGAAAAGAAACTCAATAAACTGCCCGGGGTGCGTGCCACCGTCAATCTGGCCACCGACGAAGCCCACCTAGAACTCAGTGAGGCCGGGGCCCAGCTCGACACCACCGATTTCCTCGCCCAGGTCAGCGCAGCCGGCTACGAAGCCCGGCTCATTTCCCGCACGGAACTCACCCCAAGGGCCGTGCGCAGCGAGGACGCGAACGCAAGCGCCCGCACGCGCGATACCGATCCGGCCGCCGCCGCGCATCCGACCACCGCACACCCGAACACATCTGCCGAATCCGCCCGCGCCGCCACCGAAGTCCGGGAAGCAGCCGAGGCCCGAACGAGCGCCCGTATCGCTGCGCTGCGGCGGCGTTTTTGGATCTCGCTAGCCCTCTCCATCCCCGTGGTAGGGCTCTCCATGATCCCGGCTCTGCAATTCCCGTACTGGCAGTGGGTGATCGGCGCGCTCACCCTCCCGATCGCACTGTGGTGCGGCTGGCCCTTCCACCGTTCGGCCGCCGCCGCGCTGCGCCACGGCTCCACCACCATGGACACCCTTATTTCGCTGGGAACCCTGGCCTCACTGGGGTGGTCCACCTGGGCCTTGCTGTGGGGCGGAGCCGGCGGGGCGGACTACCGCATGTCCATGACCGGAATCCACGCACTCGCCACCGGCGCCGCGCACGGATCCCACGTGTATTTCGAAACCGCGGCCATGATCGTCACCTTCTTGCTGCTGGGGCGTTGGCTCGAAACCCGCTCGCGCCGCAGCGCGGGAGATGCGCTGCGATCCCTCCTCGCTTTAGGTGCCGACGACGCACGCCGGGTACGCACCGCCACCGGAGCGGACGTTGATGAAATCATCCCTGCCAGCGAACTGGCCGTCGGAGACGAATTCCTCGTGGCCCCCGGTACGAAAATTGCTACCGACGGGGTGGTGGTCTCCGGGACCACCGCGGTAAACGCCAGCCTCCTCACCGGCGAATCCACCCCGATTGACGTGGGGCCGGGCGATGAGGTGACGGGAGCAACCCTCACCACCGCGGGCGCGATCCGGGTGCGAGCCACCCGGGTGGGCCGCGATACCACCCTGGCGCAGATGGGCCGCCTCCTCACCCGGGCCCAATCCGGGAAAGCCCCCGTGCAGGCGCTGGCGGACCGCGTCTCAGCGGTTTTTGTGCCCGCGGTTATCCTTATTGCGCTCGTGACGTTCGGGGTGCGCCTCGCTCTCGGTAATCCTCTTGACCTGGCGATTATGACGGCGATTACCGTACTGGTGGTGGCCTGCCCCTGCGCCCTGGGCCTGGCTACCCCCACCGCGCTCATGGTCGGTTCCGGGCGGGCCAGCCAGCGCGGCATCCTCATCCACGGCCCGGAAACCCTGGAAAACGCGCATAGCGTGGACACCATTATTCTGGACAAAACCGGTACCCTCACCACCGGAACTATGGCCGTGGACCGGGTTGTTCTTCCACCGGCAGGTGCGGGTGGCCGTGGCGCCGTCGCCACCCGCACAGAAGCACTGGCCCTGGCCGCAAGCGTGGAAAACTATTCCGAGCATCCCCTCGCCCGCGCGATTGTGGCCGGGGCCCGCGCGGAGGGCTTGGAACTGAGGCCCGCTACCGATTTTGAGAATCTGGCCGGGCAGGGCGTGCGTGCCACCATCGGCGGGCAGCGCTACTACGCGGCCTCCCCGCGCGCGCTGCGCGAAGCCGGGGTGGATGTGGCCGACTGGGAGAGCACGCTGGAGGAAGCCGCCAGCGGCGGGGCATCCCTGGTCATGCTGGCGCGCTGCGATGCTGCCCGCGGGAGTGAAGCCCTCGCCCTTATCACGGTGCGCGACCAGCTGCGCCCCACCTCCGCCGCGGCCGTTGCCGAGCTCAAGAACCTGGGCCTCACCCCGATTCTGGCCTCCGGGGATAACGCGGCCACCACGCGGGCGGTGGCCCGCGCCGCCGGAATCGGCACCGTGCACGCCGAAGTCCTCCCCGCGGACAAAGTCCGGGTGGTGGAAGCGGCACGCGCAGCCGGCGCCCGGGTGGCAATGGTCGGGGATGGGGTGAACGACGCCGCAGCTCTCGCCGCCGCGGATCTCTCCATCGCGATGGGCTCGGGCACGGACGTGGCCAAGGCCGCCTCCGATATCACCATTGTGAACTCCGATCTGCGCAACGTAGGGGCGGCGCTGCGCATCTCCGCCGCCACCTTGCGGGTGATACGCCAGAATCTAGCCTGGGCTTTCGGCTACAACCTCATCGCTATTCCGGCGGCGGTGGCCGGGATTATCCTGCCGGGATTAGCCGCCGCGGCCATGGCCGCCAGCTCGGTTATCGTGGTGCTCAATTCGCTGCGGCTGCGCCGGGCTGAGTAGCCGGGCCGGGTCACAGGAGAAAGCCCTACCCATCAATTAGACTGGGCTAGTGCGCCACAACGAGGATACGAGCCCGGTTCAGCCGGCGGAGGTACAGTCCGCCCCGGCTGCGGCGAACGTACCCGCCGACCCCGCCGTGCACCGCGTGCTCCTCGTGGACGAAATCGCACGCTGGACCCGCCGCCCGGCCAACCTGCTGCGCGGCATCCTTTTCACCCTGGCCATCGCCGGGATGCTGCTTATCTCCCGCTTCGGCTACACCACTACCGTGGCCGTTACGCACGATGTCGCGAACGCGGCCCCGGATACCCTCCGCACCATTTTTTCCATGCCCATTAACGTGCTTGAGGGCCTCGTTTCGCTTTTCCTCCCCCTCCTACTCTTCTTCGATATCATCCGCTACCGGCGCTGGCGCACCCTCGTAACCGCGCTGGTGGCCATGGCCGGCGCGCTCGCCATCTGCTACGGCTCCCTGTGGCTTTTCGAGCGCTTTATGCCCACCTCGCAAATCACCATCGACCTCTCAGACACCATCCAAGAACAGGCCGCCGTGGGCATGCTCCCCTACGTTTCGATTATCGCCACCATCCTGGTAGTGGCGGCTTCCGAACGCCAGGGCCGGCTGGTACGCACCGGCTGGTGGGCACTGGGAATCGTGCTGGTGCTCTCCGTGCTCCAGGGCGCCCAAACACTCACCGGCGCGCTGACCACCGTATTCGTAGGGATGTCCTGCGGCTATTTCGCGCTCTATGCCTTCGGGGATTCGCCCGACCGCGCCACCGGCGCCGCCGTCGTTACTCTTATTCGCCGCGCCGGCCTGGACGCGCGCAGCATTATCCGCGTAGATGCGGGCGACGACGCCGATATGCACGCGTGGTCCGTTCCCGTGACCGGGCCGCTCGGATATGTGGATACCGCGATTCTCAAGGAGCTCCGCGAGGCGCTCACCGGGCACATCGGGCAGGCCGATGCTGCTTTCACCGCCGCGGCCACCGCGGAACACGAGGGCCCGCTTCCCGCGAACGCTGCGGGCAGCTACCCGCTGGGCGAACCGGACGACGATATTAACGTGCGCGCCCTCATTACCCGGGCCCGCCACGATGTCCACCCGCTTATCGGAGACGTCAATTCCCGCCACTACGTAGTTACCTTGGCCGACGACGCCCATTACATCGCCGCGCTTATTGACTCGGATCGCGCGGTCCTCGGGCGCCTCGCCAGCGCCTGGCAGCGGGCCACCCTCACCCAGGTCACCCAGCGGACCGGGGATAACGTGGAGGAAACCGCCGAACGCACCCTCCTTATGGAAGCGCTCGCTGTTCACGCCGGGGTGGCCCCGCGGCGCGATGCCCATTACGCGGCGGCTGGCGCGTCCGCCGTCGTCGCTTTTGCTGATATCGAGGCCGTTCCCCTCACGGATCTGGCGCCGGAAGAAATCTCCGATGCGGCGCTGGACGCCATGTGGTCCACGCTCGAACGCGCGCACGCCCGCGGGCTCACCCACCACGATATCCGCGCCGGGGTGGTCGCGGTGCGTGGAGACGACGTGGTCATCACCCACTGGCGCAACGGCAGTTTTTCTTCCAATGAGCTTTCCCGGCATATTGACTTAGCGCAGCTCTACCTCCTCCAGGCGGTAGCGGTGGGCCCGGAACGCGCCGTCGCCTCCGCGCTGCGCTGCATTTCCCGCGACCGGCTTTCCTCGGTGGCCCCGACCGTGCAACGCACCATCATGCCGGCGCAAACCCTGGCCGAGCTCGAAGATAAAAAAGGCGTGCAGCGCCTGCGCGAGGTGCTGCTGGAGGCGCTCCCGCAGGATATTGGCACGGCCACCCAAACCATTCAGCTGCGCAAATTCTCCGCGAAGACGATTATTACCATCGTCATCGGGGTGCTTGCCATCTTCATTCTGCTCGGCTCCATTAATTTCACCGAGCTCCAAGAAACGATTCGCAGCGCTAACCCGTGGTGGATGCTCGCCGCGTTTATCGCCAGTTTCGCGACCTACGTGGGCGCGGCGCTGTGCCTGAAGGCATATACGGCCGAGCGGCTGCCGCTGTGGGAAACCAGCGAGGTGCAGATCGCCGCCTCGGTGCTGGGCTTGGTTATGCCGGCCGGGATCGGGCCGCTCGCCCTCAATTTGCGCTACCTGCAGCGCAATCAGGTTGCCACCCCGGTGGCGGTGGCAACCGTATCCCTCGTGCAGATCGCGCAGTTTATTACCACGGTGCTCTTGCTTCTGGCCCTCGGGCTGCTCACCGGCGACTTCGGGAATCTTTCTATCCCGAGCACCTCCGTCATGCTCATTGTGGCGGCGGTGGCGGCCCTGGGCGCGGCGGTTTACTTTATTCGCCCGCTGCGCCGCAAAGTTATTGAACTGGTGCGCCCCACCATCGAGCAGGTGTGGCCGCGCGTGGTGTGGCTCGCCACCCACCCCTCCCGAATTCTCGCCGGTTTCGGCGGATCCCTCCTCATGACGGTGAGTTTCGTGGCGGCCTTCGGTTTCTCCCTGGCAGCTTTCGGGGAAACCCTCCCGGTGGTCACGCTGGCAATCACCTACCTGGTCTCTAATTCGGTGGGATCACTGGTGCCTTCCCCGGGTGGTATTGGCCCGGTGGAAGCGGCACTCACCGGCGGGCTCACCATTGCGGGCCTGCCGTATTCGGTGGCTTTCTCCACCGCGATTCTCTACCGGCTGCTCACTTTCTGGGCGCGGGTGCCTATCGGGTGGTTCGCGCTGCGCCACCTCCAGAAGAAGGACATTATCTAATGCGCGGCAGAGCGGCACTCGCGGGGGTGCGCAGCCACTGTGATACGACGGCGCTGCTGCTGGCCGCCGGGGCTTTCGCCGTATATATGTTCTTTTCCTGGTATACCTGGGTGAACTTCTCCTCCCCTTCCTGGGATCAGGGCATTTTCACCCAGCTGGCCGACCAGTATGCACGTGGGCTCTTCCCGCCCACCGTGGATATTAAAGGGCCGGGCTTCAACCTGTGGGGCGATCATTTCCACCCGATTTTGCTGCTCACCGGGCCACTGTTCCGGGTCTGGCCTTCCGGGATGAGCCTACTCACCCTCCAAGCGGTGCTCTTCGGGATCTCGGTGTATCCCATCGCGCGCTTCGCCCGCGCGCGGGTGGGTGCGGTGCCGGGCACCATCATCGGGGTTGCCTATGCTGCCAGCTGGGGACTCACCTCCGCCTTGGTGGTGCAATTCCACGAAATCGCTTTCGCGGTGCCGCTGCTTGCTTTCGGGCTAACCGCCTGGCTGGAGAGGCACACCGTCCGGGCGGCCGTACTTATGGCGCTGCTGGTTTTTGTGAAAGAAGATCTCGGCCTCACGGTGGCGTGCTTCGGGGTGCTGGTCGCGCTGCTCAGCTGGCGCGGGGCGCGCGGGGGTGACCGCACCGACCCCGGCAGCGCCGGGAAACGCAACAGCGCTGGCGCGCACGACTGGCGCGAGCTGGCTGGCATCGGCGCTTTCCTGGCGGCCTGGGGCACCGCGTGGTTCCTGGCCGCCACCCAGGTTATCCTCCCGGCTTTCAATAATTCCGGGCAGTGGGATTATGCCGGGCGGGTCCGCGAAGGTCTTGACCTGGCGGGCATGCTCCTCGAGCCCAATCGCTGGGGCACGCTCTGCTATATCGTGGCTGCCCTGGGAATCGTGGGACTGCGCAGCCCGTGGGCGGCCCTGCTGCTCCCCACCCTCGCCTGGCGTTTCGTGGGAGACAACCCCTACTACTGGACTATTTTGTGGCATTATTCGGCGGTGCTCGCGCCGATGATTGCCGTCGCGCTGACCGATGGGCTCGCGCGGGCGGGTGCGCGCGGCGGCGTCGTACCACCGCCGCAGGCGCAGGAATCCACAGCTACCGCGCAGCGCGAGGCCCTCGGTGTACTCGCCCTCCGCCCCCGCCTGGCCGCGGCGGCCCTCGCCCTCGCATTGGCCTCCAGCGTGCTCGGCACCGCCTCCAATGGCTTCGGCTCCTGGGTGACGGGGCGCTCCAATACCCAGCAGTACGTGTATTTTTCCGATTACGGTGCCACCCAAACCGCCGAGCAGCGCGCGGGTGCCCGCGCCGCGGTGGCAGCCACCGGCACCGGGCGACACATCCTCGCCGACGTGGTCATGATGGCCTACGTTGTCCCAGGTAATACCGTGTATTGGGAGCATAGTTACGCGGGCGCGTATATTGACACGGTGGTGTTCTCCAACCGGCTCAACCACGGGGATGGCGCCCAGGTGGTGGCCTGGATTACCGCGAAAGTAGGCGGGCAGTGGCATATTGTCACGGGGGAGGCCGGCTATGTTGTGGTGGCGCGCGACGGTACCGACGGAAGGTGAGGAACGGATGATGATGGCTCGCCGCATGCGGGTGGTTCGCCGGGTGCCGGCGATTCGCACCGCGACCTGGTATCGCCCGCTGCGCACCGACCCGGTTCCCTACCTGGTGGCGCTCGCCAGTTTTATTCTTTTTACCGCTTTTTCGCTGCACCAGTGGGCTTCGTTCCAGACGTCCTCCTGGGACCTGGGTATTTTCACGCAGCTCGCCCAGCGTTACGCGCACCTCGAAACCCCCATCGTGGATATTAAAGGTCCCGGCTTCAACCTGTGGGGCGATCATTTCCATCCCATCCTGATAGTGCTCGGCCCGATTTTTGCGCTGTGGCCCAGCGGCGCCACCCTGCTCATTATGCAAAATGCGCTTTTTGCGGTGTCCGCGATTCCGCTCACCCGCCTGGCGCGGGCGCGCTGCGGATCCGGGGCAGGAGTAGCGTTTGGCCTGATCTATGCGGTGTCCTGGGGGCTTTCGGCCGCGGTGGCCGCGCAATTCCACGAAATCGCTTTCGCGGTGCCGCTGCTTGCTTTCGGGCTGACGGCCTGGGTGGAGGGCCGCTACCGCCGCGCGGTGGTTCCGCTCGGCATGCTTGTTTTCGTCAAAGAAGACCTCGGCCTCACCCTGGTGGCCTTCGGTGCGGCCGCGCTGCTGGCGGAGTTTTTCGCGCACGGGCACGCGGGCCGCTGCGCGGCGGTGCGGAACGACGACGGCGCCGCCACGGCGGCGCAGACTCGGACAGCGCGAGCGCGAGCGGTTTGGGCAAGCCCGGCGGGGCGCTGGGCTGCGGGTCTGGCGGTATGGGGTGCGCTTTGGTTCGTGCTTTCTATATGGGTGCTCCTGCCGGCTTTCAATCCGGACGGCGCCTGGGATTATACGGATCGCCTCGCGGGTGATGCCGGGCTTTTCACCGGCGCGCACACGAAACTGGTGACCCTGGCGGTGCTGTTGGGCACTGCCGGGGTGGTGGGCCTGGCCAGCCCGTGGATTCTCCTCATGCTCCCCACCTTGGCCTGGCGTTTCACGGGAAATGTGGAACACTACTGGGGGCTGGGCTGGCATTATTCAGCCGTGCTCATGCCGATTGCCACCATCGCGCTACTGGACGGGCTGGGGCGGCTAGGGCGCTCCGCGAAGCTGAGGGAACTCGCGGAGCACGCTAAGAACACGGAGCACGGCAAGAACGGCCGGCGCAGCGGATACAGCACGCGCGGCGGCCACCTCAAGCGCGGTTTGATCGTGTTCGCCCTGGTCGCCAGCGTGATCGCCACCCTGGTGGGCACGCGCGCGAACGCGGTGGGCTGGTGGCTCCAGGGGCGTTATGGCGGAGCGGCCGCGGAGGAGCGCGCCGGCGCGCGGGAAGCCCTGGCCGCGGTTCCAGATGGTTCCCACGTGGTCACCGATATTTATATGCTGGCCTACCTGGTGCCGAATAACACCGTGTACTGGGAGGGAACCCGCGGGAATGCCGGCGCAAACGCGGTGGTTTTCGCGCCCCAATCCGGCCACGGGGATGCTCAGCAGGTGCTCGATTGGACCAGCGCACACTTCGGGGGAACCTGGCATATTGCCAGCGATAAAGGCGGTTACGTGACCGTGCTCCCCGGCGAAGCACCCGCGCGTGAGAAAGGAAAATAACACGGCTACACCCAGGTCTATTTCTACGCCTAGCGCGCGCCCGCTCTATCGGGACGCATCCGGACTTCTCCTTGTTTTCCTCGGGGGTGGGGCCGGCACGGTTGCCCGCGCGCTCGTCCCGAGCGTGGCAGCTCCGATTATCGTCAATCTTGCGGGGGCTCTCCTCCTCGGGTTCATCACCGGTTTCTTCACCACTGGTTTCTTCACCACTGGCGCGCACCGGTACGGCGCCCGGCTGCGTCTCCTGCTCGGCACCGGTTTCTGCGGTGGCTTCACCACCTATTCGAGTTTCGTGGCGCTTAGCGCCAACTTGGCCACCGGCGAGGTTCTCAGCGGGGCGCCCGAAGAACTAGCGCGCCTGGCAGGGCTGACGGCGGGAGGCACACTTTTCGGCGGTTTCCTGCTAGCTTTTGCCGGGATGACCTGCGGGCGCGCTCTGGGCCGGCGCTTCCCCGCGCCGCCCCGGAACGCGGTGCAGCGGCACGCGATGCCCCGGCGCGCAGGCGGCAATAGCGGCGGTAACACCAGTGGCAATGCGGGCGGTGATGCGGCGTGACGCTACTACTTCTTGGTGTGGCCGGCGGGCTGGGTGCCCTATGCCGCGGGATTCTCGATTCGTCCCTCACCGCGTGGCTCAAGCCAACGTGGCCGGCCGGGATTTTCACGGTCAATGTGATTGGTTGCTTCTTCTTCGGGCTGGTGACCGGCGGCGGGGCGCTCGCTACCTGGCTCGGGCCGTACAGTCTTTACGTCACCACCGGTTTTTTGGGTGGTTTCACTACTTTTTCGACGGCGATGACCGATGCCCTCAGCCTCTTCGAGAAGCGCCGTTATTGGGCATGCATCGGCCTCATGCTCGGAAATTTCCTCCTGGGCATCGCGGCGTTCTTCGCCGGCCTAGCGCTGGGATAAAGCTAAGGAGCGCGCAAGGAGTTAGCGGAGTTTATCCCCGGCACCCACGACACCTTCGGGATCATGCTGCTGCGAACTTCTGGTTAGCGCCCTGGCGTGTCATACCCAAAACGTCGCCAATGGCTTGCCACGTTTTACCGGCTGCGCGAGCCCGAGCAACCGCAGCATCTAGCCGATTATCAGCGGCGTGTAGCTCTATCTGCGCCACAGCAATTTGTGCGAGATAAGGGTCATCGACAGTCGCAATGGGGTCTGGCCCCTCGCCACCGTTCGCGTTTTCCACTTCATCAAGCATCTCTTCAATCGAGCGTTTCACGACAAATCACCTTTCAACCGCAGGAACTTTTTACGGGCTTTCATAGCGTGGAAAATGCGATCATCGTCGCTAATACACAGTTCGAGCAGTTGCCCGGATCTACTTGGCCCAATGACCAGCACATAACCATCCATGTAATGCGCTTTTATCGCATTACGCACGGCATGCAGGATATCCTCGCCCGCAATGCCGTGCCGGTACGCACTACCCATTATTTCCACGTTGTCAACAGTACTTACCAAAATTCCACGCGTCAACGATATTTACCAGGATTCTAGGAAGGCGAGCCCACATCGCCACGGCAGCCCGCGAGGCCTAGCCCCCACCCACCCAATCTGATATATTCTTCAACGATCACCAATCGGCGATCACTCATCACCAATCGCCGATGCACAGGGAGGCGAATATGATCATCGGAGCAACATTTACCCGCCGCGGCGAAGGCTACAGCCGCGACGCTCGTTACATCACCACGCGCGTGAGCCGCGATAGTGCCGAATTTCCGGTAGAACCCGGGCGTTACCGCCTCATCGCGGCGCGCGCCTGCCCGTGGGCGAATCGCACGATGATCGTGCGCCGCCTGCTCGGGCTCGAAAATGTTATATCACTGGGCATCCCCGGCCCCACCCACGATGAGCGGTCCTGGATTTTTGACCGTGATGAAGGCGGCGTGGATCCGGTACTCGGTATTCATTTCCTGCGGGATGCCTACCTGGCCCGCGACCCGAATTTCTCATTGGGAATTACGGTTCCAGCCCTGGTGGATCTTGCTAGCGGCGCCGTCGCCACAAATGACTTTGCGCAAATGACGCTCGATTTTTCTACCGAGTGGCGCGATTTCCACCGCGAGGGCGCCCCGGACCTCTACCCCGCGGAACTGCGCGAACCCATGGACGCCCTCATGCGCTATATCTACACCGAAATTAATAATGGCGTGTACCGCTGCGGTTTTGCCGGCAGCCAGGATTCCTATAATCGCGCCTACCTGCGCCTTTTCACCGCACTGCGCAATATTTCCGAGCTGCTTGAGCACCGCCGCTACCTCATGGGCGACCACATCACCGAAACGGACGTGCGCCTCTTTACTACCCTGGTGCGTTTCGACGCCGTCTACCACGGGCATTTTAAATGCAATGAAAAGAAGCTGACCGAGATGCCGGTGCTCTGGGCCTACGCGCGCGATCTTTTCCAGACCCCCGGTTTCGGGGACACCGTGGATTTCGAGCACATCACCTCGCACTATTACGAAGTCCACCTGGACGTGAACCCCAATCAAATCGTGCCGCTGGGCCCGGATACTTCCGGATGGCTCAGCCCGCACGGCCGGGAGGCGCTAGGCGGCTCACCTTTCGGCGGGCCGGCCACCCGCGGGGAACGCTCTACCGCGCCCGGCCCGGTGGCCCCCGGCGAGGAAGTTCCCCTAGCCGCGCGCGCCGGTCACTGAGGGAAGTTCCACCCGCGGAACAAGTCCCGCGATTGGAGCGCAATTCGTGGGATACTCAATGTATGAACGAACGCGCAGGAACCCCGGCCCGCCCCGAAGATCTCATCAATGTTGATGAGCTGGTGGCGGCATATTACGATATCGAACCCGATCCGAATAACCCCCTCCAGCAGGTGGTTTTCGGTACTTCCGGCCATCGCGGCTCAGCTTTCGATGGTGCCTTTAACGAAGCCCATATCGCGGCAACCACGCAGGCGATCGTGGACTACCGGAATGCCCAGGGATACAACGGCCCCATTTTCGTGGGCCGTGATACCCACGGACTGTCCCTCCCGGCGGAAAAAACCGCTATCGAGGTGCTGGTAGCCAACGGTGCTGATGTGCGGGTGGATGCTCGCGGTTCGTGGACTCCCACCCCGGCGGTCTCGCTGGCGATCTTGGAGGCCAATGGCGCCCCGCACGCGCTGCGCTTGGATGGCCCGGGTCTGGCCGACGGCATCGTTATTACGCCGTCCCACAACCCGCCGCGCGATGGTGGTTTCAAGTACAACCCGCCCAATGGCGGCCCTGCGGATACCGATGCCACCAAGTGGATCGCGGCGCGAGCCAATGAGCTCATCGCCGCGGGGTGGAAGAACATTGCCCGCGTGCCCTACGCGGACGCGGTCACAAAGGTCGGCACCTACGATTTCCGCGACGCCTACGTGACGGCCCTCGATACCATCATCGATTTCGAGGCGATTCGCACGGCGGGCGTGCGCATCGGCGCGGACCCGATGGGCGGGGCAAGTGCTGAATACTGGCAGGAAATCGCGGATCGCTACGGCATTAACCTGACCGTGGTCAACCCTCACGTTGATCCGGCCTGGCCCTTTATGACCTTGGACTGGGACGGCAAGATCCGCATGGACTGCTCCTCGCCCTACGCGATGGCGGGTCTGCTTCACCGCATGGAGCCGGATGCGAACGGCCGCGCCCCTTACGATCTGGCCACCGGGAACGACGCCGATTCCGACCGGCACGGTATCGTCACCCCGGATGCCGGCCTCATGAACCCCAACCACTATCTCGCGGTGGCCATTGAATACCTCTTCACCCACCGCCCGCAGTGGTCCGAGCAGGTGAACGTCGGGAAAACCCTGGTGTCCTCCTCGCTTATCGACCGGGTGGTGGCCGGAATTGGCCGCACCCTCGTGGAGGTCCCGGTGGGCTTCAAGTGGTTCGTGCCCGGCCTGGTGAGCGGGGAAATCGGCTTCGGCGGGGAAGAATCCGCCGGTGCTTCTTTCCTCCGCAAGGATGGTTCGGTGTGGACCACGGATAAGGACGGGCTTGTGCTCGACCTACTCGCGGCGGAAATCACCGCGGTGACCGGCAAGTCGCCCTCCCAGCTCCACAATGAGCAGGTGGAACGCTACGGTTCCTCGGCTTATGCCCGCATCGATGCCCCCGCCACGAAGGAAGAAAAGGCCAAGCTCGGCAAGCTTTCCCCGGCGGACGTCACGGCCACGGAGCTGGCCGGCGAACCGATTACCGCGAAGCTGGTGGAGGCCCCCGGGAACCACGCGGCGATTGGCGGCCTCAAGGTCACCACGGAAAACGCCTGGTTCGCGGCCCGGCCTTCCGGCACGGAGGATGTCTACAAGATTTACGCGGAATCCTTCCGCGGCCCCGAGCACCTGGCCCAGGTTCAGGAGGAGGCACGCGCCGTGGTTGCGGCCGCCCTGGGTAACTAAATATTAAGTACGACGACGACGCGGGGCGGGTGGCTGAGCCACCCGCCCCGGTTGATTCCCCGCTAGCGGACTTCGCTGAGCAGGTCGATATCATCATCCTGACAGCCCGTGAGATTGACGGGAATATCAATATCCTCCCCGCCATCCTCGATATCAACCTCAAGATGGGTCGCGGGCTTGACCGGCGCACATCCCGGCACGCTCCCGGCATCGGCCAGGGCCACCGTCCAGCTCACGCTGGATCCCGGGGCGATACTGCCGGCCTGGGAGCTCAGCTTCAGATTCTCGGAGACGCCATCGCCGGCGGCATCTTTCAGCTCAATCTCCACATCGGGATGCAGGGTGCAGGCCGTCTGTGAGCTATTCGTAAGGGTGAGAACATGCGTGCCGGCAGCGCTGCCAGCCTCGAACGTGGCAGCCAGATGAGCTGCCCCGCAGGCTCCCGCCGCGGCAGCGGCGGCGTCGTCGTTCTTCCCGCTCTCAGCAGCGGAGCTCGATGCCGCGGCGGTGGGCTGGGACGCGGCGCTGGCCGGCGAGGTAGTGGCATCCGCGGTCGTGGCGTTGTCATGGGAACAGGCACTCAGGGTGAAGGCGGTGGCGGTGGCGGCAAGCAGGGCCGCGAAACGTGTTCTTTTCATACCGCCACCCTAACAACTATGCGCATAAACGGCAGTTTTTCAGGGGAAGATGGCAATATTCTCATGCGGCTGTCATTTTTCACGCACTCGCCGGGAAGCGAACGGAACACCTATCCATCGCTCCCGCGCGGGACTCTAGAATAGACACGTTAGAAACCTCAATCAGGTGTTCGTAGAAGTCTCAGAAGAAGGAGCCGCATGTCTATTCCCACCCCGCCCGTTGGCGTTGCAGATATCGGAGTAACCGGAATGGCGGTGATGGGCTCGAACCTGGCCCGCAACCTCGCCAGCCGCGGCTACAAAGTTGCTATCCACAATCGCACCGCCGCGAAAACCGAGCGGGTGATGGCGGAACACGGCAGCGAAGGGGAGTTCTACCCGAGCGAATCCATGGCTGATTTCGTGGCCTCGCTGGCCCGCCCCCGGGTCGCCATTATTATGGTCAAGGCCGGTCAGCCCACCGATGCGGTTATTGACGAGCTTGCCGATCTCATGGAGCCGGGCGATATTATCGTGGACTGCGGAAATTCGCTTTTCACCGATACCATGCGCCGCGAAGCGGAAATTTCCGCACGCGGGCTGCATTTTGTGGGCACCGGGGTCTCCGGCGGTGAAGAGGGCGCGCTCAAGGGCCCCTCGATTATGCCCGGTGGCACCCGCGAATCCTACGATCGCCTCGGCCCCATGTTTGAGGCCATTGCCGCGCGGAAGAACGGCGAACCGTGCTGCACCTACGTGGGCCCCAACGGCGCCGGTCACTTCGTAAAAATGGTGCATAACGGCATCGAATACGCGGATATGCAGCTCATCGCGGAAGCTTATGACCTCATGCGCACCGCCCTGGGCATGAGCGCCGCGGAAATTGGCGACGTTTTCGAGCGCTGGAATTCCACCGAGCTGGATTCCTATCTCATTGAGATCACCGCCGAGGTGCTCCGCCAGCGCGATGCCACCACCGGGGGCGCGCTCGTGGACGTAATCCAGGATGCCGCCGCCCAGAAGGGCACCGGGGCGTGGACGGTGCAAAACGCCGCAGCTTTCGGGGTGCCCGCCACCGGCATCGCCGAAGCGACCTTCGCGCGCAGCCTCTCCGGGGATAGCGCGGAACGTGCCGCCGGCCGCAACCTGCCCGGGCACACCACCGAGGTAGCGGTGGAGGACCGCGAGCGCTTTATCGAAGATATCCGCCTGGCTCTCTACGCGTCGAAGATGGTGGCCTACTCCCAAGGTTTCGAGCTTATCCGCAAGGGCTCCCTGGAGAATTCCTGGGGTATTGACCTGGGCGCCATGGCGCGGATTTGGAGGGCAGGGTGCATTATTCGCGCGGCTTTCCTCGACCGTATTACCGAGGCATATACTCGCCAGCCCGATTTGCCGCTGCTCCTGGCCGACCCCTATTTCAGCTCCGAGATTTCCGGGGCGGTGGAGGCCTGGCGCCGCATTGTGGTGTTCGCCGCGCAGCGCGGGGTGCCGATCCCGGCGTTCGCTTCCTCGCTCGCCTATTACGACGGCGTGCGCGCCGAACGCCTCCCGGCCAATCTTATTCAAGCCCAGCGTGATTACTTCGGGGCGCATACTTATCACCGCCTCGATACCGAGGGTGTTTTCCACACCGTGTGGCAGGATCCCGCCCGCCCAGAAGAACGCTGGGACTAAGCACCTTTGTTGAGATATCCACATGATGTGAGATATCCCGGAGCGCCATTCGTGCCGCGGTAACTTTCGGTAGCGTAACGTTAAGGAGTACCGCGGCGCGGGGAGCGCTTTGACGTGCATAAATATCCCCGTACGCCGGTGGCTACACACCACAGCGACTGCACCTCGGTGGCAAGATCCGTTCCACATCTTGCTGCCGAGGTGCTTCTACTTTGGCGCGGCCTGCCGTGATTGCGAATGCTCGCCAGAGGCCCTATCGCGCCCGCACCGCCGCCAGTCAGAGGTCCTATCGCGCCCGCACCGCTTCCACCCCGAAACCCCGACTTCGTGACGGCGTCGCTAAAATACGCACCATTAGTTAAGGTATACACACTGGGCTCACCTGGGAAAATACCGCTTTTTATACATGCCCTTGAATTAAGGTGTCCCGTATAAGTACACTCATCTACGGGTTAGGACTTCCTTCCCTAACGTATTTTTACTCTACGCAAAGGTAAACGATGAAGAAGACAGTTCGCGGCTTTTTCGCGCTTGTGGCTGCCGGCACCCTCGCTCTGGGCGCTTGCTCCAATAACTCCGCCAAGGATAGCCCCTCACCTTCGGCCGCCGCTTCGGAACCCGCCGCTGAGGCCACCTCACAGGCCGCGGGTACCGTTTCGATCACGGATTCGCATGGCACCCAGGAAGTTCCGGTGAACCCGGAGCGCGTGGTTTCCCTGGATAACCGCACGTTCGAGACTCTGCACGAGTGGGGCGTCAAGCTGCTCGCGGCGCCCAAGGATGTTATGCCCAAGGACGACCCGTACGTCAAGGATGACTCTGTGGTCAATATCGGCAACCACCGCGAACCGAATTTTGAGGCGATTACCGCAGCTAACCCCGATCTCGTGATCGTGGGCCAGCGCTTCGCCCAGCACTATGACAAGATCAAGGCCGCCGCTCCGAACGCCGCGATTATTGACATGAATATCAAGCTGCCCAAGGAAGAAAAGGATGCGGACGCCAATAAGTCCGGCGAACTCCTTATGGACGGCATGAAGAAGGACGTTGAGGATCTGGGCAAGATCTTCGGCAAGGAAAAGGAAGCCGCCAAGCTCAACGCGGATCTGGATGCCGCGATTGCTGCCGCGCGCGATGCCTACCCGGCCGGCCAGAAGGTGCTTTCCATCAACACCAACGGTGGCAAGATGGGGTACCTCGCCCCGGGCGTGGGCCGCACCCTCGGCCCGCTCTACCCGCTCCTCAACCTCACCCCGGCCTTCGATCTGGGTGAAGGAACCGCGAACCACAAGGGTGACGAAGTTTCCGACGAAGCCCTGGCACAGGCCAATCCCGAATGGATCCTCATTATGGACCGCGATGCCGGCGTGGGTGAAGGCAACGAAGCTCACGGTGCTGACCTGGTGACCAACTCGCCCGCCATGGCCAATGTGCCGGCGGTCCAGAAGAAGCAGATCCTGACCATGCCCGCGGATACCTACGTCAATGAGGGTCCGCAAACCTACATCGAATTCCTCAACGACCTGGCCAAGGCCTTCAAGGCCGCCAAGTAGCTCAGGCTAGATAACCTACCTGCGGGGGCCGGGGACCCGGCCCCCGCAGCATGTACGCTCATGACAACACCACCGCATAGTTCTCTTTCCTCACGCAGATTTACCGGGAGCAGGCTGCTGCGCGCGCTGCCGCTTACCCTCGGTGTCATTATTCTGGCGGGCCTCGTCTACCTGTCTATGACCACGGGTACCTACAATATCTCCGAACACGAAGGCGGCGAATTCATGTACTTCGCCACCCGTATTCCCCGCACCGCCTCCCTGGTGCTGGCCGGCGCCGCAATGGCGATGTGCGGGCTGGTCATGCAGTTGCTGACCCAAAATAAATTCGTGGAACCCACCACCACGGGCACTACCGAATGGGCCGGCCTCGGGCTGCTCGTCGTCATGTTCCTGGTTCCGCACACCTCGCTCATCGAGCAGATGCTGGCCGCCATCCTTTTCGCTTTTATCGGCACTATTATTTTCTTCTTGTTCCTTCGCCGGGTGACGCTGCGTTCCTCGGTAATTGTGCCGATTGTGGGAATTATGCTCGGCGCGGTGGTCTCCGCGATTTCCACCTTCTTCGCCCTCAAAACTGACACCCTGCAAACCCTGGGGGTCTGGTTCCAGGGTAGTTTCGCAAATGTGGTAGCCGGACGCTACGAGCCGCTGTGGATTGTTTTAATTGCCACCGTCCTCATTTTCATCCTGGCTGACCGTCTCACCGTGGCGGGCCTGGGTGAGGATGTGGCCACCGGGCTGGGCGTGAACTACAACCTCATCGTGCTGCTCGGCACCGGGGTGATCGCGCTGACCACCGGCGTGGTCACCGTGGTGATTGGCCGGATTCCCTTCCTCGGGCTCATCGTCCCCAATATTATTTCGCTGCTGCGCGGGGACGATCTGCGTTCCAACCTCCCCTGGGTCTGCGTTTTCGGAGCCGGGATCCTCACGGTATGCGACCTGGTGTCCCGCACCCTCATCGCTCCCTTTGAAATCCCGGTATCCCTCATCCTCGGCACCCTGGGAGCGGCCGTGTTCATCTTCCTTATCCTGCGTCAGCGCCGGAGGCTCTCATGAGCGTCGTCGTACCACAATCTCCCGAAAAATCTTACGTTCCTGGCCAAGCGCCCCGCCACGCCGGTGCTTTCGCAACCCCGCGCGCGCGGCGGCGCTACTGGCTGCTGCTCATCGGCGTGGCGCTCCTCGGGCTCGCCTGCACCGCGCTCTATTTCGTGTGGAATATTCCGGTGGCGGTGGGCAGCGAGGGCTTCTGGATTATTACCCGGATGCGCGCCGAGGCGGTGTTTTCCATTCTGTTGGTGGCGTTCTGCCAGTCGCTAGCCACCCTCGCGTTCCAGACGGTGACCACCAACCGGATTCTTACACCGTCGATTATGGGCTTTGAGTCGCTGTATTCGGTGATTCACACCTCCACGATTTTCTTCTTCGGGGTGGCCGGGTTCGTGGCGTTCACCGGGGTGCGCGCTTTCCTCATCCAGGTGGCGATTATGGTGGCCTGCGCGCTGGCGCTGTACGGGTGGCTGCTGCGCGGCAAACTCGGCAGTCTGCATATTATGCTACTTATCGGCATTATTATCGGCACCGGGCTGGGTTCGCTTTCCGCTTTTATGCAACGCATGCTCACCCCGTCCGAATTCGATGTGCTCTCCGCGCGCATGTTCGGCACTATCGCGAATGCCCGCTCGGATGTGTTCGTGGCGGCGCTGCCGCTGGCGCTGGGCGCGGGAGTGGCGCTCCTCCTCATTTCTCGCTCCCTCAACGCGATTGCGCTGGGGCGGGATGTGGCGGTGTCGCTGGGAGTCAATCACCTGCGAATGCTCCTTATTTCCCTCACCCTCATCGCGGTACTTATCTCGGTATCCACGGCGCTCGTGGGGCCGATGACGTTCTTCGGTTTCCTGGTTGCCACCCTGACCTACCAGGCGGCGGATACCTACGATCACCGTTTCCTTTTCCCCATGGCCGCCGTGATCGGTTACGCGGTGCTCATGGGCGGTTTCTTCGTGATGAAAAATATTTTCTCGGCGGAAGGCGTGGTCTCCATCATTATTGAGCTGGTGGGCGGCCTGACGTTCCTCGTCGTTGTACTGAGAAAGGGGCGGTTGTAATGCGCCACCGCAAGAACACAGCAGGCACACATCTTGAGGTTCCCGCGCCGGTGCCGCCGGTGGTTTCCCCGCATCTGCGCGCGGCTGATCTGAGCTGCGCCGATCCGATGATCCGTATGGAAGGCACCCGGCGCGACTACAGTTCGGAGGTCCGGATCGGCCCGGTGACCTTGGATATTCCGCACGGCGGGGTCACGGCACTGGTGGGCCCGAACGGTGCGGGTAAGTCCACGCTGCTCACGATGATCGGGCGGCTCATGCGTATGGACGCGGGCGCGATTGCGGTGGCGGGGCTTGATGTAACGACGACGAAATCCGCCGATCTTGCCAAGATTCTCGCTATTCTACGCCAGGAAAATCACTTCGTGACGCGTTTGACGGTGCGCCAGCTGGTCGGCTTCGGGCGGTTCCCGTATTCGAATGGACGCCTGACTGCCGAGGACGAGGAGATTATCTCCCGCTATATTGATTTCCTGGGGCTGACCGAGCTGGAAGGGCGCTACCTAGATGAGCTCTCCGGTGGGCAGCGCCAGCGCGCCTACGTGGCGATGGTGCTCACCCAGGAAACCGATTGCGTGCTGCTGGACGAACCCCTCAATAACCTGGATATTTCACATTCGGTGCAGATGATGCGCCACCTGCGCCAGGCCGCCGACGAGCTGCATCGCACTATCGTGCTGGTGATCCACGATATTAATTTCGCGGCGCGCTACTCGGATCGCATTATTGCGATGCGGGAGGGCATCGTTATGGATGCGGGCACCCCGGCAGATATTATGACCCCGGAGCGCCTTTCCGCGATTTTCGACGCGAATATCGATGTGATCCCCGGCCCCTGCGGCCCGGTCGCGATTTACTAGCGCCCCGAGGACTGGCCACCGCTCGAAGGTTTCCCCGAACCGCTCGCCCCGGACTCCCCGGAGCTGCCTGATCCGGAAGAGTTCGCTTGGCTCTTCTTGCTGAGCGCTCGGGCGCGAAGCGACTGGCGGGATTGATTGCGCCGTCGTACCGCACGTTCCTGGCGTTCCGCGCGCGCCAACCGACGGTGCTCTTCATCCCGCAACCTACGCATCCGCCGGCTCAGCGAAGAACTAACGTGCTGGAGAGTGTCGTTCACGGAATAGTCCCGATTGACGGGCAGCGACCACTCGAAAACGCGAGCCAGGATCACCAACAGGGAAGCAAGCAGCGTGGATACCGCCATGGCCAACATGGGTGCGTGGTTGTACCAGAGCACCACCGCGGGGAAAGCCGCGATGAGCGACGCTGTGGCGTAGAGGGTGTTACCGCCGAAGATCACCGGGGTGCGACCCACGGAGATATCGCGGATGAGCCCGCCCCCCACCGCGGTAATCATGCCCATCATGACGGCCGGCATCACGCCCAGCCCGGCGTTGAGAGTTTTGATCACGCCGGTAGCGGTCCAGGCCCCCATCACGGCGGCGTCCATCACCGTCATAAAGCGGCGCACCCATTTCCCGCGCAGGCGCAGCAGATAAGCCACCAGCGCCCCGAGGAGGGCGCAGCTGAGGTAGTACGGATTGGTGAGCGCCACCGGTGGTTCTTTGAGGAGGGGCGCCTGCTGGATAAGAACATCACGCAGCATACCGCCGCCCAGGGCGCTAATGATCGCCACGATCACGAAGCCCACGATATCGAAGGACTTTTCACGGGCCACCATGCCGCCGAGGATGGCCGCCACGAACACCCCGAAAATATCTAAGAGGTCAAAAACAACCGGAGACCATTCCGAGAGCGTATCCAAATCCACGTCTCCCATTCTAGGTGACGGAACTTTTCACGGAGTGGGATTGGGGGTAGATGGTGAAGGGATATGACAGCAACGGATCCGGAGTTATCCGCAGAATTACTCCCCGTTTTTCCACAGGTTGTGGATGGGTCTTTTTCGCGCTTGCATACCATGCAAGAATGACGGAGAAGCACACGTAACTACTTCGCCGTGAGGCGATTGAAGGAGTCAGACAAATGGATATTGCTGAGGATCGGCTGTGCTTTCCAGACCGTGTTTACAACTCGCTAGAAGAGATTCTCGAGCGCAAAGAAGAAATCTTGCGTGAGGTCAGAATGACCCGGGAAGAATTCGACCAGCGCGCTGATGACTACCAGCTCGGACCAAAAGAAACTAACGCCTACTTCGAAATGGAAATCCTGGATCGCTTCGAGGAGTACTACCGTGGTGAACGCACGATTGGATGAGCTCGCTAACGAGTTTGCGGCACATTTACAGTTGCTTGGGGAGCTGATTGACCCCGGATTTTCGCTGCTAAATCAGACGGTCACAAAGGGAGGTCTCCCGCTAAAAAGCTTGTCGGGAGATATTCGCGTTGATCGTTTCCTGATTGTCCGCTTCGATTACGAGGTTTTCCTCAATTCGAAGACCGGGCTTCTAGCTGTCAATGAGTCAACCTTCTCAGTGATTCATGGAAAGGTTGGAAAAGAGCCCCTGGTGCGGTGGGATTATATTCGCTCGCCACGCTCGAATATCCCCTGTGCGCATGTCCAAGTGCATTCCCATCGCGATGAATGGACTCATGCCTTGCTCCTAGGTGGCAAGCATTCCCGGCGCTCGCTCCGGCGCCTCAAGAATGCGCTGCGCACTCCCCGGATTGCTGATGTGCACTTCCCAGTAGGTGGGCGCAGGTTCCGCCCCTGCTTGGAAGAAGTTCTTCTTTTCGTTATTGACGAGTTCGGGGTGGCATGCACGCCCGAGGCACGCGAAGCACTCCAGCGCGGCATCCGGGAGTGGGAAGAGATTCAGGTGCGCTCCGTGGTGCGCAACAACCGCGCCATCGCACTCCAAGCCCTCGCGGAGTGAACCACCCGCGTTTGACGAGCCTGTCTAAAAGTTTGTGTGGAGCAAAGACGCTGAACACAAAAGCAATAGCCCCGGGGGTGTATCGATGTTTCGCGACATTGACCTTCCCGGAGCTCCCTGCGATGGAGTTTACCCGAAAGCCCTTGCTTGCGGACCCCGCCTCAGCCAGTCCCTAAGAATCGGATTCCGTTGCCGGCGTGGGATCAGTAGCAGGAGCAGAATCCGCAACCGGCTTGAGCCGCACGATGACACCGCGGTGGTCGCTGGCGTTATCCGGGTCGATGA
This sequence comes from Actinotignum sp. UMB0459, assembly GCF_051905915.1. Taxonomy (NCBI): domain Bacteria; kingdom Bacillati; phylum Actinomycetota; class Actinomycetes; order Actinomycetales; family Actinomycetaceae; genus Actinotignum; species Actinotignum sp. UMB0459. The sequence goes on along the minus strand of NZ_JBQAIK010000020.1, from coordinate 28,923 downwards.
TCTCCCCGGCCACCCCGCGGTAGCCGCCCGAGCTCATGACCCGATCAATTGGAGAAGCCAGCAGCGCGGGCACCGTGGTGGGCCAGGTCCCCACCGCGCCGATTCCGGCATCGGCCCCCAGGTCACGGCAGGTCGAGCCAGGGCTGAGGGCAGCCTGGTGGTCCGCCGTCGAATTAAAATCACCCGCAACAACCGCATCCGGCACGGCCTCGCACACCCGGTATAACGCCCGCGCCTCCGCGCGCCACAGATCCATATACGCAGGTACCGGAGCCGTGGGGTGCCCGGCCACGAACATCGGAGCATCCGGGCGTGCCCCGCCGCGCGGCGCAGCCGCCACCGCCCGCGCCAGGTCATCACCGTAAGTTTCGCTCAAGTCCACCGCTTCATACTCCCCGCGCGCGGCGGAAACCAGCAGCACCGACGAGCGCCAATCGGCGCTGTAGCGGGATACACCACCGTCGAAAAGCTGGTATTCCGCCCCGCGCGCGGCCAGTTTCTCCTGAATCTCCGCACCGGCGTCACCCGAAGTTTCAATCAGCGAGACCGCATCCGCACCCACCCGCACGATAGTATCGGCCAGCTGATCCCAGTCCACGCGCCCGCCCTCGGTGTTGTACTGGAGCACGGTTAGCTCGCCGGGCGCAGGCGCACCTAACACCTCCCGATCCAGCCCGCGCCCGCTCAGCGTTCCGGCGTGCGCGAGGGCCACGAGGAGCAGCACGACGGCGCAGCTCACCGCCACGCGCCCACCCCCGACATAGCGGCGGACCGCGCCGAGCAGCCCTACCGCGAGCGCGGCAATGAGCATCCCGAGCGCCAGCGCCCCGCGGCTGGACATGATCTGAGCCCCGGGCACTACCGTGGCCAGCCGGGCCAGCGGGCCGAACCAGGCCGGTTGCACCGTGAAGACCGCGACAGCGGCAAGGAGTAACCCAAGAAGAGAATTGAGAACGCGCACCGCGCCTACCTTTCCGGCTGGCCTTTTAGGCCCCGCACAGGGCCTGCTGGATAAGGGTAGCGAAGTGCTGCTGCCCGGTGGGTGTGAGATGGATACCATCGTCGCGCAGGAATTCTTCGTGGCCTTCGGTAGCCGCCCACCAATCAATAATGCCCACATTCGGGTGGGAGGCAGCGTATGCCTTGAGCAGCTCGTTATTAGGGTTCTGGGCCGGCAACGGGCTGCGGTTCGTCACGAAATACACGGGAAGCCCCTGAGCTGCATCCACAAGCTTTTGGATATCCGCTTCCCCGCCGATAGCTCCGTTCGAGCCGAGAGCATAGATAAGTACCCGCGGTTTCTCCCCTAGGGCCTGGCGCTGGGCGAACACCTCCGCGCCGGCAGAGAATTGCCGGCTGACCTTGCCGTCCACCACCGAATTGGGAAGAACCTCCTTGAGGGCATCGGTTGCGCCCAAGGTGACCGAATCCCCGATCATCACGGCATTCGCTCCGCAGATGCCGGTGGCCGGGTCCTTGCTCCACGCGGAGGCATCCAGATTGGCCGGGACCTTCGTGGCGATGGGCTGGAGAGAGCCCGGGCTGGGCACCGGAGTAGAAGTCGGGTTGGATCCCGGAGTATTGGCCGGCGCGTTGGCCGGCGCGGGCGGATTCGGTGCTTCGCCGGGCACGCCGGGTGCGCCGGGTGCGCTGGGGGCACTAAGCACGCCGGGCACACTAGGTGCGGGTGCAGCTAGTTCCGGGCGCAAGGCCACCGCGCGAGAATCCGCGAGGCGCTGCCAGGGAATCGGCGCGCAAGCCAGCAGAGTCACGAGCAGGAGAGCCACCGCGCTCACCGCCGCGAAGATCGTATCGCTCAACCGGTGGTTACCCGCGAGGTTGCGCCAGTTGCGCGGGTCGGTACGCCACGTGCGTATGTCACTGCGCCAACTGTGCAGGCCAGTCCACCAGGTGCGCACACCGGCACGCCAGCCGGTCCGCGCCAGGCGCGCGCTCGGCTGCTCCACACACCGATAAAACAGCTCCGCCACCAGCCCCACCACCAGCAGCTGCCCGATCTTGGCCACCCCGGAAATCTCCGCTGTGCGGGTAGCCGGATTCATGAAAAGCAACAGCGGATAGTGAACCAGGTAGAGGGAGAAGGACCGCGACCCCACATAGGCAAAAGGCGCACTGGCCAACACCCGGCTCAGGCCCAGCCGCGGGTTGTGCACGGTGAGGACAATAAGGGCGGTCAGGAGCGCCGTCGTTGTTAAACCACCCGCGTACGTGAGGGCAGATTCACCATCGGCCCATACGGCCAGCGCCAGCAAAGCCAGGAGGGCGGCGCCGGTGCTAACCCGCAACGCGAAAGCGGCGGTGGCGGAACGTGCGGGAGGCTGCGGCGGCGTCGTGCTATCCGCGCGCGGCCACAGGGACGCAACATACGGCGAAACGAGAGCCGCGAGCGCGCCGATAAGGAGTTCGGCGGCGCGAGTATCCAGGCCGTAGTAGGCGCGGGTGGAATCCGGGCCCGCGAAGAAAAGCAGCGCCATGAGCAGCGCGGAGGCGAGGGCCAGGCCCGCCACGATCCGCACCGTCGAATACCGCACCCGGCGCAAGGCCAGCAAGATGAAGGGCCAGAGCAGGTAGAACTGGGCAAGGACCCCCAGGTACCACAGGTGGGTGAGCGGAGAAGGCAGGCCGGAGGCCGCGAAATAGGGGACCTCGCGGAAAATATAGACCCAGTTACTCGCGAACAGCGCCGCGGGAAGGGCATCAGCCTGGACTTTCGGGAGCAGGCTGGGCGCACACATGTAGCTGAGGAGCGCGCTACCCGCAATGGTGACGAGAACCGGAGGCCACAGGCGCAGGAGGCGACGGCGCAGGTAACGCAGGTAGGAGAAGCGGCGTTCACGGCTCAGCTCGCGCAATACGCTGCGGGTGATGAGGAAACCGGAAAGCACGAAAAACACCGTGACGCCGATGAATCCGCCGGTCAGTACCGCCGGGCGCATGTGATAGAGCACCACCGCGATAATTGCGAGCGCGCGGATGCCGTCGAGGGCGCGGATGCGGGTGGTGGTGCGTGAGGATTGCGGCATAGGCACATTCTAGGACTGCGCGAATACGGGGCGGCACGACACGGGGCAGCGATGCGTCCATGAGATGAGCACCACCGGGGAGTAGGAGGGGCGGTCGCGCGCCGGTAGAATGAGCGCGGGTGCCGGCACGGCCGCGTACTAACCAACCCAGCACGAAAGGACTGCCTGTGATAACAGTTGAAGCCCTGACAAAACGCTACGGCGCGACCACCGCGGTCGATAACCTGAGTTTCCAGCTCCAGCCCGGGAGAATCACCGGGTTCCTCGGCCCGAACGGATCGGGCAAATCCACCACGATGCGCTGCATTATGGGGCTGGATCGCCCCACCTCCGGGCGTGCCCTTATTGCCGGGCTTCCCTATGAGCAGCTCACCTCCCCGCTCACCACGGTGGGTGCACTGCTGGACGGCAAGGCATTCCACGGTTCGCGCAGCGCGCGCAGCCATCTGCAAATTCTGGCTGCCACCCACGGGATTCCCGCCCGGCGCGTGGACGAAGTCATCGAGCTAACCGGAATCGGGAGCGTGGCCAAGCGCAAACTCAAGGGCTTCTCCCTGGGGATGGGCCAGCGGCTCGGCATTGCCGCGGCGCTGCTGGGCGATCCGGAAGTGCTGCTCTTTGACGAACCCGTTAACGGGCTGGACCCGGACGGGGTGCGCTGGGTGCGTCTGCTCATGCGCACGCTCGCGCAGCAGGGCCGCACCATTCTGGTGTCCTCGCATCTCATGAGCGAAATGCAGCAAACCGCCGATGACCTGCTGGTCATCGGGCGCGGGCGCATGATTGCTTTCGGGCCCATCGAAAGCTTCACCGAGGCCGCGGCAAATACCACGGTGCTGGTGGCCTCCCCCAACCGGGCCGGCTTGGAGGGCGCGCTGCGGGCAGCCGGGCTGGACTTCCAGGATGCTAGCGAAGTCGCGCCTGCGCCGGGTGGGCCGGGTGCGCCGGTCGCGCAAGCTGTGCCCGTTGCGCCGGCCGCCCCGGTTGCCCGTTTCGCGATCCCGGGCGGTTCACGCGCGGACATCGGCAAAATCGCCTTCGAGGCGGGGGTGCAGCTAGACGAACTGACTACCATCCACCGCTCGCTGGAAGATATTTTCATGGACCTAACCGGCCACGACGTTGAATACGGCGCGGGCCGCCCCGCCACGAACCTCCCGGGAGGCCACCGATGAGTAACGCTTTTGTTCCTGCTTCCGGCCCCGCCGTACCCGGCCCCGCCGCGCCGCAGCTAGCCCAGCTTCCCCCGCGCATCAGCCAATTCGCCGCGCCGAACTACCGCGTCACTCTGGGCCGCTCGCTGCGCTCTGAACTGCGCAAGATCCTCACGCTGCCCTCGCTGCGCTGGACGCTCATCATCGGCACCCTCTTCTCCCTGGCAATCACCGCACTGACCGCCTGGGGTTCCAGCGAGCTCGAACTCAATGCCTACGCCACCGCCATGGGAGCGGAGCATTCGCTCGCCGCGTACGTGCTCATCAGCGCGAGCAGCATTTTCCAGATCATTATGGTGGCTTTCGGTGCCGTTACGGTGTGTTCCGAATACGCCGCGAACACCATGCGCTCCACCGTGAGCGCCGACCCGCGCCGCTGGCGCAACGTGGCCGCCCGCACTCTCGCGCTCAGCCTGGTGGCGCTGGCCACCACCCTTCTGCTCCTGGTGCTAGGTGCCGTGGTTGGCACCCTCTTCGGCCTCACCATCGGCTTCAGCGGCGACGCCTGGTGGCTTTTCCTCAATTTCATCATCGCCATGGTCACCTCCGCGTGGATGGCCCTGGGAATCGGCTATCTGCTGCGCAGTTCCGCCGGCACCATCGTGCTCATCCTCGCGGTGATGATGCTCTCCCCGGTGCTCGCGCTCATTCCCTCCGAGTTCGTGCGCACCTTTGTGATCCCCTACCTGCCGCCGATGCTCCTGACCGCGGCCCTCAGCCCGCCCGGCCTCAATGCCGGCGCGGACGTCGCCTCGTTCACGGTTTCCAGCCCGGCACTTGGCCTGGGGCTGTGGTGCGCGCTGGCGGTGGTGCTGCTCGCGTTGGGCGGGTGGCGTTTCTCGCGTTCTGACGTGTAGGCGCGGCTGAGGTACGGCACCTGCAAGCGCAGCGCCTTCAAGCACCGCGCGTTCAAACGCGACACGCGTTTCAAGCACGACGACGCCGTTGGGGCCCGGGCACACCGCCCGGGCCCCAGCTGGTTACTACCCGCGCCACAAAAAGCAACAGCAACTACATTAACTTTTCCAAAACATGCGCTAGCGTTGCATTCTGCGCAGCCCAGGCTCGGGGCGTTGCATCCTGCAGGTGGCCCGTGTCGAGGTGTCGCATCCTGTTAGCAAAATTGTCAAGACGTTGCTTTCTGCGGGCCCCGGTGGCGACATGTTGCTATATGTGAGCACCCTGACCCGAGTTCTCCACACTTGTCCACGTTGAGTAGTAGACAAGGGCCCAATCCGACACACAAAGTGGTACCCGAGCTACAACCACCACCCGATTTCCTGTCAGGGAGTACCACTGTGTAGGGCCATATGCGATACCGGACCACTGTGCTTCCATTGCAGGCAGCGGAAGCACGCTACGTACGCCAATGTCACTCTGACCGATAGGAAGCTCCAGGGAGGCGTGGAATAATGAGGCACGATATGGATAAGTCTCAGGAATCCGCAACACACTCCGGTAAGCGCGGCCGGCGCGGCCCGCGTAACAACCGTGGCAGCCGTGGCACCCACAATCCCCGTGGTCCGCGCGGCCCGCGGCCCTACACCCCGGCACAGCTAGAAGCCCGCAAGGCGGCCGTTCCGCGGATTACCTACCCGGAAACTCTGCCCGTTTCCGCCCGGCGCGCGGAAATCCGCGAAGCCATCGCCGCGAATCAGGTGGTCATTATTGCCGGGGAAACCGGCTCCGGGAAAACTACCCAGTTGCCGAAAATCTGCTTGGAGCTGGGCCGGGGCATCACCGGGCTCATCGGGCACACCCAACCGCGGCGCATCGCGGCCCGCTCGGTTGCCGAACGCATCGCGGCCGAACTGGGGCAAAAAGTTGGCGGCGCCGTCGGCTATCAGGTTCGTTTCACCGAAGAAGTGGGCCCCACCACCCTCGTCAAACTCATGACGGACGGCATCCTCCTCGCGGAAATCCAATCCGATCCGCACCTGCTGCGCTACGACACCCTCATCATCGACGAAGCGCACGAACGCTCCCTCAATATCGACTTCATCCTCGGCTACCTCGCCCGCCTGCTGCCCGCGCGCCCCGACCTCAAAGTCATTATCACCTCCGCCACCATTGACACCGAACGTTTCGCCGCGCATTTTGGTGAACACCGCGCGGGCGGCCGCCCCGGCGACACCGCGCCGATCATCGAGGTGTCCGGGCGCACCTATCCGGTGGAGATCCGGTATCGCCCCCTCGATGAGGAACAGGACGCGGAACACGAGGAGCAGCACGACGACGCCGGTGCGCAGCGCGTGGCCGCGCCGCGCACCCCGGGCCGGGCCGCGGCACTCGATCAGGTGAGTGGAATCGTGGCGGCCGCCGAGGAACTCATGGCGGAAGGCGAGGGAGATATTCTGGTCTTCCTCTCCGGGGAGGGCGAGATTCGGGATACCGCGAAGGCTCTCGATGATGAACTCGGGACCAGGTATGTGAGCCCCGGGGGCAGGTCCAGCGCGCCGGGCGCCGTGGAAGTACTGCCGCTGTTTTCGCGCCTCTCCGCGGCGGAACAGCACCGAATTTTCCAGCCCGGGCCCTACCGGCGCATTATTCTCGCCACGAATATTGCGGAGACTTCCCTGACCGTGCCTGGAATCAAGTACGTGATTGACCCGGGCACCGCCCGTATCTCGCGCTACTCGAATAAGACGAAGGTGCAGCGCCTGCCTATCGAGCCGATTTCACAGGCCAGCGCCAATCAGCGCTCGGGGCGGTGCGGGCGCGTGACGGACGGGGTGGCGATCCGTCTCTATTCCGAGGATGATTTCCTGGCGCGGCCCGAATTCACCCAGCCCGAAATTCAGCGCACCTCCCTAGCTGCGGTTATTTTGCAGATGCTCGCGCTCGGGCTGGGCGCCGTCGACGATTTTCCCTTTATTGACCCGCCGGAAGCGCGGGCGGTGCGAGCCGGCACCCAGCTTCTCGAGGAAATCGGGGCGATTAGCTACGGTGCGTTTGGGGCTGCGAGCGCATTTGGCAGCGAAAATCGCCACACCCCGCGCCTGACCGCCATCGGGCGTCAGCTCGCGCGCCTGCCTATCGACCCGCGACTGGGCCGCATGCTGATCGAGGCGCAGCGCAACGGTTGCGCTTCCGAAGTGCTCGTGCTGGTGGCGGCGCTGTCGGTGCAGGATGTGCGCGAGCGCCCCACCGAGAAACGTGCCCAGGCCGATCAATTCCACGCGCGCTTCACGGCCGGCTCGTCGGATTTTCTCGCCTACCTGACGCTGTGGCGCTATTTGCGCACCCAGGCGCGCGAGCTGTCCGGTTCGGCATTCCGGCGCATGTGCCGCGCGGAATTCCTCAACTACCTGCGCTATCGGGAGTGGGCGGACGTGGTGGCGCAGCTGGAGCAGATGGCTCGGCCGCTGGACTTGAGCATCCGCCGCCTCGCGCTGCCCAGCTCGAAGCAGATCCGCGCCGCGGAGCAGGCAGGCGCGCCCGCGCTGGGCGGAGCGCCGAATTCCGGGGCGGTCGCCCACGCGTGCCGCGAGCTCGGGCGCGGCTCGGATACCCCGGAATCCGGGGCGATTCATCGTTCGCTGCTGGTGGGCTTGCTTTCCAATATCGGCAATTATTCCCCGCGCAGCCGCGATTATCTGGGCGCGCGCGGCACACATTTCGTGATCTGGCCCGGTTCGGGCCTGCACCGGCGTACCCCCGAGTGGGTCATGGCCGCCGAGCTGGTGGAAACTTCTCGGCTTTTCGCTCGCACCGTGGCCGCGATACAGCCCGAGTGGATTGAGCCGCTGGCGAAGAAGCTGGTGCGGCGTTCCTATTCGGAACCGTATTGGTCCGCCAAGCACGGTGCGGCGATGGTCCACGAGAAGGTAACGCTCTACGGAGTGACCCTCGTGGCGGATCGGCCGGTGTTGCTGGCCACTTCCGGTTCGGATGCGGCGCGCGAGCTGGCTCGCGAGATGTTTATCCGCCACGGCCTGGTGGAAGGCGAGTGGCGCAGCCATCACGAGTTCCTGGCGCGCAACCGCGCGGCCCTTGAGGAAGCCAGCCGCACTGAAGACAAGCTCCGCCGCCACGGTCTGGTGGCTGATAATGATGCGCTGGCCGCGTTTTACGAGGAGCGTATTCCGGAGAGCGTGGTCTCCGGGCGGCATTTTGATTCCTGGTGGAAGAAGGAACGGCACGCGCGCCCCGATCTGCTCGATTTCACCCAGGATTTCCTGCTGGGCAGCGCGGGCGGTGGCGCCGGTGAAGAGAATTTCCCCACCGAGTGGCACCAGGGCGATATCACCCTGCCCATCACCTACACCTTCGCGCCGGGCTCGTTCAACGATGGCATCACCGTGGACGTACCCATCGCGCTGCTGCCGCGACTGCGCCCGGAGGGCTTCGACTGGCTGGTGCCCGGGATGCTCGACGAACTGGTGGTTGCCACGATTCGCGCGCTACCCAAACGCGTGCGCCGCAACCTGGTACCCGCCCCGGATGTTGCGCGCGATATCCGCGCCGTACTGCCCGGTTGGGAGGAGGCCGTGCACGGGCCGGAACCGGTTTCTTTCGCGGAGGCTTTCCGGGCGGCCACAGCCCGCGTGCGCGGTATTGAGATCGACGACGCCGCCTGGCAGGAGGTGAATCTCCCCGCGCATCTGACTGTGAATTTCCGGGTGCGTTCGGAGCGGGGCGCGGTACTTGAGGAATCGACATCGCTTGAGTATGTGCAGCGCAGTCTTGCCCCGCAAACCAAGGCGGCGGTGGAAAACGTGGTGGCCGGGGCGGTGGCTCAGGCCCTCGATGAAGCGCGGGCGCGACTGCGCGGGGCGGGCTCCGCGAAACACGGCGCGAAGCACACCGCGAGCGCGTCGGCCGTGGGTGCGCCGGCCGCGGGTGCGGGTACTGGTTCCGCTCCCGCAGATACGCTCGCGACCGGGGACGCTCTGAGCGGCTGGCCCGCGGTGGAGCAGGGGATCATCCCCGCGGTTATCGAAACCGAGGGACCGGCCGGGACGGTCCGCGCCTATCCGGCGCTCGCTAACCGCGCCGGGAAGGTTGTGCTGGATGTGGTGGCGGAACCGGGCGAACAAGTCCGGGTGCATCGCGGTGGTGTGATTCGTTTGCTCGCGGATGCGCTGGCGCTGCCCGAGGGCCGTATCACCTCGCGCTGGGATGGAGAACTGGCTTTGCAGCTGGCGGGTAGTCCGGCGCCTTCCACGGCGGCGCTGGTGGCGGATCTGCAGTGGGCTGCGGCACGGAATCTTGCCGACCGTTGGGGTGCGGCCAATGATGCCAGTCCGGAGGAGTTGCGTTCCGGGCGTGAATTTGAAGAATTGCAGGCTTGGGCTCGTGACGAGTTTGAGGACGAAGTGTTCCTGATTGCGCAGGGCGCGGGCAAGGCTGCGGCTGCGTGGGCGCAGGTGGAGCAGCTGGTGCGGGATAATCGCTCGGTGGCACTACTTGCCACGATGAGCGACGAGCGCGCTCATCTGGATGCGCTTATGCCCACCGATTTTGTGCGGGCCACGCCGGCAGCACGCTTCTGGGATCTGCCACGCTATCTCCTGGCCGCGAAGCTGCGCATCGAGAAGGCTGCCGTGAATCCGGCAGCCGATGATTCACTCGCCTGGCAGGTACAGACCGCGACAGACGCGGTGGAAAGTGCCCGCGAAGAAGCCAGTTACGCAGCTTTCGATCCTGGCCGCGCTCGGGTGCTCAACCACGCACGCTGGCTCCTGGAAGAACTGCGTGTCTCGCTTTTCGCCCAGCAGCTGGGCACGAAGGAAAAGGTTTCCGTCAAACGCATCCAGAAACTGCTGGCCAGCTAAGTGCGGCAAGCGGGGTAAGACCCGCATGAGCCTCAGGTTTCACACAAGTCGCAGACTTTCATACGAGCCCCAGCGGGGGTGCTATGTGTTGTCAGAGCTGTACTTCATTTGTCACACATGCGAAGTACACCCCGGAAAAACACCCTGCCTTGGCGGCGCGGGACACGTCGTCGTACTTCTTGGAGCTTAGAGCAAGCTGACGATGCCCATCATGACGGCGGCCAACAGCGCGCCGGCGATCATTCCGCCCCACCATTCCAGCTGGTCCCCACTGGTGACGCGGTCAAGAGACTGCGGTTTGAAAGGCAGCACCGGCGCGGTATTGGGCAGCAGTTTCGGGCGCTGCTCCAAGGCCCTCATGAGAGCTTCCTGCTCCGGGCTGGCTGCTTCCACATTGGCGAGCCCGCCGTAGCCCTTTTCCGTTTGGCGCAGCGGAAGCAACGTTCCGGGCTTGCTCTCGGCGAAGCCCGCTTGCTCAGCGCCATGCACCGCAATAACGGTTCGGAAATCCGCGGATTTATCCACGGGGCGAACCACCACCGGCACCATGAGCGCCTGCTTGCGCCGGCTATTGCCAACCGTGCGCATCCGCCGACTTTCATCGGTTCCCAACACTCGCGCAACCACATCCACCCCGGGCGCGACCGGTGTTTTATCGCGGATCAGCCACGGCAGCGCCAGTAGGAAAGCCACCACCGCGAAAGCGGGAATCAGGTAGAGAGCACGCGAACCGACCAAGGCATTCGGGAAGGTGATGAGGCCGAGCACCACACCCGCACCCAGGCCCCACAGGGCACCGGTGCATACCCGCCGGGCATGGTCGATAGGCCGCCCCGCCGGAAGGTTACCTTCCCGCCAAATCTCAGCCACAACGTTGGTGCTCATACGTCCTTCCTCTTCTCTCGCGCAATTAGTCGCCGGCGTGATCCCCACATTCCCGCAGTGCACGGCCCAATCCGTGCTTTCCATGGTAACCCGCGCTAGCGCAGGCTTTCACTTTCCAGCACCACATCCCCGTTTTCTACCCGGAAGCGCAAGGTGTGCTCCCGCTCGAAAACCCGCGCGGTGTCCGAACGCTTTTCCCAGCTCAGCGGGGCAACGAGCCGCCACTCATAACTGCGCTCCAAGGTGCCTCCCCGCACACTTACGGTTCCTCCCCGCCCCTCTACGGTCGCGCTCACCTGCGGCTTGTCTTTCCAGCTCAGCTTCTCCTTGCGGGTGTCCCCGAAAGCACGATCCTTGCGGAAAGCTGCCGGGCAGCCAGCTGGCGGCGTCGTCGTACCATCACCGCGCACGCACCCCTCCACGAGGCGTTCCACCAGTTCCACCGCACGTTCACCCGCGGCCGGAGTGGCCTGGGCCGCGAGCGCAGCGGTCGCGGTCTGGCCCGGCCGCACCGTGGCGGTCGCGCCGGCCCCGAAGGTCACGTAGCGCGAATCGCCGGGTGCTGCGACGGCATAATCGCCGGGGAAAGCCGGAGCAACCTCACGGGGCGCGAGGGCGACCGGCACGTCGTTAATGCTGGTGAGCGCAGGAGGCGTGGGGGTGGCATGGCCGGGAGACAGCTCGGTCTCACGATCCACGCGCAGCTGGCCGAGGGCGCCCGCGCTCACGTGCCAGCGCGCGCTCAGGATCGGGGTGGTGCCGCGCCGCACCAAAGTAATGCTCAGGGGCTCTTGGGTGCCGTGATACGTGACGACGCCGTCTACTCGCATTCCGGTCGCGGTCTGACTCGTGTCGCGCACCTGGAAATCGGCGGGCCGGCCCGGGACGGCGCGATAAACTTCGTCGCTCAGCAGGGCGAGGGAACCGGAAAGCGCGCCGGGATCGGTGAGGTCGAGAGCAGCGCGAGCGCGGCCTTCTTCGAGCGCGCCCATATACCGGCTGGCCACGGCCGCGGGCGAATAGTACGTGGCAGCTAGAATGTGGCGCACTGCCAGCAGAGCCAGGGCGATGAGGAGCAGCCCGAGCAGCCCGAGCAATACCCGCCTCCACCTCCGCGACCGCATAAATATACGTTTACGGCCGTTCGTCGGAGTGCCACCGTTCATCGGCACGACATCAGCCATCGGCACGCCGCCATCCGCGAAAACGCGCCCGGTCACCGCGATGCGCGGAGATTACTGCGCAGCAGCTCCACGAGGTGCTCAGACCCGGCTTCCACGCAGGCGAGCGTCGCTTCGAATTCGCGCGCCGAGCCGCCCCACGGATCGGGAACATCGAACTCGCCGGATGAATAATAAAAATCGGAAGAGTGCTGGCGGCCCGAGGCACGCCCGGCGTCGTCGGAAAGAACCCCACCATGCCCGAAAACACCCTCCGGAGCAATCCCCACCTCCGGCAGCGCGAACTCGGTCCACAGGTGAATATTGGTCAGAGATAGAGAAAGGGAACGACACAGCCTTCGCACCGCCCGCGCGTGCCCGGTGGTCATAGCAAGAATCAGGCCGGCGTTTTCCAGCTCCTCGGCGGTAACACGGTGAGCCCGGTGGCGTTCAGGCAGGCCATAACCGTGTTCGGTGAGGGTTCGTTGGGCGGGCGGGTAAATCGGGTTGCCCGCCTCCTCGTTGGAGACCCCCGCGGAAGCCACCGCGATATCGATACCGGCATCGCGCAACCGCTGGCGCAGCACGATTTCCCCCATGGGAGATCGGCAAATATTCCCGGTACAGACAACAAGAATGCGGGGCCGTTCCGCCAGCGCGCGAACGACGCCCGCACCGGGGTAGGCAGCGGGAGTGGCACTTTCCGTCATGCTGGCAAGTTTAGGCACCGCGCCTGAAAAGTTTTGAGCAGTAGGTCTCATCGAGTGCATACTACGCTGAAAGTATGCAGAATCCCGGGATAGAAACACCCGGGCGCCTCCGAGCGGGCGGCCCGTATCACCCGTGTTGAACTGCGGAAAAGTTCCATCGCGGCAGTTCGGGACGGCGATTACGCATAATCGCAGCTGAAAGCGCGTGATTTTCGCCACGGCCTGTGCGAGAACCGGGTAATTACAATTTCACTCAGCTTATGTAGAGCGAAGAAGAAAAATCACCAAAAGAGAAAACCCGAGCTACTAATATCGAAAATCCTTGTGCACCCCATCGGGAAAACAGGGTGCACAAGGACGCACTCTAGAATTTCTTAGTCACCCATCAATGACAACAATAGAAATAATGCCCCGCCGGTCATAGCAGCGCAATTCAGAAACGACAGTACTCCCGCAACTCCACTACTCAAATCCCGCTTGAGTATCTGATAGAGATAAAGGGATGAGCCAATGCCAGCCGCACCGGACAGCATAATCGCGGCCACGACAGTTCCACTCTCATTGCATAGTACAAGCAGACTTAGTAGATAGAGAATAGCCGACACGGAAGCCAGCCCCAATATCCCCCACTTGATGCCATCTACATACGACCGTTTCATCGCAACAACCTCAATCAGGCTAACACTGGGTCCCCACGGCCCACCAGAATAACCCGTAGCCAAAACCGGCAGCTAAACCCCTAGGACTTTTCCACAACCTATAATGGCGGGTTTTCACGAATGATTTTCGTGGAAACCCGCCATTTTCTATTCGACATCAGTGAGAAGTTCTCACTTCTACTAAAGCCGTCTAACGATCAGGCCACTGCCCTGGCGGCCTAGCATCACCTAGTTAATGCGGGTGCCATCCCCGGCATGGAAGACATGAATAGCATCCAGATTCGGGGTGGCGTACACGGTGTCACCCACCGCGGGGGCCTTGAAGGGTGGGATACGCACAACAACCTGGGAGGAGCCATCGCCCGATCCGAAGCCGGACTTCTCCACCCCGGCGATCTCACCGTAGACGTAGTTATCCGACCCCAGGTTCTCCACCATATCCACCACGATCGGCACCGAGCTTTCCCCGGGCTCACGCGTCAGCTCCGTGAAGGACTCGGGGCGCACGCCCAGGATTACCTTCCCCTTATCATCCGGGGTGATCGCGTCGATCACCGCGCGGGGGAGGCGGATGCGCGCTTGGCCGAGAACTGCGGCGTCGCCCTCAATATTAAAGGTGCCGAGGTTCATGGCCGGCGAGCCAATGAAGCCCGCCACGAAAGCGTTTTGCGGCCGGTTGTACAGCTCATCCGGGCTGCCCACCTGCTGCAAGACCCCGAAGTTCAGGACGGCGATGCGGTCGCCCATGGTCAGCGCTTCGGTTTGGTCGTGAGTGACGTACACCGTGGTGGTGCCCAGCCGGCGCTGCAAGGTAGCGATCTGGGTACGAGTTTGCACGCGGAGCTTCGCGTCCAGATTGGAGAGCGGTTCGTCCATGAGGAAGACCTGCGGGTTCCGCACAATCGCGCGGCCCATCGCCACGCGCTGGCGCTGCCCACCGGAAAGCGCCTTCGGCTTGCGATCCAGGTACTCGGTCAAGTCAAGAATCTGGGCGGCTTCCTTGACGCGCTTATCAATTTCTTCCTTCGGGGTGCGCGCAATCTTCAGCGCGAAGCCCATATTTTCCGCCACCGACATATGCGGGTAGAGAGCGTAATTCTGGAACACCATCGCGATATCGCGGTCCTTAGGCGAAACATTGGTCACATCGCGGTCCCCAATGTAGATACGCCCGTCATTAATATCTTCCAGACCGGCCAGCATGCGCAGCGACGTTGATTTACCGCAGCCGGACGGGCCAACAAGAACAAGGAATTCCCCGTCAGCAATTTCGAGGTTGAGTTGATTTACCGCCGGGGTATCCGACCCCGGGTAGATACGCGATGCGTTCTCAAATGTAACAGATGCCATTACTGGTCCCTTCACCGGCAGGTACGTGCCGGACGATCCGAGTGAAGAGTGCCGTGATGGGCACCCGAAGTTCCAGCAGATACGGTGCGGACGAAGCCGTTAACAGGCCGCGATGCCCCCGCGCCCGGAATGCCCGGGCCCATATACAAATGCTGTGACTTCAGAGTGTCCACTCTGACACAGTCGCCCTGTGCGACATACTCAATTTTGCCAGGAGCCAGCGCGGATTTCCAGCTCTGCTGCCATTTTTTGCGCAAAGCTTCCAGGATTTTCCCGGGTTCGGCCTTAGCTGGTATCTCCAGCGTCACCCCGCTGCGGCTGCAGGGAATGCACCCCCGCGGGTAGCGGAATAGCCAGAATGAGATCGCGTAGATACTGCCCAATGGGAGTCACCGGCACCGCGGTATTCGCCACCACGGCGACCTCCCGCCCGTAATCTCCCGCAATGGGAATAGCGCGCAGCCCCTCGTGATCACAACTCCGGAAAGCCAACAGATTAATAACCGGGGTGAGGAGCCCGGCCTTGCACATATTAAGGAGAGTCTGCGGCTGTTCGGTACGGAATTCCGCGATGCGCGGCTCCAGCTGCCACACATCAAAAGCAACGCGCATTTCCGGATCGATAGTCAGGCCCGGCGCCCCGGTCAATCCCAGAGTGATCTCCGCAAGATCGCCGGGGTTCACAACCTCAACACCCTGAAAATCCGGCGAATTCTGACGAACCACCGCAACATAGGGCTCCCACCACAACCGCTGCGACTCCGGGATAGAGGGAAGGGAGCTAAATTGCGAAACGATGGCGAGCTGCGTGCTTCCAGAGGTCACCTTGTCCAATAATTCCGCGGACGTACGCTCCAGCAAATTAACCGAGATACCGGGTTCTTCCAATTGCAATTGCGCCAGCAAACCGGGGCAGAGCACCGCCGACACCGAGGGAATCACCCCCAGGGTCACCGAGCCAACCAGGCGCCCCGATTCGGTATGGAGTTCCTCCACCGCATCGCGCAATTTCACCAGGATTTCTTCGGCCCGCGGCAGGAAAGTTTCCCCTTTTGCAGTGAGAGTACAGGGCACGTGGCTACGATCCACCAGGGTATGGCCCGTTGCGCGCTCCAAATTCGCAACGTGGAGCGAGACCCGCGACTGACTGCTGTGGAGCAAACGAGCCGCCCGCGAAAAAGACGATAATTTCGCAACAGCAACGAAAGACTCCAACCATTCAAGTCGGTCGATGCGCATAAAACCCTCCACGACTGTGTGGCACCAACGCGGTCTCCGACAATGTACATGCCTTTCAACAAGTTCCCCGCGCGGCGAGTCGGCTCCCCCGGGGGCGCGCGGGGGCGCGCCACCGGGGCGGCGTCGTCGTTCCACCGCACCCGCACCCACCCCGATACCCGCACTTTTCCGCGATATGCAGCGGCTGCAGCCCCGCGTCGCAGTACCACCGAAGCCACCGCCCGCACCTCGATGACACCCCACCCGCGTATCACTATTCGAAAACCGCATATGACATATCGAAATATCGCCGCCTCTCGCGCGTGATTTCGGCGTATTCCGGCCCGCATACTGAAGCCAACGGAGCTCGCTTACCCCGCCTGGCTTAGCCCGACGGAAAGCAGCTTCTTATCAGTTAACACAACGAAGTGAAAGATGTGGAAGGCACCCGTCATGTCCAAACAACACCCGCCGGGAACAGTAACCGCCCCGGTGCCCACGCGCTCAACCTCCGACCTCGTCAAAGCCGCGGTCTCCGGTTGGCTCGGAACAGCTCTCGAATTCATGGACTTCCAGCTGTACTCCCTGGCCGCCGCGCTCGTCTTTAAAGACATTTTCTTCCCCGCCGGCCACCAGTCCATGGCCATCCTCGGGGCCATGGCCATTTACGGCGTGGGCTACGTAGCCCGCCCGCTCGGCGCCTGGTACTTCGGACGACTCGGTGATCGCATCGGCCGTACCAAAGTCCTCTTTATCACCATCGCCATGATGGGCGTGGCCACCACCCTCATTGGATTCCTCCCCACCTACCAGGTTGTGGGCATTTGGGCACCGATCATGCTGGTGATCCTGCGGCTCATCCAAGGCTTCGGAGCCGGCGCGGAAATCGCCGGTGCCTCCGTGATGCTGGCCGAATACGCCCCGCGGGAACGCCGCGGCATTATTTCCTCGCTGGTTGCCCTCGGCACCAATACCGGCACCCTGGGCGCCGGCGCGATCTGGGCGATCATGCTCGCCACCATGGGCACGGATACCGTGGTCGCGTGGGGCTGGCGTATCCCCTTCATCGCCTCGGTTGTGCTCATGGGCCTGGCCGTATTTATCCGGCTTCACCTCAAGGAATCGCCCGTTTTCGAGGCTGCAACCAGCGGAGAAATTTTGGACGACGCCGCACTCGTGGCCACCTACGACCAGCCGCTCCCTTCGCGCGCCGAACGCAAGCAAGCCGCCACTGCCGCCGCGGCCGAAGCCCGCGCAGCCGCAGCCGCCCAGCGTGAAGCAGCCGTGGATGAACTGGCCAAGACCCCGAAGTCTTTCAAAGCCTTCATGGCGGCCTTCGCCCTGCGCTTCGGCCAGTCCGGCAACTCCGGCATGGTGCAGACCTACCTCATCACGTTCCTGACCGCCCAGATTCTGGTGGCCAAGGATGTGGCCTCCGCCGTGGTGGTGTACTCCTCGCTGGCCGGATTCATCACCGTGCCGATTATCGGTTGGATCGGTGATCGCATCGGCCGCGAGCGCACCTACCGCCTGGTCACCGGCCTCGGAATCCTCCTTATCATTCCGTGCTTCTTGCTCATGGTCTCCCCGCAGTTCCTCGGCGAACTCAATGCTCCGGAACTGGTGGACGGGCAGATGGTGGACCATTACGGAACCCCCACCATGCTCTTCTTCATCGGGTACATCGTGCTGCACAACATCACCGTGCTGGCCATGTTCTCCCTGGAAAACATCACCATGGCGGAATGCTTCGGCTCCGCCCACCGCTACGAGCAACTGGCACTTGCCAAGGAAATCCCGAATATGGTCACCGCCGGTTTCGGCCCGCTCATTGCCGCCGGCCTGGTGCAACTCTTCGGCGGCTCCTGGATTGCCTGCGCAATTCTCATGTTTGTTTACACCGGAGTCACCCATATCACCGCGTGGCTCATGCCCGAAATCACCGGGCGCGACCTCACCATCAAGGAGGATGCATTCTAATGAAAGCTGTACAAGTTCGTACGGATACCCCCAAGCAGATTCACATCACTGACGTTCCCGATCCGGTTGCCGGCGCTGGCGAAGTACGGGTGCGCATGGAATGGGGCGGCATTTGCGGCTCTGATCTGTCCTACTGGAAGAACGGCGCCTCCGGGACTGCGATTATGCGCGAGCCTCTGATCCTTGGCCACGAAGTTGCCGGGGTTGTGGACCAGGTAGGCGAGGGCGTTGCCGGCGTTGAGGCCGGCCAGCGAGTGGCAATCTACCCGCCGACCCTGGTGGGTGAGCATGATATTCCGGAAAGCACCCGTGGCAAAGATAATCTCTGGCCGGAAGTCCGCTACTTTGGCTCCGCCGCTTTCTTCCCGCACGAGCAGGGCGGTTTTTCCACCTACCGGGTGGTGCGCCCCGATCAGCTGCGTATCTTGCCGGAGAACGTTTCGACCAAGGAAGGCGCCGTCGCCGAACCGCTCGCGGTAGCGATGCATGCCGTGAGCTTAGCCGGAGATCTTTCCGGCAAGCGCGTGCTCGTGAATGGGGTGGGCCCGATTGGGGCACTGGCCGTGGCCGCCGTGAAATTCGCCGGCGCGCGTGAGGTCATCGCCTCCGACGTCGCCGCGGAATCCCTGCGCGTTGCCAGCGCGATGGGCGCCACCAGCACCGTCAACCGCGCCACCGGCGAAACCCTCCCCGCCGACGTGGACGTTACCATCGAAGCCTCCGGTGCCGCCGTTGCTATCGGCGATTGCCTCATGGCGACCGTTCGCGGGGGCACCATGGTTCAGGTGGGCAACCTGCCCGCCGGTGAAGTTTCCGTGGTGCTTGGGCAGCTAGTTACTCGCGAAATCACTTACAAGGGTTCGTATCGTTTCAATCCGGAGTCCATGGACGCCGCGATTGACGCGATGGCGCGCGGACTAGACGTTTCGCCCGTGCTCACGCACGAATTTAAGATCGACGACGCCGCGGCTGCTTTCGCTACCGCGGATGACCGGTCCACGGGGTCTTCCAAGGTCATGCTCCAGCTCAGCTAAGCGGAGCCAGCCGGTGCGACCTCGCCGCGCGGCACCCAAGTGCTCTCAAGATGGCAAAGGGGCACGGACTGTATTGTCCGTGCCCCTTTTCCGTGCCTTTCCGAGATCTGCTTACGTGCCCCTTTCTGCACCCTCTGCCCGTCCACGAAATGCAACTCCCTGACAGCAGACCCCACAGGATGCAACCCCACGACAGCAAACCCCACAGGATGCAACCCCACGACAGCAAAACAATTTCTTAATGTAGTTGGTGTTGCATTTTGATTCCGGGTGGTGCGCTGGCGGCTCGCATAACTCCCATGGACCTCACGGGCCTCACGGGCCTCACGGGCTTCAATAATCATACGAGTCCCTGCCGGGGCACTAGGTGTTTTCAGAGCTGTACTGCATCTGTCATACATGCGAAGTACACCCCGGAAAAAGTCACCCTCTCTCCCCCACACCGGCGCGGTGGGCCTGCGCGAAGGGGCCGCGCGGAGGACCCGCGCGGAGTGTAGGTGCAGAGGACCGGTGCAAAGGACCAGTGCAGCACCTCCACGGCAGTGGAAAGAACAAAGTGGTACTCCACGACCGAAAACCGGGCGTTGGTTGTAGCTCCAGTACCACTTTGTTTCTAGGCTCCAGCGAGCAAAGAAAGCGGGGCGCGGGCCTGAGCCCGCGCCCCGTGGAGAGGGGCAGGATCGACACGCCCGATCCTGCCCGAGGGAGGCAGTGAACGCTTCCCGGCTTGTGGTACTGCCGTGCCCGCGAAGAGTTTCCGGAGAAACCCAATGGCTAGGAGTGGGAAATCTCCACTCCCTCGCGGACAACCGCCAGCGGGGTCATCGCCTCATTCCAGGCGACAAGATTGACCGGCTTGCCCGGGGTGAACTCCACCGTGACACCGGGAGCATCCCAGGCGCCACCGGCGTAGACAGGCCCGGCCACCGTGGCCCGCACCAACTGCGGGAGCGTCAGCTTCCCGCGCCCCGCAAAGAGGGCCACCTGATCGGCCAGCACCGAAGCACCTCCGGCCAGAGTATTGGTACCTTCCAGGTAGCAGGCGCCGTCGCGCACTTCTACCGCGAGCCCGCCCAGGGTGTATTTCCCGGGAGGCATCCCGGCCGCGGCCAAAGAATCGGTAACGAAGAAGGCACCGGGAATACCCAGCTGGCCCGCGCCAACACCGGCACCTGCGCCCGCGGAGCCCGACAAGCTTCCGGCACCGTGCGAACTTCCGGCACCGTGCGAACTTCCGGAACCGTGCGAACTTCCGAACCCGCCCGCAGCCCCGAGCTCCGGCTCATCGAGGTAGGCCACCACATCTTCGACAAGGTCGGGATGCACGTGGTAGCCGTCGGCAATCACTTCGGCGCTGATGAAACCGCGCCGCGCTGCCTGAATGTACTCGCGGATAGGCCCGGGCGCCCGGTGCGTGAAAGCCGTCATGGCATTGAAGAGGTGGGTTACCGTTTGCGCAGCTTCCTGCCCGACGGCGCCCCCGCCAGCTTCACCGCAAGCAGCCAAGGGCACGTACCCGTGCCGTCGCGCCACTTCCAGGGTGCGCGCAATTTCCGCCCGGGTGATCGCGCCATCCCCGTGGGAATGCCCCCAGGACGGCTTGCCACCGTATTCGAGCAGCAGCTCGGCGGCCCGCTGAGCGCCCTCCGCTTCCGGAGCGACGGTCATCGTCTTAATCCACCCGCGCCCGGCTTCCAGCCAGGAACGCAGCTCCGCCTCATCCACCGGGCGGATCACCTCAGGGTTTTGCGCCCCGCACTTTTCCCGCGAAATATACGGGCCCTCCAGGTGAATACCGGCCAACTCCCCGCGTTCGCAGAAAGGCACAAGGGCCTCAATCTGCGGCAGCGGATCCGCCAGCGAAACCAGGGAAGCGAACATCGCCGTGGTTCCCCCGCGCTGGTGGGTGCGGATCGCGGTAGCGATTTCCTCGTCCGCGTAGTTATCCGGGAACGCGAAACCACCGCCGCCGTGGCAGTGAATATCCACGAGGCCGGGAGTAATGACATGCGCCCGGCGCACCCGCGGGTTATCCGCGCCCAGCCCGAAAGCCTCCGCGGCCCGAGCTTCGATTCCGCGCGAGTCCCGCTCCGCAGCCAGCCCCGCGGTTACCGCGGCGGCCTCCTCAGCGGTGAGAACCCGGGCCAGCGTACCGGCGTCGTCGGTCTCAATACCGTACCCAACCTCGCGGCCGTACCCGTTGAGAACGCGCCCCAGATAAAACACTTAGATCATCTCCCAACGCGCGCGGTACAGGTCCGTGAGCTTGAGCTGCGCGGCCGCGGCCTCGTCCAGGAGCACGGTGACATCCGGGTGCATCTGAATAATCGTGGCGGGCCAAAAGGCGCTGATCGGGCCTTCGCACAGCTCGCGCACCGCGTCCGCCTTATTCGCACCGAAGGCGAAGAGCACCAGCTTCTTCGCCTCCATAATGGTGCCCAGACCCTGGGTGATGCAGCGGGTGGGAACGGCTGCTTCGTCGCCGTCGAAGAACCGTGCATTATCCTTAATCGTTTGCGGGGCCAGTGCCTCCACGTGGGTGCGCGACACCAGCGAACCACCCGGCTCATTGAAGCCGATATGCCCGTCCGCACCGATACCGAGGATCTGCAAGTCCACGCCGGCCGCGCCGATCTTGGCATCGTATTCGGCGGCCGCGGCCTGCGGATCCGGGTTCTGCGCGTCGGGGGTATTGAGCCCCTCTTCGGTCAGGCCGGTCTTATCCTCTCCCACCAGGTTGCGGCGCAGCACATTGCGGTAAGACTCCGGGTGCTCCGGATCCAGGCCCACGTATTCGTCCAGCGCGAAAGCCTTGGCGCCAGAAAGGTCAAATTCGCCGGCCGCGTGTGCTTCGCGCAGCGCCGCGTAGAGGAGATCCGGCGTGGAACCGGTGGCCACCCCGAGAGTCGCGCTCGCGTTGTGCGCGAAAAGATCCTGGATAATGCGTGCGCCCTCGCGGGAGGCTTCGTCCGCGGTGGCGAAAATTCCGATATGCATGAGTTCGTCCTTTCCCGGGCGCGTTTCACATGAAACGCGGCAGTGGTCAGTGCTTGCGGAAACCCGCGCTTCGGTTACGCGCGGGAACCCGCTGTTAGTTTGTGTTTTCGACGGCGTCGCGGAACCACGTGGTGATCGTGGTCGGGTGCGTAATAGCAGTTCCGACGACGGCCGCCCAGGCACCGGCTTCCATAACAGCGCGTGCCTGCTCCGGAGTGTGGATACGCCCTTCGCAAACCACCGGGATCTCCGGGAATTCTGCGACCATCTGGGCAAGCAGTTCAATATCCGGGCCGTCGGTCTTCGGGCGGTCCCCGGAGTAGCCCGCCAGGGTGGTTCCGAGGATGTGGCAGCCGGCCTTCGCCGCGGCCCGGGCATCATCAATCGAGCCGCAGTCCGCCATGACAAGGGCGCCGTCGTCGAGAAGAGCAGCCACGGTTTCCGCGAAGCTCAAACCATCCGGACGCGGGCGGGACGTGGCATCGAGCGCCACAATATCGGCGCCGGCGCTGATGCAGGCGCGGGCGTGACGCAGGGTCGGAGTGATGAAAACGCCTTCGTGGCCCTCTTTCCACAGGCCGATGACAGGCACTTCCACCTGGCCTTTAATCGCGGAAATATCCGCCAGGCCCTGGCAGCGAATCGCCGCCGCTCCCCCGCGCTCGGCGGCGAGGGCCATCTGCGCCATCGTTTCGGGGTGGCGTAGCGGTTCGCCCACGTACGCCTGGCAGGACACGACAAGGTGCCCGCGGAGAGATTCGATCATCGGATGCACGGTAACTCCTAAGTTATAACGAGAAATGCAGAGTTGTAGTTATGCGGTGCCGCGGCGCGGGCCGGATTGGCTAACGGTACGCGCCGGTGTGCCAGCGCGCCCAGTGCGCGAATTGATGCGCGAATTGATGCGCGAATTGATGCGCGAACCGGCGCTAAACCTCGGTGTGCAGGAAATGGACAGCCGCGCCGATCAGCGGGGCCTGCGATCCCAGGCTACCCTCCACAATCGGGGTGGCAACGGTGCCCACCATGGCATCGCGCCGGTAGCCTTCCCGCAGCGCGTCCATCCAGAACTCACCCACGTGAATGAGCGAGCCGGACAGGATAATAACGTCCGGGTCGAAGGAATTGGCCAGCCCGCCCAGGGTCTGCCCGAGCGCGAAAGCACCGTCGGTGAATACCTCGCGCGCGAACATATCGCCCGCGTCCACGAGGGCTTTCAGTTCTCGGCCTCCCCGCACGACGACGGGGCGCTGCGCGCCCGGGGCCCGCACGTAGGCACTTTCGGGAACATCGGCAATCCCGGTGAGGGAAGCCGCTGCCGCGGCGGCGTAACTCGCCCCCTCCACGTGCGCTTCGGCCTGGCGTTTGGCATAGAGGCGGGCCGCCCCGCTCCCCGAGGCCACCGATTCCACGTGGCCGTCGCGCCCGCAGGAGCACACCAGTCCGGCGGCGTAGGGATGGTGAATATGGCCGAAGTGGCCGGCCACCCCGTGCGAACCGAAAAGGATACGCCCGTCAATAACGGCCGCGCCACCCAGCCCGGTTCCCACAGCGATAACGAGGGCGGTATGCGCGCCGGCACCCGCCCCGTAGGTTGCTTCCCCGAGGGCGTGGCCGTGCACGTCATTGAGGACGCGCACCGGCAGGCCGCAGCGTTCGGCAAGATGCGGGCCGAGGGGCTGACCGCCCCAACCGGGCATGGTGTCCGTGGCGGAGGTAATGCACCCGGTCTCCACGTCCACCACCCCGGCGCTGGCAATGGCGATTCCGCGCACCGGCGTTCCGGCGGCGCTGGCTGCCGCGATCTGGCGTTCCGCGAAATCCGCGATATCCGCCAGTACGCGAGCCCCACCGCGCCGCGCTTCGGTTGGAATACTGGCCTCGAGGGAGATGCGCGGGGCATCACCGCCCGGGGCGGTGGCCGCAAAGGTCACCACCGCCCCCGCGATTTTGGTTCCCCCGATATCCAGCCCGAGCAGCGAGAACTCGGAGCCGGGCTGGAACGGTGCTACCTTCATGAGTGCTCCTTAGAGCAGCCCGCAGCTGGCGAGCACGCCGCGAATAGCTTCGACGTTCTCACCTTCGAGGGCCTTGACGGGCCGCGGCATCTGGTTGGAGGCGATAACCCCCAGTTCCTTCATGGCCGCCTTGAAGGCGCCCACGCCAGCCGCGAAGCCCTGCACACCCTTGGTCACCATGACGATGCGCATGAGGTGGGCGAGCTCGTTCTGCAATTCAGCAACGCGCTTCCAATCCCCGGCCTGCGCGGCATCCCACTGCTCCACGTAGGGACGCGGTGCCACATTGGCCAGGCCCGGAACGGATCCGTCCGCCCCGCCCATGTAGGCGCCATCCACAACCACTTCGTGACCCGTGAGGATATTGAGCGGGTTACCGGCGGCCTTGTTCTCCTCCAGCAGGAAGCGGAAGTTAACGTCGTCGCCAGAAGAATCCTTGACGCCGGTCAGCACGCCTTCGCGCCCCAACCGCATCAGCAGATCAATGGAGAGCTTCTTGTGCACGCACACCGGGATGTCGTAGGCGAAAAGCGGCAGGTCCACGGCGTCGCGGATGTAACGGAAGTTCGCTTCGATTTCCGCTTCCCCGCCCAGCGCGTAGAAGGGCGCGGTTGCGACGATGCCGTCCACCCCGATGGCCTGGGCATCGCGCGCGTGTTCGATCATGCGCTCGGTTTGCATATCGATAATGCCGGCGAGCACCGGGACACGCCCGTTAGCAACTTCCACCGCGGTTTCGAGGATTTCACGACGCCGCGCATCGGTGCTGAACACCACTTCGGAGGTGGAGCCGAGCACGAACAGGCCGTGCACTCCGGCGTCGAGCATCCGGTTGAGCGAACGCGCGAAGGATTCCTTATCGAGTTCGCGTTCTTCGGTCAGCGGCGTGACTGTCGGGGGAATAACGCCGCGGAAACGAGGATCTGACATGGGACTATGCCTCCAATTTCGGGTGAAGCAGCGAGGGCGCCGCTGCCAATAGGGTTCTCGTGTAGTCATTTTGCGGATTGTGGAGCACGTCCTTGGCGTCTCCCCATTCCACGATCTCTCCGTGATTCATCACCGCGATCTTGTCCGATACGTAGCGCACCGTCTGAATATCGTGGGTGATGAAAACCATCGCCAGCCCCAGATCCCGCTTGAGATCAGTGAGCAGGTTGAGGATCTGGGCGCGCACGGACACGTCCAAGGCCGAGGTGGGTTCGTCCGCGATAATCGCGTCGGGGCCCACAGCCAGCGCACGGGCAATGGCCACGCGCTGACGCTGTCCACCGGAGAGCTGCCCGGGCAGCGCATCGAGCGCCGATTGGGGCAGACCCACCATGCCGATGAGGTCTTCCACGCGACCGTAGCGCTCCTCGCGGGTGCCGATCTTGTGGACCGTCATCGGGTCGAGGAGCTGGTCACGCACGGTCATACGCGAGTTGAGCGCCGTGGCCGGATCCTGGAACACCACCGAGACCACGCGGCCGATGTGGCGGCGCTGGGCAGCGGTACGTTTCGTGACTTCTTCGCCCTTGAAAAATACCTGGCCGCCGGTGGGGGACTGGAGTCCGCACATCACGTTCGCCGTCGTCGACTTACCGGAACCGGATTCGCCAACAAGACCGATGGTCTGGCCGGGCATCAGGGAAAGGTTGACGCCGCGCACGGCGCGCACCTTATTCGGATTGAAGATGGAACCGGTACGGGTGCGGAAGGTGACGTCCACGTCGCGCAACTCGATAATCGGCACATCGGAAAGGGTAGGCCGGTCCGCGACGGACGCGCCGGCAGCGTGACGAGCTTCGGTATCCAGAGTAGTCATGATCTTTCCTCCTTCGTCACTTCTGGGCATCCGGGCCGGCTACGCCAGCGGCATCACCAGCAGCGTGATCTGCGGGGCCGGTAGCGGATTCGGGGGCGCTGGCAGCGCGCAGCGATTCCTTGGGCACCAGGTTGGTGGTGGCCGGATCCGGAGCATCGGGCTGGGCGGCGTAGAAGTGCCACGTCTCGCCCACACGTTTCATAATCGGGCGGGTATCGAGGCCCACCGTCGGGTGCGAGGACCGCGGGGCGAAACGATCGCCCTTGGGGAAGTCGCGCGGCGAGGGAACCGTGCCGGGCACCTGGTGGAGCCGGCCGGCGCCCGCTTCGATAGACAGCACGGAACCGAGCAGACCGCGGGTGTATTCGTGGTGCGGGTCGGTGAGCAGTTCCTTAGTGGATGCCTGCTCCACAACCTGACCGGCGTACATAACGGTGATCGAGTGGGCCACTTCGGCAACGAGTGCCAGATCGTGGGACACGAAGACCATCGCGAAGCCGAGTTCCTTGCGCAGGCGGTTGAGAAGCTCGACCACCTGGGCCTGCACCGTCACGTCAAGCGCGGTGGTCGGTTCGTCCGCGATCACCAGCTTCGGGTCGCGGGTGAGCGCCATGGCGATAAGCACGCGCTGGCGCTGGCCACCGGAAAGTTCGTGCGGGTAGGACTCCAGGGTCCGCTTGGGATCCAGGTCCACCAACTCGAGAAGCTCTTCGGCGGTGCGGGTGCCCCCGCGGCTGGTCAGCTGCTTCATCTGTGCCTTGATGAGCATGGAGGGGTTGAGGGAGGACAGGGCGTCCTGGTAGATCATCGCGATCTCATGCCCGCGCAGCTCATTGTGCTGCTTGGGGGTGAGTTCGAGGAGGTTCTGCCCGTTGAACATAATCTCACCGCTAATATCGGCGGACTTATCGAGCAGACCCATGATCGCCAGGGAGGTAATGGACTTACCGCATCCGGATTCACCCACGAGGCCCATGGTTTCACCGGCGCGCACGTTGAAGGACACGTGGTCCACCACGTTGACATCGCCGTGGCGCGGGAACTTGATGCACAGGTCGCGCACTTCGATAACCGGAGCCTCCTGCGAGGTGGGTTCGAAGCGGTCGGTGCGGCGTTCTTCTGCTTGGCGCAGTTCCTCCAGGCGCTGGACCAGCGCATCATGCTGGGCGGCGTAAGCGGCCACCGGATCCACGAGGAGGCGATCCTCTTCGCGCTTGGCATTGACATCCACGTTATCGGGAACGGCCGCGGCCTTCGGGGCCGCCACCATGGCGTCGGTCAGACCTTCGGAGAGGATATTGAGGCAGAGCACCGTGATCATAATGGCCAGGCCCGGGAAGAGCGCCTGCCACCACCGGCCCAGGAGCACGCCGCCGCGAGCGTCGGCGAGGATATTACCCCAGGTAGGAGTGGGTTCAGCAATACCGGCCTGGATGAAGGACAGCGAGGCTTCGAAAACAATCGCATCGGCCACGAGCACGGTGGTGAACACCATGACCGGGGCGATACAGTTGCGCGCCACGTGCTTGATAAGAATCCACGGGGCCCGCGCGCCGGAAACGATAACCGCGCGCACGTAGTCTTCACCGTATTCGCTCATCACATTCGCGCGCACCACGCGGGTGATCTGCGGAATGTAGAGGAAGCCGATCGCCATGATGATGACGGGCAGAGTATTGCCGAACACGGAGACGAACACCGCGGCGAGCGCGATGCCGGGGAAGGACATGATGATGTCCATGCAGCGCATGATCACTTCGGAGATCCACTTGCGGGAGACCGCGGCCAGCGCACCGAAGATCGCACCGAAGAAGAGCGCGAAGGCGGTGGCGGCGAAGCCGATAACCAGCGAGTAGCGGGCACCGTAGATCATGCGGGAGAGAATGTCACGGCCCTTTTCGTCAGTACCGAAGAGGAAATCACCGTTGGGTGCCTGACGGGCAACTTCAATTGCCTGCGGGTCGTGCGGGGAAATAAGGGGTGCGAAGATTGCCGCGAGGGCGATGAGCACCAGAACGACGACGCACAGCTGGGCGCCGCGAGTCATATTGCGGAAACGCTTGAACCGGACACCGGGGCGTTCCATCTTTTCCGTGAGTTTACGCCTCATGATTTACACCTCCCGGATACGCGGGTTGATGAGCACGTAAAGCATGTCAACCACAATATTGACGACGATGAAGGCCAAGGCCACCACAAGAACCACGCCCTGCACCAGGAGGGGGTAGTTCTGCTGGACGCCTTCGAGGATGGCCATACCCATGCCGCGCAGGTTGAAGATAACTTCAATAACCACAGCGCCACCCATGAGGTAGCCGATACGCAGACCGAGCACGGTTACCGGGGAAATAAGAGCGTTACGCAGCACGTTGCGGGAGACCACCACGCGCTTGGGAATACCAGCACCGATAGCGGTACGCACGTAGTCCTTATCGAGTTCCTCCACCATCGAGGTACGAATAACACGGGTGAGGGAACCGGCCACCGGGACACCCAGGGCGATTGCCGGCAGCGCCATACGCGCCAGCCAACCGGCCGGGTCTTCACCGAAGGCGGGGAGTGCGCCGGATGCCGGAAGCAGAGGCATATTGACGGAGAACGCCAGGATCATGAGGACGGCCAGCCAGAAGGACGGCGTCGCGATGAAGGCGATGGAGAAGACACGGATGATCTTGTCGGGCCACTTGTCGCGGTAGAGCGCGGCGAGGACACCGAAAACGAAAGCGAGAACGACGGCGATAATAAGGCCGAGGAAGGTCAATTGCATGGTGATGGGGAAAGCCTCACCCACACGTTCGGCCACCGAAGCTTGGTTGGCGCCGTACGTGCCGAGGTCACCCTGCACGAAATTGACGAGGAAGTTCCAGAACTGAGCGAGCCAGGGGTCATTGAGTCCCATGGTGTTGCGGTATGCTTCCAGCGCTTCCTGCGATGCTCCTTCACCGAGGGCCGAGTAGGCCGGATCGATCTTAGAGAAGGACATCAGGAAGAAGACGAGGAAAGCAACGCCCAGAACCATGATCGGAAGCACCAGCAGACGGCGCCCGATGAGTCTGAGAAGGTTGTTCAC
>NZ_JBQAIK010000019.1:0-112070 GCF_051905915.1 Actinotignum sp. UMB0459 | reverse complement strand
AACACCTCCCGGTGAGACTCCGGCTCCTCCACGAGGTAAGCACCGTTCCCCGCGTGAGCAATGCTTACTTTGCCGAGGGCTTCAGCGTGGCGTGCCACTTCGGCGGCGAGCTCCGGGCGGGTTAGGAGCACCACGTTCGGCCCGGCATCCGCGGTGGCATACACATCCAAACCCACCCCGCGCAGAGTGCGGGCCAGCTCAAATACTCGCCAGGACGCGGAAGTGAGGTAATGAATCGGCGGTTCGGAGCTCATAATGAGAGCGTGCATACGCAGCGCGGAGAGCTCGGTGAGCTCACCAATCCGCTGCATATCCCCCGCCTTGCAGGCATCCACCATCTGAGCGGCCATATCGCGAGTGGATTCCACCCAGCCGCAGTAATACGGCGAGGTAGCGCGGGTGGTAACCATCGCTTCCCGGGAGGTAATTTTCTTGTGAGCAGTGTTTAATACCACCGAGACCATGGCCAGCGGCGGAGCCGAGATTTCTTCGGCAAAAGATTCTTCATCCGTACCGGCGTGCCAGAGCGCCACCCCGCTAATAACCGAACGCGCGGCAGATCCCGAACCGCGCCGGGCCAGGCGAGAGAGCTGAGCGGTGTTCACATCCATTCCGTATTCGGTGGCAGCCGCGAGCGCCAGGGCCGCGAACCCGGAGGCCGAGGAGGCCATTCCGGCGCCCGTCGGTGCTTCATTATCGCTGATGACCAGCAGTTTTTCGCTACGCCCGGCCTGGTCGCGTATCACATCGAGAACCCGCTCGACTCGGGCAAGCGCTTTTTCACTCGCTTCCTGGCCGTTGAGAATGAGTCGATCACGGTGGGAAGTGGGGGCGAGGCGGGCTGTCGTCGTCGTCGGAAAAATATCGAGTGTAAGGGAAACGGAAGGTGCGGCAGGGAGCATGAGCTCGTCATCCGCTTTGCCCCAGTATTTGATGAGGGCGATATTCGGGTGGGCGCGCGCGGTGCTCATTTGCTGGCCTCCACCCAGGTAGACCAGGCGTTAGCTGCGCCGGCTGCACTCAGCGCCGCGGCGATGTCTTTCGCGTGAGCACTGTTCTCCGCCAGGGCGATAACGCACCCGCCGATCCCACCGCCGGTCATCTTCGCGCCGAGCGCGCCAGCACCGTGAGCAGCGTTTACAAGAGTATCGAGTTCCGCGGAGGAAACGCCCAGCTGCGCGAGGGTAGCATGGGCGCGCCACATATTCTCCCCCATGCTCGCCCAGTCCCCCGTTGCGAGCTGCATTTCCGCATCCGCCGCGTATCCGGCCAGGCGCGCCACCAGGGTCTCCACTTTCGCCGGGAACTGTTCGCGCAGCTCACGGACCGAGCCGACGGCTTGCCGTGTAGCTCCGGGAACCCCGGAATCACCGATAACCACGTGGAGGGGGCGCGCCACGATCAACGGAGTGACGTCTGGGCGCTGGAATTTAATAACGGTATCGGCGACGACGCCATGCGCATCCATCCCCGAGGGGCGCCC
The DNA here is from genome assembly GCF_051905915.1 of Actinotignum sp. UMB0459. Classification (NCBI taxonomy): domain Bacteria; kingdom Bacillati; phylum Actinomycetota; class Actinomycetes; order Actinomycetales; family Actinomycetaceae; genus Actinotignum; species Actinotignum sp. UMB0459. The sequence goes on along the minus strand of NZ_JBQAIK010000019.1, from coordinate 110,587 downwards.
GTGGGCCACCCGTTCGGCCACCTGGATGAGGAGGAAACGCTCGGCTGGTGAGAGGCGCACCCCCGCGGCATCGGCAATGGCCGAAACAATCGCGGCAGCGACCGCCGCTGAGGAGCCGAGTCCGCGCTCATAAGGAATATCGGAATAAATGGTGACGTGGGCGGAGCTGCCCGGGGCCACGAAATCAAGCCCGGCGTCGATAGCCGCGACCACGGGGCTCAGGCGCTCCGGTGCGGAAGCGGCCGGGCCACGATAAAGTTCGGAACTAATCGTTGATTCGCCAGTGGTGATGGTGGCGTTGGCGATAACGGGAAGCACATGAACGGGAAGAGAAATTGCCGGGGCACCGTAGACCACGGCGTGTTCGCCGAATAGGATCGCCTTGCCGTGCGCGCGGCCGACCCCGATACGTACCTTGGGGATACGGGTTTGGGTATCGAACGCGAAGGATTGCGATTGGCTCAACTGTGCGGCTCCTTGTCACGGCCGCGAGCGGCCTACCTGTACTTGCCCTGCTGCGCGGGGCAGGGCTCCGCGCTGGTCATTCCCCTATCGTACCGAGAATTTGGTGACGTGACGGTGAGGATAGCGCGCGCCACGTTATGCCGAGCGCGTTGCCCCTGCCTCAAGCACGGCCCGCCGCGCACAATATTCACGCCGCGGGCGAAATGGTCCAACAAGCAAAAGAGGCGCAGACGAGATGCGTAACTATCATCTACCCCGTTGATCACCTGTTTTCCCTCCGCGCTCCTCGCTCCGCCCCAGCCAGGCAAAACACCCGATGCCGAGGAACCACAGCGGGAGGGTGTAGAGGATATATCGGGAGCCATCATCAAAGAAAAACAGCACAAAATCCGCGATGCTCGCGAGCGCGATAGCGAGGATTCCCACCCAGGTCAGCACACCGCCGCGGTCTTTCTTCTTACGCTTCGCCATCGAGGCTCCTCTCCCGGGTGGTTACCGCATCAATACAACTCAGGCTCGTTTCGCTTGCTTGCTACCAAACATTCAAAACGAGCCTGAACTCTGGGGTGGCCAACGGGGCTTGAACCCGCGACCTCCTGGACCACAACCAGGTGCTCTGCCAGCTGAGCTATGGCCACCATTCCGGCGAAAGAACGCCGATAAACAACTATAGCCGGTCACCGCCCGCAAAGACAATTCCACGGCGGTGATAGCGGCCACGTTGTAAACCAGCTCGGCGCACCGACCAGCTGCGCCGTCGTACTTAACCCGCGGTCATGCACGGGAGCGCAAGCTGCGCCGTCGCCGCGATAAAAGCACAAACGGCACCGCCCGCAAGCGCAACCACACCATCCGCAACCGAACTACCAGGCCGTACGCACTGCAATCGCGTCCGCGAAGCGGTTGAGGTGACTCTCATCCAGGGACAGATACAACGAGCCGTCGATAAGGGAAATCTCCATCACGTAAAACTCGTTGGGGTCCCCCGGCGCGGCCGGCACAATGTCCACGCGGTTGAAGAGCAGCAGGTGGTCGCGCCCGGTGTGTTCGCGGATGAGCCCGTGCAGCACATTGCGAACCCGCTCACCCCAGCGCCATTCCGATTCACGCGCCTCTGAAACAGACACGACTTCTTCTTGGATTTGATCCGCGCTGCGGAAACGCGGATGGAGCAGCGGCGCCTTTTCCACCCGATACGAGGCCAGGCCGTTGAGGAAGATCAGCGACACCTCACCGGTACGGTCGATATTTTCCAAATAGCGCTGCACCATCACGCTGCGGCCCTTCGCAAGCTCGTGCTGCGCGTGCAGGATCGCCTGGGAGCGCGAAGCCGGATCGGTGGCGGTGTAACGCCCCGTACCGCGCCCACCCGAAGACACCGCGGGCTTGACCACGAAATCACCGTGCGCCGGGAAACGGGTATGGACCTGGTGTTTCGTGAGGTTTTCCTCCGGTTCCAGCCAGGTAGTGGGAATGGTCGGCAAACCTGCCGCTTCCAATTCCCGCAGGTAATGCTTATCCGAATTCCACGCCATAATATCGGCGTGGTTGAGAATCCGTGGAACGGAGCGGGCCCACGAAATGAAGGCCTGCGGATCGCGCCCGTAATCACGAACTGAGCGGACAACGACAACTCCGGCGTCGTTCCAGTCGTAATCGGGATCGTTCCACGCTACGATGCGCGGTTCGATATGGCGCTCACGCAGGGCATCGGGCAGACCGGCCTCGTCAACGTCGAGCTTCGGTAAGTCTTTGCTCGTTGCAAGAGTAACAATGGGATCAGACACACTCTTACTCTACCCCGGCTAGTCTTATGGCGTGGCGATCCTTGACTCTTCCCCGTTACTAACAATTTTCGTTGTGGTGGCCCTCGGCTCCATTCTCGGTGCGATTCCGCTGGGTCGGATACGTATCGGCGCGGCCGGCGCCCTCTTTGTGGGCTTGGCCATGTCCGCACGCTTCCCCGAACTCGGGGCGGGTATGGACGTGGTGCAGTCCCTCGGGCTCGCGCTTTTCGTGTACACCGTGGGCATCGCTTCGGGCGCGGCGTTTTTCGCGCAGCTGCGCCGCAATCTTTCCTTGCTTTTAGCTTCCGTGGTTGCGGTTTTCCTCGCCGCGGGCACCGCCCTGGTGATGGGGTTGCTTTTCGGTATCGAACGGCCGTTTTTGGCGGGTCTTTTCACGGGTGCGACGACGGCGGCACCGGCCCTTGCCACCGCCAGCAGACTGACAGACGGCTCCACACAGCCCGCTATCGGGTATGCCTTCGGGTATCCTCTGGCGGTCATTATCGGCATTATCCTGGTTTCCCTCATCGTGGGTCGATCTTGGCCGGGACTGCGCGATACTCCTTCGTTGGCCGGAACCCTGCTTGATCCACGCACCATCACCGTGGAACACCCCATGAACCTGCGCGATATCCCCGAATGGGCCGACGGGCGGGTGCGGGTATCCTACTTGCGACGCGGCGAGCGAGTGCGGGTGGCCCTGCCCGGTGAGGATCTCGAGGTAGGGGACGACGTCGTTGTTGTTGGTCTAGCTGCGGATGTGGAGGCGGCCGCCGCGCACCTCGGGCATTTGCGAAGTGACCATCTGGCCGATGATCGCAGCCACGTAGATTTCAACCGCCTGGTGGTTTCCAACCCGGATGTGGCGGCGCGTTCCATCGGGGAACTCAACCTGCCCGCCAAATACGGCGCGGTGGTGACCCGGGTACGGCGCGGGGATCTGGAGCTGCTGGCCCGCGACGATTTTATTCTGGAACCGGGTGACCGGGTGACCGTGGTGGCCCCGCGCGAACGCTGGGATGCCATCGCGGATCTTTTCGGGGACTCCGAGCGATCCATTTCGGAGATCGACGTGCTGAGCCTATCGGTGGGGATGGTGGCCGGGTTGCTCCTCGGTTTCGTGACCTTCCCGCTGCCCGGCGGCCAGGTGTTCCAGCTGGGCACCGCAGCCGGCCCGCTGATCGCGGGGATGTTCTTGGGCGCGGCGCGGCGCACCGGGCCTTTTGTATGGGCCATGCCGGAGGCGGCCAATCTGACGATGCGCCAGCTGGGACTCACCCTGTTTTTAGCTGCCCTAGGACTGACGGCCGGGCCCGGCTTCGCGCAGATTGTGCTTTCTCCGCAAGCGGTGGGCGCGGCGGTGACGGTCTGCGTGATCACATTGGTCTCCTGCGCGGCACTGCTGGTAGCGGGCGCCTGGGTGCTCCGGCTTTCCGCGCCCCGCACCGCCGGGGCTATCGCCGGTTTCCTGGGCCAGCCGGCAGTCCTGGACGCGGCTACCTCTCGGGTGGGCGACGAGCGCATCGACAACGCCTACGCAACACTTTTCGCGTTCTCGATTGTGGTGAAGATTTTCCTGGTGCCGGCGGTTTTGGTGTTGTAGCGGAGCTGGAGCACCGCGGTGGCGACCGACAGGCAAAGGTAAGCCGCGGTGTGGAAGCGAGTGGGCAGGCCGGGCGGCGGCGTCGTACCGCGGCTAAAGTAGGGAAGAAGATTCGGAACCGTTTCCGAAAAGTACGGGAAGTGAGGCGTGAGATGCGCGATATGGTACGCAAGGCGGCGGCGAGCGCGGCGGCGCTGGGCCTGGCGGGCGCGGGGGCGCTGCTGCTGGGCGGATGCGATGCTGCGGAAACCACCGAAGCCGGGAGTTTTATGCGGCAGGCGGGTGCGTCGATGTATGTGGTGAGCGTGGATGGGCGCGAGCTGATCTCCAAGGTGGTGGATTGCAGCGGCGGGGAATCCCAAGTGATGACCGGGCTTTTCGAGCCGGCGAATAACCTCGTGACCTGGAAGGATATTGATGGTAAGGAGATCGGTACCTCGGTAGCTCACTTCGCCAAGGACGGGAAGAGTATCACGCTGGCCAATGAGGCCACCCCGAATGCCGGTGCCACCTACGTGCGCGAGGGCACGCCGGAAGCCGAGCTCATGGCGCGCGGGCAAAAGAGCGAGTGCGCGCCGAAGTAAATTTCACGCGCCTACAGGCGTATCACAAGCGCATAAAGCACATAAAAGCGGGGCCTTTCTCTATCGAGATGGCCCCGCTTTTCTCTCAGCTTTTCGTCAGCACGCGCGAATCATATCCGCGCTCCCGCACACTACCTGCACTCAAGAGCGAAACGTTGCAGATCCTCGAGTACCTCGCGGCTTTCCTCCAGCCACACCTGCCCCACCGGGAAGACGTGGCCCAGGGTCACCCCGCGCGGCGGTCGATAGGAATGGCATTCCACCGGAATTCCCTTGCGTGAGAGATAGCCGGCAAAAAGCAGCGTCTCGAATTCGATAAAATCATCGGAACTCGTGACGAGATAGGCCGGGGGGAACTCGCAGCGCTCCACGAGCTTTGCGGCGCAGAGCAGGTCCTCGCCGAGCACATCCACCGCGCGGTCGATGAAGCCACCCATCTCCGTCAGATAGGCGAGAGTCGGAAGTGCGGCGTCGTCGTTCCCATAACCGCAGCGATCAGACACGAAAGGCACCAGATCCGAGAGGTCGAACAGACCGGACACAAAAGCCATCCCCGCAACCGATAGCCGATCCTCACCCAGAGTGGATGGCACCGGCGCACTGCCCGGCGCGTCCAGCGTGGCAACAGGAACGTCCAGCGCGGCAACAGGAACGTCCAGCGCGGCAAAAACCTCAGGGTTACACAAAGCTGCCACCGCGTACATTCCCAAAGTCGCGCCCGCGGAATCCCCCGTGATAATTACCGACTGCGGATCCACCGGATAATCATCGAGATGCCGCGCAATCCAGGCGCAGCCCGCGAGGACATCGTGGAGTTGGTCGAGGAAATCGGCAGCCGGGGAGAGCCGGTAGCTCAGCGAGAATACCGCACAGCCCTGGGCTGCAAGATGCACACCGAAATTCTTGTTCAACTCCTTCAAGCCGTATACAAAACCGCCGCCGTGAATATCGATGTACACGGGAAGCGCTTTGCCTCCGCGCAGGTACGCATCGTGCGGAAGGTAGAGATCCAGGCGGTGGAAGGGGTTGTTTTCCCCATCGGGAAGATAGGGAATATCCGCGATAACATCCACCGTTTCCGGGGTATGCCAGCGTTCGCACCGCACGATATCAACATCTAGCACGAAAGATTTCCGTACCTCGATGGCGCGTTGCCGGATCTGAGCGGTGACGCCGGCTAGATCCTCATCAATCGGCGTCCACGTTCTGGCCCGCGCAATGTTCTCGGGGGTGTCAGCATGCATGTGTTGTCCTCACTACTCGGCCGGCATATCTTCGAGTTCAACACCGGCGGTTTCCGGAAGAGCCTTCATCACGAAAATCAAGCTCACGGCAGCGAATACGGCGTAGAGCAGATAAACGTTGCCTGTTCCAATCGCGTCCTTCAACGGCGGGAAAGTGGTAGAGACCAGGAAGTTCGCGATCCAGTTCACGGCGCTTGCCACCGCCACCCCGAGGGCGCGAATATTATTCGGGAAAATCTCCCCGAGGACGACCCACATGACCGGGCCCCACGTGAAGCAGAAGGCCAGGTAGAAGATGTACACGGAAACAAGGGTGATCGGTCCCCACATTCCCGGCAGGGTGATGGACGCACCATCAACATCAGCCTGGTAGAAACCGAGGGCAGCGATTCCCAAGAAGATAGTCATCACGCTCGAACCGGTGATGAGCAGGAAGCGCCGCCCCACCTTGTCCACGATGAACATCGCGAGGATGGTCGCGATAATCGCGCCGATGGTCCGGTACACAGAAATATTGAGGGCGAGCTGTTCGCTGAAACCGACCGACTTCCATAGCGAGGAATCGTAGTAGAGGATGATATTGACGCCGGAGAGCTGCTGGAGGGCAGCGACGGCCATGGCGATCCACACGACTTTGCGCAGGCCGAACGTCTTGCCACGCAGGTCCGAAAGCTTCGCGGCTTTCTCCCCGGAAAGGGTCGCGCGAATTTCCTTGACTTTGCCTTCCGGATCCTTTTCCCCGGTGAGGCGCTGCAAAATTGCGGCGGCTTCCTTATCGAGCCCCTTCATCACGAGGAATCGCGGGGATTCGGGGAGCTTAAGGGAAACAATGAGCATGATGAGCGCGGGGACGATCATGCTGAGAAGCATGATGCGCCAGGTGGGCATCCCGAACCAGAAGGTTTCATCGGCACCGCCAGAAGCGCTCGCGTAGCTCGCGTTCACCACAACGGCGGCGAGGATACCGAAAGCGATGGCCATTTGCTGGAAAGAGCCGAGGAACCCGCGCATCTGCGCCGGAGCTACTTCAGCAATGTACGCCGGACCAATGACTGAGGCGAGGCCAACACCGAGACCACCGACGAAACGGAAAATAATGAAAATCCACACGGTTGGCGCGATGGCGGAGAAGATCGAGCACACCACGAAGAGGATTGCCGCGATGAAAATCGTGGGAACGCGGCCCAGCCGATCCGCAATGTGGCTGGTAAACCACGCGCCAATCACGCATCCGAACAGAGCACAGGAAACCGAGATCCCGCTCATGAAGGCACTGAGATCCCACCCGGTTCTGGAACCGGCAATGGAATCAACCGCACCGTTAATGACTGACGTGTCGTACCCGAAAAGAAAACCGCCGACAGCAGCGGCTAGGCAAACGATAATAATGCGGCGTTTAATAACCGGATCGAGCGGGGCTGGCGATTGTGCAGATTTCGCCGATGTCGCGGGCCCGCCGGACCGTTTTTTATTACGCGTCATTGCGCACCTTCCTCCCTATCAACCATCTCCTTCTCCCATTCGAAGGAGATGCTGTTGTGAGCGAGCGTCAGTGACCGTCGCACTCGATCATTTTGAACCGTCGCTAATAGCAGTCACAGGGTGATCCAAGCACCGTGATCCAAGCACCCGGATAAAATGTGACCGTTGGCGGACACTTACTGCTCGCGTGACTGAGCCTAGGCAAAATTCTTCGGTTGATAGTGCTGAAATGTGGCACACCCTATGCCCAAACGTGACATAGTTGCGGCGGTCTGCCTTTTTTCACGAAGAATAGGGGAAACCACGAAAATAGAGGCAGTATCGAATCGCTATAGATACCACCTCACCCCTGATGAGATTCCACAACGGTTAGTTACTATGAGAGACGAATCCGCGAGGAGTTAAGCATGATGGATAACCGTATACACGACCCGAAGGAACCCATCCTCAATCGTGCTTTTTGTGAGGTGGGTTCCATGCCCGCCGAATACCCAGCCCTTGTGCTGGTGCACCGCCATCCGGAAGTTGTCCCGACCCACTGGCATTCCGGAGTCGAGGTTAATTATGTTGTCCAGGGTGGTGGCAGTGTAACTATCGACTCGCGGGTCGAGGCACTGTATCCGGGAAAGCTCTGCATTATCAGTCCCTACACTCCCCATTCATTTATTACAGAATCTCGGGACGGCAAGACTCCTCTTATTCTCTCCATCACCTATGACAGCAGCCGTATTGAACGCATTTATAAGAAAGCTGATCTTTATGTGCTGGCCGTGGATTCTGCGCGAGCTCGCGATGCGGATCGGCAAGCACTCATTGACTTGTGCCTGCGCATGATTGACACAACGCATCTGCTGGGACCCGAACGGGTTTTCGGCATCAACGCGATTCTCTTCGATATCCTATTTCTGCTTTACCAGAATTTCGTGGTCAAGTGCCGGCCGCGCGGAATTCGGCGTGCTACCGACACCACAATTCTTGCTATTATCAGCGACATCGAGCGGCGCCACCGGGAACCGCTGACCGCTGCGAGCGTGGCGGAAACGCACGGTTATTCGCGCGAGCATTTCAGCCGGCTTTTCCGGCTCAGTACCGGGATGACTTTCAAACAGTACCTCACGCGATTACGGGTCGAGGATGCGTACTACTTGCTCATGGAAGAGCAGGTTCCCACCTTGGAAGATATAGCCCAGCGGGTGGGATTTCCCAGCACCCGTGCACTCAATCGTGCTTTTATGGAACGCCACGGGGTGGCACCTTTGGAATACCGCAAGCAACGATTAGGGCGCGATAGTTCGGGAAAATGAAAGGCAGCCCCGGGATTGGTAGTATCCCGAAGACTGCCTTTCTCACATCTGCGCCAGTGGCCTGGATGCTTATTTAGTGCCAGCATGTACCACGCTTGGGTACCATTCCCTGCACATTTTTATGCTGCAGATTTATGCTGCAGAGCCGGCCGGCTTTTCTTCTGACTTCTGCGCAGCAGGCGATGCGGCGGTAGCCTTGCCCGAACCAATCTGGACCTTACGCCCCTGCGAACCCGCGGTGGTCTTCACCGAAACGGTGAGAACCCCATCGTTGAGATGGGCATCTACCGTGGTGGTATCCACAGCCTGATCGAAGCCCAGGGTGCGAGAAACGGAACGAGTGCGGGTACCGCCCTCAATTTCTTCTTCCTGCGCAGCCTTGAGGGTGATGTGATCCGGGTAAACGTTCAGGTCAATATCATCTGCGCTAAAGCCCGGAACATCGAAGAGGACTTCGTAGCCATCCTCGGTTTGCTTGAGTTGCGAACGGTACTCTAGCGCGAGATTCTCCAGATCGGAGCGCCGCCCGTTGACCATCCGAGTAGGAACGGCAAAAAAGCCATCAAAGGGGCTGAGGAAACGGTCCATTGCTGTGGACATCGTGCGATCAATATCGTATGCCATGGTCAATCCTTCTTTCACTTCTATGAACGACGACGCCGCGCGCCTTTCGGCGCCCGGGCCTATCGCCCTGACATCAATCCCAACCCCCACGGACTTATCTTTGTTCCACTCAGTAGCTATTGTTCACTCTAGGCTCAATAGTTATTGAGTCACTTACGCTCAACTTAGGAAATATGGGAATCCCGGAGAAGAATCACAAAGAAAAGGAGGCCGGCTCCGGCAAGCGCGGCCCCCAATCCAGTGTAGAAGAAGGCAACGAAGGAGTTGGGCAGCAGCCCGCTGGCCCGCACAGCTATGCCTCCGCCCATCATGACGGCCATGAGGAGGTAGGAACGCACATCGAAGAAATGCCAGAAAGGCCGTGCCGGGCGCGGATGGGAGCGAATGCGCCGGATATGCTTCCCGGCAACCTTGGCGAACATCGCTCCAAAGGCGGCGAAAACGAGCGGGGGAAGCAGGCAGATCCACGGCGCACCCAAGGCCGATCCCGCGAAGCTCTCCACTCCAATTCGGGCAACATTTACTCCAGCCAGGCACCACACTCCGCCCGCGAGGGCGATGAGCCCAGTCTTAGAGATATGGAAATAAGGACAATCACTCATCATCGCTCCATAACTGGTAGCCGCGCATTCCTCTCGCGCGATTCGCACCGTTCGCTACCAAGAATAACGCGACACATGTCGCTTAGATAGTCGCGGGTACGGAGTGTGATTTCGCCCTGCGCGTAGGTGCCGGGGGGTTCAGTGGGTGTATTCCGTGGAGGTGGTGGCGTAAAAACAATCCACAACGTACGCTGTGCACGTGCGAGTTTTCGCCATGCTGACGCGAAAAACCCCGCAGCTTGGAACTGCGGGGCCGTTGTACACCGCCTGGGACTCGAACCCAGAACCCACTGATTAAGAGTCAGTTGCTCTGCCAATTGAGCTAGCGGTGCTCGTTATTCTTTTATGTTTGCCGCCCGCGGCGACGAATAGATACTTTACCCAGGGCCGCCGCCCAGTGCAAGTCAAGAACCCTATCTCAGGCTGTTTCCTCCCTCACATCGCATCCCCCACCGCCCGATACGCGCGAAATGCCGCGCTTTGCGCCGTCGTACAAACCGGCTCCCACCCAATTGACGCGCCCCGTAACCCACTGATTAAGGGCCCGCACCCAACCCTTAACCCACAGGTTAAGGGTCCGCTAAGCCACAGGTTAGGGGTCCGCTCACCCGGAGGTTCAAGGATCCGCACCGCGCCCCGCAGCAGTTCCGGCCAATTTTTATGTCGTAGGAGTGTGGCACCCTTAAGTCATGAGTTCACAACAGTCAGATCAGCCCGGGGCCGCGGCGCTGCGCCCTCGTCCGCAACTCAATGTTGCCCTGGACCTTCTGGAGGATAAGTATGGGCTCAACCCGCCTGATGATGCCCTTTATGAGGCTTTCACCCAGTGGGCGGAAAGCACCGGCCGGCCGCTCTACCCCCATCAGGAAGAAGCGTTGCTCGCCGCTATTGATGACGCTCATATGATCGTCTCCACCCCCACCGGTTCAGGTAAGTCGCTCATCGCGCTCACCGCTATTTTCTGCGGTCTCGCGCGCGGGAAAACCGCGTATTACACCGCGCCTCTCAAGGCCCTGGTATCGGAGAAGTTTTTTGAACTCATCAATGTTTTCGGTGCGGATAACGTGGGGATGGTAACCGGGGATTCCACCATTAACCCCGGGGCTCCCGTAGTGTGTGCCACCGCGGAAATCGTGGCGAATCTGAGCTTGCGGGAGGGCGCCGCGGCGGATATCGGCGTGCTGGTCCAAGATGAATTCCACTATTACTCGGATCCGCAACGCGGTTGGGCCTGGCAGGTTCCCCTCCTGGAACTCACCCGCACCCAGCAGGTGCTCCTCTCCGCCACCCTGGGGGATACCACCTGGCTGGCAGAAGATCTTGAGAAGCGCACCGGGCGCGCCGTCGAACTCATGAGTAACGCGGAACGGCCGGTGCCGCTCTCTTTCTCTTATTCCTATCAGCCACTCGGTGAACTCCTCCTGGAACTCACCTCCACGCATCGCGCGCCCGTCTATGTGGTGCATTTTTCGCAGCGGGAGGCAGTAGCACAGGCCCAAGCCCTCCTCACCCACGCCCTCGTTTCCAAGGAACAGAAAGCCCGCATCCACGAAGCCCTCGGAGATTTTTCCTTCGGGCCCGGTTTCGGGAAAATTCTCTCCAAGCTGCTCCGTTCCGGTATTGGCGTGCACCACGCGGGCCTCCTCCCCCGCTACCGGCGCCTCGTGGAAAAGCTGGCACAGGCCGGGTTACTGCCGGTCATCTCCGGTACGGATACCCTCGGGGTGGGCATTAACGTTCCTATTCGCACCGTTGTCATGACCGGGCTGGCTAAATTTGATGGCCAACGCAATCGCCACCTGAGTGCACGTGAATTTCACCAGATCGCAGGCCGGGCCGGGCGGGCCGGATTCGATACGAAGGGTGATGTTATTGTGCAGGCACCCGAATTTGAAATTGAAAATGCGCGGCTGGTGGCCCGCGCCGGGGATGATCCGGTCAAACAGCGTCGCATCCAAAAGAAGAAGCCGCCGGAAAATACAGTACTGTGGTCGGAAAAGACTTTTGAGTATCTCAAAGGCGCAGCTCCGGAAACCCTGACGTCCCACATGCGGGTATCCCACTCGCTCATGCTCAATTTGTTCCAGCGGCCGGGGGATAATGTCGCGGCCGTAACCAAGTTACTCACGGATAATCACGAACCGCGCACGGCTTCCAACCAACTCATCCGGCAAGCCACCCGCATTTACATGTCTCTCGAGCGGGCGGGCGTTATCCTGCACCGTACTCCGCAGTGGCTAGCGGAGCACCCGGACCATTCCCCCATCGAATACGCACGCGAAGTTCCTGATGACTTCTCCTTGAACCAACCGCTGGCACCCTTTGCGCTGGCCGCGCTGGATATCCTTGATCCGGATAGCCCGGAGTACGCCCTCGATGTCATCTCGGTGATCGAAGCGGTCCAGGATAACCCCATGCAGGTCCTCTACGCGCAGGAACGCGCAGCGCGCGGGCGCGCAATCGGGCGAATGAAAGCCGCTGGCATCGGCTATGACGAACGCATGGCCGAAGCCGATAAAATCACCTGGCCCCAACCGCTCGCGGAAGAACTCGGTGCGGCACTCCAGATCTACCGGCAAACCAATCCCTGGGTGGATGACTTCCAGCTCTCCCCCAAATCCATCGTGCGGGAAATGATCGAAAACGCGATCACCTTCTCGGAATTTATTTCCCGTTATGACCTGGCCCGTTCCGAAGGCACGTTGCTGCGCTACCTCACAGATACCTACAAGGCGCTGCGCCAAACGGTGCCGCTGGAGGCCCGCACCCAGGATCTTGAGGATATGACCGCCTGGCTGGGCAGCCTGGTACGCTCGGTGGATTCCAGCCTGCTCGACGAATGGGAAGCCCTGCGTGATGGCCGCATTACCACCGCAGACATCACCAATCTTGACAGCAGCACCGGCGGAGCTCGCGAACGCGCTTTCGGTGCTGATGAAGATGGAAAGGTCACGCTCTCGCGCAGCCCGCACGCGCTACGCGTCTCCATCCGCAATGCGCTCTTCCGTTTCGTGGAAGCCGTAGCACACGAAAATCTCGACTGGCTTGATAGGGCGGCACTCGATGATGGGGCCGGCGTGGCCCGCGGGGAAGGTATCCCGCTCTGGGTGGGCGGCCCGGTCTGGGATGGCGATGCCTGGATGGATGCCACCGATGCTTATTTCGATTCCTACCAGGAGATCGGCACCGGTGCCGAAGCACGCTCCGCCCAACTCGTCACCGTGCTCGAACACCCCGACCGCGCCGATTTCATCACCGCCGGAGTTCCGGCAGCCCACGTGGATAGCGTCATGGACAACCTCACCACCGCCACCGGGCGTCTGCGTGCCTGGTTGGTGCGTCAAGTTTTTGACGACGGCGCAGGTGACAACTCGTGGGGATTCTGGGCAGTTGTGGACCTCGAGGCAAGCGATGAAGCCGGACACGCCATCCTCGACATTATTAGCGTGGGAGAACTATGAGCCCGCTGCACCCGCCACCACTACCCCGGTGATGAGATATACGCCGATTCGGAAAACGCGGCACCAGTTCTGAGACCGTGTCATTAGTTCTGAGACCGTGCCATCAGTTCTGAGACCATTTCCCCAGTTCGCGGTGCAGAGATCTACCATAAACAGCGGCTGATACACGATACCTGTGGAGTTGATACAAACCATGACACATACGGAGCAGGGCAGGCTTGCTCACCTCGCCGAATTGTCCAGCATAGTCCCAACCGCGGAGGAGATCCCCGACCGCATCAACCTGGTGCGTGATGCTCTGCGCGGAGCGGAAGAAGCTGCCGGCATACCGCTCGGTACCGCTCGGCTCCAAATCGTCGTGAAACACCAGTCCATCACCGCCATTCACGCTGCGCTTGCCGCCGGATCCCGCCTCATGGGCCAAAACTTCATCCAACAACTCCAAGACGTAGAAACCCAGCTCGCAACACCCAGCACGGGTGCAGGCCCATCGGCACGCCTCATCCACGACGCCAGCGCTTGGGAAGGCAGCGGCATCACCCCGGCCAGCGCCGGAAACCCACCCCACTGGACCCATGTCATCGGCCACGTGCAATCGAATAAAGCCGGGCGCGCCCTCGAACTGGCCGATTGCATCGAAACTGTGGATAGTCTGAAACTTGCCCAGCGCCTCAACCGGCTGCAAGGCCGCTTGCGCGAAGAAGGCCACGCCCACGGCCCCTTCTCCATTTACGTCCAGGTCAACTCCTCCGGAGCAGCCAGCCAGTACGGAGTGGAACCCCACCAGGTAGAAGAACTGGTAGGGCAGATCGCCGAACTCCCCCACTTGCGGGTCGATGGCCTCATGACCATCGGAGCCAATACCACTGATGAACGGAAGATCGCCCACTCCTTCGCGCTTGTGCGTGAACTGCGGGATAAGCTCCAGCGCGAGCACCCCAGCGTACAGGAACTCTCCATGGGAATGACCCACGACATGAGCATCGCCGTGGCCGAAGGCTCCACCCAGGTACGTGTGGGCAGCGCCATCTTCGGGCCCCGGCCCGCGGCCTAAATACCTGCCGAAACCGGCACCACCATCGGGGTGCCCGTCACCGGATCCGGGATAACTACCGCAGTTATCCCGTAGATTTCCGCAATGTTTTCCGGAGTGAAAACCTCGACAGCCGAACCCGAAAAAGCAATACGCCCATCCTTCATCGCGATGATATGAGTGGCGTAACGCGCCGCCTGATTCAGATCGTGCAGGACCGCCACCAGAGTGCGGCCCTCTCGATTCAGTCGAGCACACAAGTCCAAGAGCTCAATCTGGTAAGCGATATCCAGATACGTCGTCGGCTCATCCAAAAAAATAATCGGTGTGTCTTGGGCCAGAACCATCGCCACCCACACCCGCTGGCGTTCTCCACCCGAGAGCTCCCCCAGCAACGCATCAGCAAAATCCGCGGTACCCGTAGCCGCCAAAGCCCGAGCAACCGCCTCCTCATCACGTGCCGAAGGCCGCGCAAACAAACCCTGGTGCGGGTAACGCCCCCGAGCCACCAGCTCGGCAACCGTAATACCCTCCGGAACATGCGGAGACTGCGGCAACAACGCAAGTTCCCGCGCGAAATCCCGCGAGCCCATCGCCGCAATATCTCGCCCATCCAGCAGCACCCGGCCGCTCGCGGGCGAAAGTAACCGTGCCAAACCGCGTAGCAGCGTGGACTTCCCACACCCGTTCGCCCCCACGATCACCGTGAACGAGCCATCCGGGATCTCCACATTCAGATCCCGCGCCACGGCGACATCCCCATAGCCCAGGCTCAGATCAACACTGCGCAAACGCGCCGCACCGGCCGGGCCAGCCGCACCCACGTTCACGCCACCGCTGTTGCCACGCATATTCATCGTCCCTTCCGTTGCGACATCACCACAACCAGCACATAAAGGCCACCGACCACCGTGGTAATTGCACCCACCGGAACCGGCCGAGCCAGGGCATATTGGGCGAAAAGATCAGCCAGGAACAAAATCGAGGCACCCGCTAGCGCGCTATGCACCAGCGAAATTCCGCGTCGCCCCGCCGCCATCCGCCCCACCTGCGGAGCAGCCAGAGCCACAAAAGCAATAGGTCCGGCCGCCGCCGTCACCACACAGGTCAAAGCGATACCAACCGCGAGGATCCCCCGGCGCGCCTTCTCGACCGACAAGCCGTGTGCAGCTGCGGCGTCGTCGCCTAATTCCAGCTGCCGCAACGGCCGCACGCAACACGCCACAAACGGAAGCAACAACACCAAGAAAACCAGCGCGGGCCCGATCTTCGCCCACGATGCCTGCCCGAGCGTTCCGGCGCCCCACACCGCGAGGCTGAGCGCCACCTCATCCGAGGCCCGCAAGAGCAGCCAGGTATTCGCCGCGCTGAGCATCGCCGTCATACCGATTCCCACAATAATGAGACGGAACCCGGACACGCCGTTGCGGTAGGCCAGCGCGTAAATCATTATTCCGACGACGACGCCACCTGCCAGCGCCCCCATACTCACCGCAACAGCTCCACCCACCAGGAAAGTCCGGGTGAGAATAACGCCGGTATAGGCACCGGCATTGAATCCGATAATATCCGGCGAGCCGAGCGGGTTTCGGGTGAGAATTTGGAAGAGCGCACCCGAAAGCCCGAGCGCTGCCCCGAAGGCCACCGCGGCGAGGATCCGTGGCAGGCGCCAGGTTAGAACCACGTGGGCCGCGAAGTCACCGTCACCCGCGGCAACCGCGCGTATCGAATCCGGGGCGAAGCAGGCCGCCACCTCGCCCAGGCTCAGGGGCAGATCCCCGAGGAGGAGAGCCCCCACGCACCCGAAGGCCAAAGCGAAGCTCACCGCGGCCGCAACCAGGCGGGAACGGCGGCGGCGTCGTAGTGCGACGTGGCGCAGAGGGGACTTTAAAGCGGCAGGTTGGTGCGAAAAACTCATAGCGTGAAAGCCTTTCGCCGGCGCACGAGGTAGATGAGGACCGGGGCACCCAGGAAGGCGCACATGACCGACACGGGAAGTTCCCCGGTCGGGAGAATAATGCGGGCGAGGATGTCCGCGGCGAGGAGGAGGACCGGGGCCCAGAGCGCGGACAGTCCCACAATCCAACGTTGATCCGCCCCGGCAAAGGAGCGGATAGCGTGCGGGGCCATGAGACCTATGAAGGAAATAGGGCCGGCGATAGCAACCGCACCCCCGGTGAGGAGCGTCATCGCCGCAATACCGGCCAGGCGGATCACCGTGACATGAGCACCGAGTGCGCGAGCGGCGTCGTCACCGAGAGCAATGATATTGAGCGCTGGGGTGAGCACGGCAGCGGCCATGAGGCCGAAGAACAGAAGCGGAAGAACCGGCAGGATAACCTCCCAGGGGCGGTTTTCCAGCGTGCCGGCCGTCCAGACGAGGATTTCGTTGAAAGTACGCGGATCAGTCAGGCGTAGCACACCCACGATGCCGTTGAGCACGGCAGAAAGCGCCACCCCGGCCAGGATCAGGCGAACCGGATCCGCGCGACCGCTGCGGTGCGAGCCGATGAGGAGGACCGCCGCGGTGGCCAAGAGTGCACCGGCAACCGCCCACCACATGTAGATACTCGGCCGGCTAATACCCGCCACCGCGATAGCGAGAGTCACCGCGAAACCGGCACCGGCCGAAACCCCGAGGATCCCAGGTTCGGCCAGAGGATTGCGGGAAATCGCCTGGATGAGCGCGCCGGCAACCCCGAGAGCTGCACCGATGGCAAGGGCGGCGACCGTACGAGGCGGACGCAAGGTAAGCACTGCTTGCGCGTCCATGGAATCGCGTTCTGCCCCGGAGATGATAGTAAACAGTGTTCCCGGGGAGATGGGGCGGGCGCCTATGCAAATGGAGAGGAGCGCCAGCACCGCGACAGCGATGATCCCAGTGGTGAGGGCCGCGGCCCGCCGGCGCGCGGTGGTGCGGCCGGGAGCAGGGCAGGCGCGGCGTCGTGCCGAAAAACGGTGGTGGACGGTGCTGTTCATAACGAGAACAGGCTACCCCAATTAAACAACGCCAGCGTATCCTAATAGGGCATCTGTGGTTTCAGTGACAACCACACGACCACCGCAGCCGCAGGTGCGTCCGGCCGCGAGTGCGGCATCCACGAAAGGAAGTTATGAAGAAGTCCCTGACCGCGTGGGCGGGCACCGTTCTGGTGGCTTGCCTGGCTTTTGCCGGATGCGGTTCTCAGAAGAGTAATGATTCTGCCAATTCCTCGGCGTCCCCTGCCTCCTCCTCCGCGGCGGCAAGCTCCGCTACGGACGGGAATGCCGCGACCGAGGCGTTATTCCCCGCGACAATTGACACGAAGTTCGGGCCCGTTACTGTCAAGGAAGCCCCGCAGCGCGTGGTCGCTCTGGGCTGGGGCGATGCCGAAGTGGCGCTCTCGCTGGGCGTGCAGCCGGTGGGCGCGGCTGACTGGCTGGCTTTCGGCGGCAATGGCGTGGGCCCGTGGGTGAGCGAATCGTATGAGAAGGCCCCGGAAATCCTGGGCACAATGGAGCTGTCGTACGAGAAGATCGCGGCGCTCAAGCCGGATCTTATTCTTGACGTCAAGACTTCGGGCGATAAGGAACGCCACGATAAGCTTTCCCAGATTGCGCCGACGGTCTCGCTGCCGGAGGGCGCGGATAATTGGCTGACCTCCACGAAGGACCAGGTCACCATGATTGGTGCGGCGCTGGGTAAGCCGAAGGCGGCCGCGGCGCAGCTGGATGCGGTGGAAAAGAAGTTCGCTGAGGTTACGGCCGCGCACCCCGATTGGAAGGGCAAGTCCGTGACCGTGGCGACGAAGACCTCCGAGGGCTGGGGTGCCTACCTGAAGGGCGATACGCGCCTGGAGTTCATGACGAAGCTGGGCTTCGTGCAGAACCCGAAGGTTCAGGAGCTGGCTCCGGCCGATGGCGGTTTTGCTGTGCAGCTCTCCGCCGAGCAGCTCGATGCGATTGATGCCGATCTCATTGCGGCATTCCCGATTTTCATTGATACCGCGCAGATCACCGAAGATGCCACCTGGCAGAAGGTCCCGGCGGTTGCGGCCGGCCACGCTTTCGTGGTGGATGGCGACCTGTCCAATGCGTTCTCCCTGGGTACCCCGGCCGCGCAGCTGTGGGCCTTGGACAAGCTGACGCCGCTTATTGAGAAGGCTGCGAAGTAAACGCTGAGCTTTTAGGCCGCTGTTAGGTGCTACGGCCTGGTGCACAGATTCGCGCAGAACGCCCCGGAAAGACCACTCATGGGTGAGCTTTCCGGGGCGTCGGCCATGAGCGGGCGTTAGCGATCGAGTAGCGCGGCCACTCGGTTCATCCACTCGCCTCGATTGCTCACCACGTCCACCATGCTCGACGTTCCTGGGAGAGCTCCGGGCCCGCTGTCTGCGGTGTACGGGGCGCGCGAATACGTCCAGACCTGTTTTTTCGGTTTCTTGAAGGCTGGGTCGAATACCGGGATCTGGTTGAACGTGTCGGCCTCGCCGCGTCCCAGATAGAAGGGGAACGACGGCGCAAAGGCTTTCTTCCCCAGGTAGGTGACGAAGGCAGGGCTGCGCAGCGCGGCGTCGACCTCTTCCTGGTGATTCGGGCACGTTACCCTCACAAGGAACTCAGCCCCGGCCAGGTAGGTGCGGCGGATGATCGCGTTAGAGTTTTGCTGATCCGGGGTGAAAGCGAGATTCTTATCCGAGTCGCTTTGTTTCCGGATCCACAACTGGCGCGTTCGGAACTCACGTTCGTCATTGCGGAGACCGCTTTTGGTAGCGCGGGGATTAATGGTCTGGAATTCATTGATGAGGCGACCGGGGCGATCAACCCGTACTGTAAAATCAGCGCCCTCCAACCACTCTGGCCATTGTTCGCGCGGAGCGCCCAAGGCACCCGCGAGGAGACCAAGGAGACCGGACCGCGTAGGCCGGAGCTCCGAGTTAACCACGTTCCCCGTCACCCGCGGTCCCGCCCAGGATTGCACGGGGCCCGCTAGCCGCAGGAATGTTGGATTACTCATTCTGGCCACCCAAGATCCACGCCACGACCGTGTCAACCAGGCCGTTCTTTGAGGTGGGTTCCACCCCAAACAGCTCTTCCAGCTGGGGGAACGTTCCTGTAAGAGCCAATGCGTCCCCGAAATTATCGGGATCGAAGCGCCGGGCAGCGTGGAATTGCTCTCCTAGGGCTCGCACGGAGGGTTCGAGGAAACCGCCACGGGAACTATCTGGTTGCACCGGAGTTTCAAAGCTGTAGGCGCAGCGGTAGCGCTGTTCTTCGGCAAGGGCAACGACCGGCTGCGTGTAGGGAGCCGTGGAATGTTCCTTACCGCGCGGCTGGCCGTAAATAAGAGCGGTGATCATCTGACGTAGGTTTTCCTCCGCCTCTGGTTTACCAAAAGCGGTCCAACTCGCCTGGAGTTGTTCCCTATCAATCGTCACCGTGCGGTAGAAAATACCGCTGGTAAATTGGCTGATCCCTAGGTAGGTAGCCCCGCTGCGGGATTCTTCCCCGGTGAACTTATTCTGCTCACGGATATCGTCAACAGTCGAGAAATAGTCAGTGCCAATGGTGGCAGCGTGGGTGGTCACCGCAGGCGATACGCTCAGCGCGGCTTCTGTACCCTTCTCAGGTTTCGCCGCAAACATACGCCCAAAAGCGGCAATGGCGAGGGAACCGGTGCATCCGTTAAGCACGAACTCCGTATCAGGATCGACTTCGCCGGCCACGACCTGCGCCGCAACCTGGATCTCTTCCCCACTCAACCAGATCGAACGATCCGCTTCAGCAACTCCCGCACCATCATCAGCATCGGCTTTCGCCTGCTTCTTCGTGAATTGACCGACGAGAGCGCGAGCCTTTGTCAGGGTTTTCTTCGGGTCCAGATCAGGGGAAAGCTTGAGTGCGGCGTCGCGAATAACCTCTTCGAGCTTGCCAGAGCGCACCGAAACGTCAAGGCTGGCAGTTTCGTAGGCGACGCGTGCGCCACGCTTGATGGCCTGCGAGGAATGCATGGCGCGGAGAACGCCACCTTCCATGAGTCGCTTCGGGGTTCCTGAATCGTCACGGTTGAGATTCGAGTAGCTGATCGGAGTAAGGAAATGCAGGGTTAGGTGACGGTACATGATTAGTCCTCTCGGTTATGGTTTTAGTTTTCAGAAGCTTTGGCAGGAACGGTTTCAGGTTGATCCGAAACCGCAAGTTGAGGTGCGGAATAGAATTCCTCTATTACTCGCATTCGAATGTGCTGAGATTGAGGTGACAGGCCGTTCCCCCAGCGCATCAACGTATCGGCAATATCGAAATAATTGACAGGAGGAACCAGACCCGGAATCGTTGATGCCACATCAAAAATTCGTTTGATGGATCGAGCTGCTTCTTCCATATCTTGGGTGTGTAGGTACGCTAGGCGCGCGGCAATCATTCCTGGATTATCTGGTGAAACTGATTGTGCGCGTCCGTTTTTGTTCTCAGCGGTTGCCACGCGATATGCCCACCGCCCCAAACTGTTGCGACGCTTACCTTCGTGGGAATGAGGCACGCGATCATATTCCGCAGCCAAGGCTGCCACTCGCAGCAAGGCATTACGCTGCTCGGGCCGTGCATCTTCGGGCACTGCTGGTAGCACATAGGGATAAGCACGCACTTGAGTGAACGGCGTTGCACCCTGCCGAATTGCGGCACGCGCAGCGCGATAGTCAGGATCTTTACGCCGTTGCAAGATTTCGTACAACAACGCCTTCCAAGGCTCCCGTTGCGGGGTATCTATCTGTGTCATTGTTATTTCTCCTCATAAGCCGTGGGAACATCAAATTGTTTTGTGACAGCCCGAATATGACGAGCAACATTCGAATAAACTGCCGCGAAGAGCGCCGGATCTTGCCCCCGATAGGGTGCAATAGCTTCATTGAAAGCTCCGAGCGCAACCTGAGCAGCCCCGCCGCGAGCCGCACGGATTTCTTCAGGATGCCGCTCAGCGGTTGTCACTTGAGAAAGAAAATCTTCATAAGAGCGGGTGATCGCGCGCCAGAAAATATCCGATGCCGAATCCCGATAGTTTTCAAGCGAGTCAAGAACGGTGGGCATTCCATTAGAGGCAACAGAGGCCGCCCCGCGTGCGCGTCGGAAAGGTTGGATCACACAGTAATGCAGAGCCTGGATGAACTCTGCATGGCGCCGGACTTGACCCTGTGCTCGATCAGATAGCCCGAAAGCCCATAGCTGCGGATCTGCCACATCAACCCGCGAGGAACGGATAACTGGAGAAGAGGCAGTTCCTTCGATGTAATGGCGGATGAATATCAACCGACAGTCAGAAGAGGAAACAATGCGATCATGCGCTTCGGCCACTTGTGCCAGTCTGCCGCGTGCGGCCCATTCCACCGCAAGATCCGTCGCATCCCTCCCTACGTCCATTCGCTGAGCCTTTAACTCGCCGGACTTATTAGGCAAATACAGGTAGAAAGGATCGCTCTGATCGCGCTCAACCCAGTAAGCTTTTCGGCTCTCTTTCGTTGCTCCCGCTTCTGGGGGAACCCACGCCGGTGGAACGCCACCGATGCGCACACCGGCGAGCTCGTTATCCTCCCAGTAGCAGGCAGCACTATTGGATGACCAGGTAGCCCGCCATAGTGGATGATCAGTCCCACCCCGAGATCCGGTTCGATCTGCCCATGCTGGTAAACCGTCGCCTTCTACCCATGAGCGTGGGATCATCGCTAAAAGCGTATGAAGAAGCGACGAGCCTTCCCAGATCAGTTCGGTAGCCGTCATACCTACGCCGACAAAATGGAAACCAGGACTTCCCATTTCAGCTTTTTGGCCAGCGTAAGAGTTATTTCCAGCCGGCGAATAGCAGTGATAGGCGAGAAGATAAAGCGCCGCATCCTCCAGGGAAAGAGTATCGCGCTGTGTTAGCAGACTCCAGAATTCTTCACCTTGGTCGGAGATCATGGAAGGTAACAGCTTCTTGAGCCGCAGCTCCCCTTTTCCGAGTTTGCGCTCATTATCTTTCGCATTACGCATCGGCTCAGCGGGCCGTTGCATAAACGGCTGCCGGTCATCGAATAACAAGGACCCCGGTGCGAGTATTTCAATAGCTTTGTCAATCGCCTCGGGTTCAAGACCCTCCGAGAGAATGCGTTCCCAGTCGATCCGGAATGGATCCCAGTGAGCATGATTAGACTGCCTTAAAACCACGGCAACGACCGCCGCTAACAGTCGCAACTCTGCACCATACACATAGCCCGGGACGGATTTATCCAGGACCACCGGTTCGCGGCCCATTTCTTTGTCGGAGGACCCTTTTAGAATATGAGCATCAAGAAGCGCATCGCGAACCGATAATCGTCCGCGTAGCGTAACCAGTAACGGAATGTCCGTCAAAGCATTGATTTTTTCCATGCTTCCTCTCCTTTGAGATGAAACGAGACTAACAAGAGAAGAATGCTTTGTCAATCCATTTGACCCGTCTTTACAATTGCGTTTCTCCCCGCTAATATGAAACTCAAGATAAGGGAGAAACCCAGCCTCGAAAACGCTGTTAACCCCGCTCACGCGGGGAAAGCGGCCTATCTAGGCAATCCATTAGACCCTGAAATACCCACGCTAGCCGTGGAAACCGCTCGCTAAGAGCCTAGTCGACGGAGACGAATATGGCAGATCAACACACATCGGAACCTCAACCGATCTTCCTAACAAAAGTACCGGTGCACACACTCCTCTCACGCGTGGCCCTGCACAAGCCAGAACGCGGATGGACACTGAAGGATCCGCAAGTACGCCACCGCGCGATCATGGCACTCTTCCCACAGACCGGCGCGGAACACCCCCGAGCGGAGATGGGGATTCTTTTCCGCTTGGATCACGTTCCCGGAGATGCCCCATTCTTCCTTATCCAATCCCGCGAACCGGTTCCGCAACTCAACCTCCCCCACGAGGCCGCGATGAAAGAAGTTGAACTCAAGGAACTCCCGGCTGGAACTCCAGTTTCGTTCCGCATCGCAATCAATGCGATTCAACGCATTGGCACCGGGGGAACTCGGTCAATTCCGCTTGACGGTGAGGAATCTCAACTTGGGGTCCCAAGCCTCTCTGAATGGCTGAGCGCAAAACTAGCCCCCGCCCTCACGAATACAGAGATCATTGACGCGCGGCGCGAAATTCTCACCACCGGTTCGGGAAAAAACAAACGCGCCGTCCAGATCGATACGATCAACGGAGTTGCAACCGTGGGAGATAGCGAAGCACTACTCACCGCCCAAACCAACGGGGTTGGACGTGCAAAAAGCTACGGTTGCGGACTCCTCTCCGTCCAGGCACTATCGTGATGCGCACGCACCCCAACGTATGGGCAAAGCAGCGCGGTACGGAAACGTCCTACCCCCTTCTCGCCCACTTGCTGGATACCGCAACTACTGCCGGAGTCCTCTACGAAACTTGGCTGAGGCCCGGTCTACGCACAGTTCTCGGGCCTGCGGGAAAACGGGAAGTGGTGGAATGGGTGGCCGGCTCTCATGACCTAGGAAAAGCCTGTCCGGTATTCCAATACCAGCAAACCCAGAAGGGGCCGCAGTGGGATGAGATTCGGACCGCGCTCTGTACTAACGAACCCCAACTTGGTGACATTTCCGAGTGGTCTCGAAACTTCTGTGAGGATTACGCTCCCGATATCCGTCACCATCAGAAAATGTCAGCGCTGCTACTGCATCGGAAGGCGATCATTCCCGATGCATATGCAGTACCGTCGTGGAAATACATCCCGGCGCTCGGCCATCATGGCCATTTCGAGACCCCGTCCTGGAACAGTGAAGAGACCAACTACCTTTTCGAAGACATGGAAGAAACCGGCTGGCTTGCCCTCGCCGATGATCTTATCTCCTGCTTGGAAGAAAGCATTGGCATAACCCAGGCTGAACTCCCGGCTGAACTCTCGCCCACCGCAACAATCTTACTCTCCGGCCTCACCGTGCTCGCCGACCGCATTGCCTCGGGAACCGAATGGGTGGCCGCCCAGCAGGAATTCCTCGCGGCCGGGAAACTCACCCTTGACGACCCAGCCGGGTGGATCACCGCATGCCGCGCCCGCGCCCGTGCTCGCATCGAAGAAACCGTTGGGGTGTACCACGGATGGGAATCCGCAGAGCAAAGCCAGCGGGCAATCCTCGGAAAGCACACCCCGCGCCCGCTCCAGGAAGAAGCCACCCGGGTAGGCTGCGGACTCTGGAATGTCATGGCCCCCACCGGCGTCGGCAAAACCGAAGCGGCTCTACTCCGGCACGCCACCGCGAACGAACGTCTCATTTTCCTACTTCCCACCCAAGCTACCTCGAATGCACTTATGCGGCGTATCCAGCGTTATTACGCGGGAACGCCCAATGTTGCTTCCCTCGCGCATTCCCTCGCCTCCACCGAAGATTTTTATAATCAACCGGTCACCGTGGGGAATGACCGCAGCGAAGCCCCGGGCAGAGCCAGCATCACCTCCGCGGAGCACGGCGCTAGCACAGCCGGCCTTTTCCCCACCGACTTCGTTCGCTCCGGAAGCTCCCGCCTTCTGGCACCCGTCTGCGTCGGCACAGTGGACCAGGCACTCCTGGGTGCCCTACCAGCAAAATGGACACACCTGCGGCTCCTCGCCCTGGCCAATGCCCACGTTGTTGTGGACGAAGTCCATACCCTCGATCAGTACCAGAGCGGTCTCCTCAGCAACCTTCTGCTCTGGCTGCGCGCCACGAACACCCGGGTCACCTTCCTTTCCGCCACCCTCGCCTCCGCTCAACGCGCCACCTACCTCGAGGCGTATACGGGCCAACCCCCGCAAGGCGAAGCGCACTTCCCCCTCCTGGAAAACCTGGATACCACCGGAACCCAGCTGCGGAGTATTCGCCCCGACGGCCCGCCCCGTACCCTCACTATTGACCGCAGTACCGAAAAGTATTGCAAGCTCGTTAGTTCGCACCGCGATTGGGTGCGTGACCAGCGGCGGCGTTACCCCCAGGCCCGCATCGGAGTCATGTGCAATACAGTTGCGCGTGCCCAGGAACTCACCCGAGCCCTCGCCGCCGAGGGCAACGTTGTTATCCTCCATTCCCGCATGACAGCTGAGCATCGCCGTCGTAACGCTGAACTCCTCGAACACGAAATCGGATCGGGTAGCACGGGCGCGGCGCTCACGGTTATCGGAACCCAAGCAATCGAAGCCTCCCTAGATATTGACCTCGACCTGCTTCGCACCGAGCTATGCCCGGCGGCGTCCCTCATTCAGCGTGCCGGGCGCCTGTGGCGTTCCGCAGATCCGAACCGCGCCACCCGAGTGCCGGGACTGAGCGGGCCGCGAGTGTCCGTCGTCGCTATTAATGGCACCGAAGGGGAACAGCTACCGTACCTAGCCAGCGAACTTGCACGCGTGGAGAAATGGCTCAAAGAACACAACAACATCCGAATCCCGGAGGATTGCCAGGAATTTGTAGATACTGGCACCCTGCTGCTGGCGGATATCGAGGAAGATAAACCCGATGAACTCAATGAATTCGCGAAGAAATCACTGGCGGCAATCCGCGCCCGGAACGCTACGTACGATATGAAATATTGCCTGAGCAAAAGCTCCCAGGTGCAATCTTTCACCGCCATGACGCAGCGTGATAAAAACCTCGGGGACGAGCGCTCAACCAGGCTCATTGAAGTTGAAACCACCCGCCTGATTGTATGCGGCGATCCGGATATTATCCCCGGCGCGTGGACCGGGGACCCTGAAGATTTGGGGAAGCTGCGCGGCAGTGACCGTGAAGGCATACGCCGCGCTTTGCGTGCGTCCGTTCCGGTCACGGTTACGGGTCGTGCGAAAACACTGTTTACGGATGCGACATCGCTTGAAAATGCGCCGTCGCTACTCTGCCGGTACCACGTTTTAAACGACGGCGCAGCTCATTACGACCCGCTCATCGGGCTCGTTGTGCCGGGTAGCATTCCGGATCCCCACTGCTCGGGCGCACCGGCACAGCCCGCCACCGGGAAGGAGTAAACATGGCTTACTCAGATGAGGCTCTGGCCTTCCGCACTATCAAGGCGAGCGAGCAGGTGCGCCTTGAGGACCGGATCTCCTTCCTCTACCTCGAATACGTGCAAATCCGCCAATCGCGCACGGGCGTAGTGGCCTACGATGCCGGCCGGGAAGGAAAGAATGGATCCTTGGAAGGCACCCGTGCCCGGGCGATCCAACTCCCCGTAGCCGGGTTAGCAGTGCTTACCTTGGGCCCCGGAACCTCAATTTCTAGCGCAGCGCTGACCTCCTGTGCCCGCGCCGGAACCACCGTTCTTATCACCGGCGGAGGAGGCGTGCCCCTGTATACCCACGCCACGCCGCTCACCTCGAGCGCACGATGGGCCATTGCACAAGCCCGGCTGGTGAGTAATGAAGCCCGGCAGCGCGAAGCCGCGCTGGTGCTCTACAAAAAGCAGCTGGGGGTGGAGAATGCGCCTGGTAGTTCTATTGCCACCATGCGCGGGCTGGAGGGGCAGCTCATGCGCAATACCTACCGCACGATGGCAGCAAAATATGGAACCGGGAGTTTCACGCGTGATACTTCCTCGGACGACCCGGTCAATGCCGGCCTGAACTTGGCGAATTCAATACTCTACGGGTGCGCAGCTTCCGTGTGCGCGGCACTGGGGATCAACCCGGCACTGGGGATTATTCACCGCGGCGACGCGCGCTCCTTACTTTTTGACCTCGCGGATCTGTTCAAACCGAGCGTGACGATTCCTCTGGTGTTCGCGGCCGCGCGTGAAGAAGACCCCATGACGGCTGTCCGCAAAGCGGTGCGGAGAGCTATCGTAGACCACCGCATTCTTCCCGATATGCTCGCCACCATCATGGACATCCTCCAGCCTTTCCTCCCCGCGCGCGACGACGACCGACTCATCTCCGGTAATAACGTTGAAGTTTCCGGCCACATCCAATACGGATAAGGAGGCTGTGTTGTTCGTTGTTGTTAATGCGGTCGCCATCCCAGATCACCTGCGCGGATACTTGAGCAGGTTTCTTTCCGAGGTCACCACCGGATTGTACGTGGGCGTTGTTTCCGCGCGGGTGCGGGACAATTTGTGGGAACGCGCGGTATCCGCCGCTGGTTCCGGCAGTCTCACTCTTATTTATAACGACGCCGCCCGTGAGCAAGGCTTCGCGCTACGCAGCACGGGAAGTGGCAGTCGTCCTGTCCTTGATCTGGATGGCATGCTGGTTATCGGGACGGGTGCGGAGGACGCAGTTGGTGTGGAACCGGATGATGTCGATCTGCCAGGTGCTTCGCTCAGCTCTCCTGATTCGGTTAGCAATGCGCCGATTCATCGCGAACGGAGGAGCCGGGTTCGCAAGCGCACGGTCACTATAGCCAAACGGGATAATCGGGGGCACGAGCCTGTGTCCGATGAAGATAGGCATGCCGGAATAAGCTAAATTTAAGAGGTGGGAACTAACGTGGTTGTTACGCTCGGCGAATCGGCGTATCTCCCGGCGAGCCGCAAATCTGGAACTCTGTTCCATTGCGATTTCCGGGTCCGCCGCCGATAAACAACCAGGTCAGGCAATCTCTTCCCCGCGCGAGCGGGGGTAATTCCAGGCGCGTAAAGAGCTGGAAAAATTCGGTAAACTCTTCCCCGCGCGAGCGGGGGTAATTCCCCCGAAACCCAAGCTACCGAGCATGAAAGCCGCTCTTCCCCGCGCGAGCGGGGGTAATTCCTGCCGTCATCTCTTCATCATCTTCCAGGCATTCTCTTCCCCGCGCGAGCGGGGGTAATTCCGGTAGCCAGCTCATTGTATTCATTGCGGGATACTCTTCCCCGCGCGAGCGGGGGTAATTCCGCTCAGAGCTCGCAGAGATTTTGGGTGTGGGTCTCTTCCCCGCGCGAGCGGGGGTAATTCCGGTTTGAATCCAAAAGCTCGTGATACGCGGGACTCTTCCCCGCGCGAGCGGGGGTAATTCCACAGTGGCAAATCCAGCAAGCAGCCAGCTATGCTCTTCCCCGCGCGAGCGGGGGTAATTCCGCTGGGGTACACGTCGCTGTAGTAGTAGTCCCCTCTTCCCCGCGCGAGCGGGGGTAATTCCCCGCGCCACCTGCGCCGTAGCAAACCGGACCGACTCTTCCCCGCGCGAGCGGGGGTAATTCCAAGTTCGAGGGTGTTCCTGATTTTCGGGTGCTCTCTTCCCCGCGCGAGCGGGGGTAATTCCATTATGCCGTTCAGCCGTCCATGACCCCCACACTCTTCCCCGCGCGAGCGGGGGTAATTCCGCTTAGCTTCAAGGAATATGCCACGGCCTGCCCTCTTCCCCGCGCGAGCGGGGGTAATTCTATGCGCTAATCGCTGCTGCTAGATCACGGGTACTCTTCCCCGCGCGAGCGGGGGTAATTCCGCGCTCATGTTTCATGCGCAGCGCCTAGCCTACTCTTCCCCGCGCGAGCGGGGGTAATTCCCCTCAAGGAATATAAAGAAGCCCTGAAAGCCCCTCTTCCCCGCGCGAGCGGGGGTAATTCCTTTGCTTCCAGGGAAAGGGAAAGGGTCCCGTCCTCTTCCCCGCGCGAGCGGGGGTAATTCCACAGCCCTACTAATCGCCCCCGCGTTGCTGATCTCTTCCCCGCGCGAGCGGGGGTAATTCCATCGACCCGCGCGCATTGGAGCGCGACCGTCACTCTTCCCCGCGCGAGCGGGGGTAATTCCCACGCTGCGCACCGATTCGGCAACCCTTGCCGCTCTTCCCCGCGCGAGCGGGGGTAATTCCGAGGGCGGTCGGAGCCGGAGCGGAATGCGCAGCTCTTCCCCGCGCGAGCGGGGGTAATTCCGTGAAATTCAATATACCCGCACCCCGGAGCGGCTCTTCCCCGCGCGAGCGGGGGTAATTCCTCGAAAATGGTTTCATGATCTTCCGCGCAATACTCTTCCCCGCGCGAGCGGGGGTAATTCCCAAGCAGAAGCCCAAGCCGCTGGGCTCAAAGACTCTTCCCCGCGCGAGCGGGGGTAATTCCACTTGAGCGCGTATGTTCCCGCGGGGGCTGAACTCTTCCCCGCGCGAGCGGGGGTAATTCTAAGCCGGGCATTAGCCCGCCGGTGCTGCTCTTCTCTTCCCCGCGCGAGCGGGGGTAATTCCAACCATTTAAAGAGAAAGAAAAAAGGGGGAAACTCTTCCCCGCGCGAGCGGGGGTAATTCCCTGACTGGGACTTCTACCACGACCTTTACAAACTCTTCCCCGCGCGAGCGGGGGTAATTCCCGTGTCCACAGTGGCGGGCAGTTCGGTCGGCGCTCTTCCCCGCGCGAGCGGGGGTAATTCCTGAAGGGTCGATGGGGCAAATGGTGGTCTCTGCTCTTCCCCGCGCGGGCGGGGGTAATTCCGCGGTCATGTTAAAGTGAGGGTCAATCTTGCGCTCTTCCCCGCGCGAGCGGGGGTAATTCCAAGGTTGTTGAGGCCAAGCCGGAGCAGACTATCTCTTCCCCGCGCGAGCGGGGGCAATCCTATGGCCACACCAGCATTTGGCGAGTCACCGATGGAAGAGCTCCGCGATTGTCACCACCATGCATCGCAATATCACCATGACACTGACCGACCCGACTAACCATTTCCGTGTTTTTCGGAGAAGAGATAAGCAGAGACAACAGCTCTCGCTAACACCTCACCTGCCTTTTCCAGCCTCACGATCTCGGCATCTTTAGCTGCGAGTCCTTTTTCGCGCCGCTGTTCTAAACGTTTCATTTTAGCTTCGGCCGTGTCTGCGCTTCGATGCAAACGTTGTTTTTCGCGCTTATCACGGTTACTCATGATCCGAGTCTTGCGTGGGAAACCCCGAATGTTCAAGTCCCAGCAATGTGACGGAAATTCAACAGTGAATGTGGTCCCCAACTCACCGGAGACTTCTAGCGTGAGGATCTTCCTGGCCGTCACTCACAATGTCTGATGTGGGTGGCCTGCTTGACACGCAAAAAAGGCCGACGCGGCTTTCAGGAGTTCATTAACGTCGCGGAGTTCCTGGTTCTCCCGGCGCAACCGCATGTTCTCTGCGAGCACGTCTTCTTCCGCCCGCCTAACCGGCCCGTTCTTACGGGCTTGCTGAACCCATCGGCGGGCCGTATGCCAGGAAACGTCATGTTTGGACGCTACGACCCTGCACGCATCTTGTAAAGATATCCCCTCGGCGAGGATCCGCTTCTCAACAAGGCGGATAACACGGTTCTTAGTTTCCTGATCAAATTTCTTCGACATAATCCAGATGTCCTTATCTACTCAAAAGGAAGAAACCTGGATCACTTCACTTTTCCATGCTTTCTCTCCTTTGAGATACAACAAGACTACCAGATGATTATCAGGTGTAAAAGCATCAAACATGTCCATATAATATCTTTTCTCGCGTCTGCATATTTCGACGCAAGGGAAAGAATTATAGGCCAGCAAACACTGTTACCCCCGCTTACACGGGGAAAACGGCCCACCTAGGCAATGCATCAAACCTTGACCTACCCACGCCTTAGCGTGGAAAACCGCTCGCTACGAGCCTAGTCGATGGAGGCGAACCTGGAAAACCAACACACATGAGAACTTCTGTCAATCTTCCAAGCCCGACGGCCACCCCCACAAGCCCTAGAACAACGCCACTTTCTCCGGCGGCGGGAAGATTGCGTCGAGCTCAGTTAAGTCCGCGCTGCTCGGCTCCCACACCAGGGAGGCTGCATTCTGGCGGACTTGCTGCGGCGTCGTCGCACCGGCAATAACGGATGCCACGCACGGCCGCGAGGCCAACCACGACATCGCCACCTGCACCGGCGTCAAGCCGCGCGCCTGCGCAAACGCAACAAAATCCTCGATCTGATCCCAGTCCGTGGATTCGAGCAACGCCGCCTTAGAGTGCGCAATCCGCGAACCCTGCGGCGCCTCACCCCGCCGATACTTGCCCGTCAGCAATCCGTTCGCCAACGGGAAGTACGGGAAGATCCCCAGGCCAAAGCGCTGCGCCGCCGGCACCACCTCGAGTTCCGCGCGTCGGTCAATCAAGTTGTAATGCGACTCGGTAGCAATCGGGCCCACAAACCCCCGAACAGCCGCCAAATGCGAAGCGTCAGCAAGCTGCCACCCGGCATGGTTCGACGTCGCGTAATACCGAATTTTACCCGCCCGCACCGCGTCCGAAAGCGCCCCGAGCGTCTCCTCGGGCGGCGTCACCCCATCCGGCGTGTGATAAAAATACAGGTCAATCGCCTCCACGCCGAGCCGCCGCAAGGATGCCTCCAAGGCCCGCGTCACGTAGCGCCGTGAACCGCGCGCCCCGTAATCAGCGCCGTTACGCCCCTGCATATCCATACCAAATTTTGTTATAACGACGACGTCGCGGGCCCGCTCCCCCACTTCCCGCAGCGCCTTTCCGAACATGGTTTCCGAAAGCCCCGGCTCTTTGCCGTACACGTCGGCAAGATCAAAGGTGGTGATTCCTTCTTCGAGCGCCGCGCGCACAACCGCATCCGTGCCTTCTTGTGTTTCGGTTTGCGTATGGGCGCGGCCAAAATTATTACCACCGATGCCGACGGCGGACACCATCAGGCCCGACTTCCCTACCGAGCGATACGTCATTGCCATACCGCCAGCCTAGCGGACACCGAGCGCGCCCGTTCCGTAGCTCGGTTACGATGAGGGAACAGTGCTCACCTGTGAGCGGTGTTTTCGGGCGCGGCCCCGGCAGGGAATTATGAGGCTCGGAGCGCGCCACCACCACCGAGGGAAAGAGGGCTTGCCACTATGTCAGATTCTGCGGCGCAACAGCACCAGCACAACGGCTATCCGGAGGGGCGGCGCCAGATCCGCCGCGTCGTTCTTCTCACCAACCCGACCGCGGGAAAGGGCCGCGCCACTTCTCTAGCTGCCCATATCACAGCCGAGCTGCTCAAACATGGCGTTGATGTGGTAGGAAACTACGCCACCACCGTCGCGGAAACTCGTAAGAACGCCAGGGCAGCACTGGCCGATCCAGACATTGATGCCCTGGTGACCTGCGGTGGGGACGGACTGGCGAATCTCATCGTGCAGGAGCAGGCCGGTACCGGCAAGCCGCTCGGCTTAGTCGCGGGAGGAACCGGGAACGATATTGCGCGCGGCCTGGGTATTCCCCTCGATGTGCGCGCAGCGGCCCGGGTCATCGCATCCGGGTATACCGTGATGACAGACCTTGGCCTAGCCACCCGCGAAGTAAACGGTGTTTCCCAACCCGAGCGCCGCTATTTCGCCTCAATCCTCGCCGCGGGTATCGATACCCGCATTAACGCGCGGGCGAAGCAGATCCGGTGGCCAGGAGGTTCGGCCGCCTATTTCCTCGCGGTTCTTGCCGAAGTAGCAGCCATGCGCACCGCCCCACTCACCTTGAGCATCGACGGCGGCGAACCCTTCACCCTAGAAGCTACCCTGTGCGCGGTTGGCAATACCAGCAGTTACGGAGGCGGGATCCGAATGTGCTCGCACGCGGATCCGCGTGACGGCAAGCTGGCACTTACCGTCGTCAGCCCGGTATCGCGCCGCACCGCGGCTCGCAACCTCCGCAATATCTACACCGGAGATTTCTCCAAACTGCAAGATATCGTCACTCAAATCCAGGTAAACAGTGTTCGCCTGGAGATGCCCGACCTTATTCCGGCGGTCGATGGCGAAGACCTCTTCCCCACTCCGCTCACCGTGACGGTAGCCGCTGGTGCCGGATGTTTCCTCGTCCCGCCGCCGCGCCAGTATCGAGCCCAGACGCACAAAACGAACTAGCCCAAACCCGCGGGCGTCGCTCACCCCAGCGCCGCGCGCGTAACGCCGCCCAACCCCGCTAGGCGATCCGGTACATCCAGCCAAAGGGATCTTCGCGGGTACCGTTTTGGATGCCGGTGAGCTCCTCGTAAATCCGCTGGGCCACGGTGTGGGTGGGCAGCTCAACGCTGAAGTCCTCCCCGGTGAGCTGGCCGATAGCGGTCACAACGGCCGCGGTCCCGCAGGCGAACATTTCTGCCACGTTCCCGTCCTGAATACCGCTCACCACATCACGCAAAGCGAGAGTATCTTCGCGCACCTCAACCCCGGCGCGGCGCAGCAGCTGCATAATGCACGAACGGGTATTCCCGGGCAAGATATTGCCGGTGAGTTTCGGGGTGGCCACGCTGCCGTCCGCGTACACCACAAAGACGTTCATCCCGCCCAGTTCATCAAGATTCGTGGCGGTTGCGGCGTCAAGGAAAAGAACCTCATCGTACCCGGCCGCACTTGCGGTGACCTTGGGCAGCAGCGAGGCAGCGTAGTTCCCGCCAGTTTTCGCCGCGCCCATGCCTCCGGGGCCGGCGCGATGGTAATCGGGCTCCACCCACACCTTGATGGGCTGGAAACCATTGGGGAAATACGCCCCGGCCGGCGACGCGAGCACGATGTACTCGTACGCGGCAGCCGCACGCACCCCGAGGAAAGCCTCCGAGGCGAAAATGAAGGGCCGCAGGTAGAGCGATTCACCCTCCGCGCCCGGCACCCAGCGCCGATCCTGGCGCACCAGGTCCACCAGCGAGGCCACAAAATCATCCACGGGCAGTTCCGGAATCGCCAAGCGATGCCCGGAGAAGTTCAGGCGCGCCCCGTTGTAGGTGGGTCGGAACAGCCACAGCGAACCGTCCGCATGCCGGTAGGCTTTCAAACCTTCAAAAACTTCCTGGCCGTAGTGAAGTACCGCGCCGGCCGGGTCCAGGCTGAGCGGACCGTAGGGCACGATGGCATGGTTATGCCAGCCCTCTTCCGCGGTCCACGTTGCCCGGGCCATATGGTCAGTGAAGTAGCGGCCGAAACCGGGGCCGGCCAGCACCTGGCTAACCTCCTCCTCGGTGGCCGGGTGTTCATTCGGGTGAACAACGAACCGGCCGGCGAGGCTATCCGCGGGTGCGGGGGTGGTAGCGGCAGCTTCCAGTTCTTCCGGAGTGCTCGGAACGCTCATACCTGAGTCCTTCTTTCTTCGTGGTGATCCTTAACGGTTATCTTCCATAGCGGCGAGAATAGCATCACCGATCTGGATGGTTGTGCGGCGCAGCGGCGTTCCGGTTGCCGCGGCCGCGGCGCGCGCTTCCATATCTGCCCTGATGGCCGCCTCAATACGCGCGGCCGGCTCAGCGAGCCCGAGGTGGCGCAGCATGAGCGCCACGGAGGCGATTGTTGCCGTCGGATCTGCTTTCCCGGTCCCCGCAATATCCGGCGCTGAACCGTGGATCGGTTCAAACATGGAGGGGAAGTCTCCTTCCGGATTAATATTGCCCGACGCCGCAAGCCCCACGCCTCCGCTTACCGCCCCGGCTTCGTCGGTCAGAATATCGCCAAAGAGGTTATCTGTCACGATGACATCGAAACGCTGCGGGTCGGTCACCAGGTAAATCGTGGCGGCATCCACATTGCAGTAATCAACGTTTACGCTCGGGTACTCCGCGGCCAGGCGGTTCACGGTGCGCTGCCACAACCCACCCGCGTGCACGAGCACATTGGTTTTATGGACGAGGGTGAGGTGGCGGCGGGGCCGGGATGCTGCCAGCTCAAAGGCGTAGCGCACCAAACGCTCAGTTCCGTGAGCGGTGTTTACAGATACTTCGGTTGCCACTTCGGTGGGCATGCCGCGGTGAACACAACCCCCGTTGCCCGAGTACAGACCTTCGGTTCCCTCGCGCACCACCACCAGGTCAATATCTCCCGGTACCGCTAGCGGGGTGGGAACCCCGGGGTAGAGCACACTGGGCCGCAAATTAACGTAGTGGTCGAAGGCGAAGCGCAGCCGCAGCAGAATCTCACGCTCCAGGATTCCGGCGGGCACCCGCGGATCTCCAATGGCGCCGAGCAGCAGCGCGTCATGCCCGGCCAAGGCTTCCAGATCGGCATCACTGAGAGTTTCTCCGGTATCCACATAGCGCTGCGCCCCGATGCTATAGGGTGTCACGCTCAGCTCCGTGCCGCTTTCTCCCAGCGCAGCGCGTAGCACTTTCAGACCTTCGGGCACAATTTCCGGACCGATGCCATCTCCGGCAATAACAGCGAGATTAATAGAGGCGCGCATACGGGTGAGTATACGAGATCCGTCCACTTGGTGAGACTATTCGTCTCACTTTTCGGAATGCTCGGCGGGTGGGACGAAGCAGCGGGGCAGCGTTGAGACCCGCGCGGCGGGAACGTAGGTACAGAACGGAGGCACACAGCTCAGGCTGCACTTAGGCCGGGGTTAGGTACCTCTCCTG
Organism: Actinotignum sp. UMB0459; assembly: GCF_051905915.1. Taxonomy (NCBI): domain Bacteria; kingdom Bacillati; phylum Actinomycetota; class Actinomycetes; order Actinomycetales; family Actinomycetaceae; genus Actinotignum; species Actinotignum sp. UMB0459. The sequence goes on along the minus strand of NZ_JBQAIK010000019.1, from coordinate 75,158 downwards.
GAGCCGGCGCGCCTCTCCTCGTAGAATTGAATTCTTGAATCTCGGGAGGCAAGGTTATGGCGTTCGATTCACCTATCGTCATTGTCAGCGGCGCTCGCATTCCCACGGGGAAGTTCCGCGGCTACTACGCGAATACTCCCGCGCACGAATTAGGTGCGGCGGCGGCGCGCGCGGCCGCCGAGCGCGCGGGTATCCCCATGGCGGATGTGGATGATTTCGTGGTGGGCTGCGTGGGCCAGACCGGTGCCGATGCCTATATTTCCCGCCGGATCGCCCTGGCCGCCGGAGCGCGGGCCTCCTCCACTGCCCTCACTGTCAATCGGGTGTGCGGCTCCGGGGTGCAAGCCCTCGCGAGCGCAGCCAGCGCCTTGCGTTCCGGGGATGCGCGCATCGTCATGGCGGGCGGTGCTGAGAATATGACGCGCCAGCCGGTCATGGATTTTTCCCGCGCCGGTCACCTCAACGGGCCGAAGCACGTGGACGGCACATTTTCGCTGATTTCTGATCCGTTCTCGGGCCGGCCCATGGGCTGGACAGCGGAGCGGGTTGCGGAGAAGTTCGGTATTTCCCGCGCCGAGCAGGACGCTTTTGCGGCCCAGTCCCAGGCCCGCGCCCAGGCCGCCATCGCAGCCGGGGCTTTTGATAAGGAGCGTGTTCCTTTCACGATTGACGCCGGGGAACCCACTGAGCGCGTCGTCGTTGCAGAAGAATATCCGCGCACGGGCGTGACGGCTGAAACGCTCAGCCACCTCCCCCCTGTTTTTGCCGCGCACGGCACCGTAACGGCCGGTAATTCTTCCGGGATTAACGACGGCGCCGCCATGCTCGTCCTCATGCGGGAAGAGGATGCGATTGCGGCGGGTGTGGATATTCTGGGCGAGCTGGTGGATGTGGCAACCGTCGGGGTGGAACCGGAGTACATGGGCTACGCCCCGCGCTTGGCTATTGAGAAGGTGCTTGAGCGTACCGGCCTGAGCCGGGCGGATATTGGCTGGGTGGAACTCAATGAGGCTTTTGCCTCCCAGGCCATTGCGGTGATTCGCGATGCGGAGCTGGATCCGGAGATCGTCAATCCGCTGGGCGGGGCGATTGCGCTGGGCCACCCGGTGGGGGCTTCGGGAGCGATTATTTCACTGCGTGCTCTCCTCAATCAGCGCGAACGCGGAATCGAGCACTCCCTTGTGACACTGTGCATCGGCGGCGGGCAGGGCATCGCGGCGATTATCCGCGCCCGCTAACCTCGCTTGCTAACGACTCCCGCTAAGCTGGCTCGCTAACCGTTCCTCGCCTCGCGCCTAATTCTTGAAAGCGTGCACGGGCGCCGGGATAGTACCCCCGCGGCCAATGAATGCCGCGCTGGAGTACGGGCTTACCGGCATCACGGGAGCGCTGCCAAGCAGGCCGCCGAATTCCACGGTATCGCCTTCGCTCAAGCCCGTAGCGGGGATGACCCGCACGGCGGTGGTCTTGGAGTTCATGATGCCGATGGCAGCTTCGTCTGCGATCATGCCGGCGATGGTGGCGGCCGGGGTATCCCCGGGCACCGCGATCATGTCAAGGCCCACCGAGCAAATAGCGGTCATGGCTTCGAGTTTGGCCAGGCTAATAGCACCGAGCCGCGCGGCTTCGATCATGCCTTCGTCTTCGGAGACGGGGATGAAGGACCCGGAGAGCCCGCCCACGTGCGAGCAGGCCATGAGCCCGCCTTTCTTCACCGCATCATTGAGAAGCGCGAGGGCCGCCGTGGTGCCGTGGGCTCCCACGCGTTCCAGGCCCATGGCTTCCAGGGCGCGTGCCACCGAATCGCCGACTTCCGGGGTGGGAGCCAAAGAGAGGTCAACAACCCCGAAAGGCACCCCGAGGCGCTGCGCGGCAAGCTGCCCGACCAGTTCGCCCATGCGGGTGATTTTGAAAGCGCTGCGCTTGATTTCTTCCGCGAGTTCATCGAAGGATGCCCCTGCTGCCGCCGTAATTGCCCGGGTAATAACACCCGGTCCGGATACCCCTACGGAAACCACGCAATCGGGCATTTCTACCCCGTGGAAAGCCCCGGCCATAAAGGGGTTATCCCCCACCGAGTTAGCAAAAACGACCAGCCGAGCAGCCCCGGAGCCCTTTTCCGTGCGGGCGGCAAGCTCACAAATGGTTTCCCCCATGCGCCCAACCGCGCTCATATTAATTCCGGCGCGTGAGGTTCCGATATTGACGGAGGAGCACACCACCGAGGTGGCGGCCAGCGCAGCAGGAATGGAATCGATGAGCGCCTCATCCGCGCGCGTCATGCCCTTTTCCACCAGGGCGGAAAACCCGCCCACGAAATCCACGCCGATTTCCCGGGCGCATTCATCAAGCATCACCGCCCACGGGGTAAGGTCCTTTTCCCCGCTTGCCGCGGCCACTAAAGCAATCGGGGTCACGGAAATGCGCTTATTAATAATGGGGATACCCAGTTCCGCTTCGATCTGCCGCGCTACCGGCACCAGGCGCGCGGCCCGCTCCATAATGCGGGCGCGGGCCCGTTCGCGAGCGCGCTCGCCATCCGAATCCGCGCAGTCCAGCAGGGAAATCCCCATGGTGACGGTACGGATATCGAGGCGGTCCTCGCGGATCATCGCGAGGGTTTCCAGAATGTTTTGGGCAGTGGGCTCACTGCTGGCATACATAGGTATTCTCCCGTTCCTGTGCGAGTTCCCGTACACGTTGCCGTGTCCGTTCCAGTGCATATCGCTGTGCCTGTTCCGGTGCGCCGGCCAGTTTTACGTACCGGGCCAGCCTATCCACCAGACCGGGCTAGACGCGATGCATGGCGCGAAAAATGGAATCCGCCTGCACGTGGATTTCCAGCGCTTCCGCGCCGCCCAGTTCCGCCATGGCCTGCTGCACCTGGGTAATGGAGCTACCCTCCGGAAGCGCAACTTCGAGGATCATAGTGAAGTACTCATCCATGAGGGTTTGGGTGACGTTGATAATATTCACCCCGAGGCGAGCAAGTTCAGCGGAAACGGCCGCGATAATCCCGGTGCGATCCACCCCGGTCACAGTCATAATGGCTTTCATGGCCTCTATTGTGCCACGCCCCTGCGACAGTTTTTTCACGCTCCGTGCCCCGCGAGCTACAACCGGTCACCCCTGCGGGCCGCAACCAGTCGCTGCCACGCGCCACAACCGGCCACCGCCACTCGCTACCGCCACCACCTACTTCAAGGGCGCGAGGAACTGGTCCAGGTTGCCGTTATTCGGATCGCTCACCAGCTTCTCGTCAATAACAACGGCGGGAATGTACTTCATGCCGTCGGCGAGGAATTGCTCGCGTAGTTGCTTGAGGAGGGGAAGGTACTCATCCGCGGCCAGCGTGGCACGCAGGCTCTCCAGCTGCGCGGCGTCAAGACCCACCCGAGTGGCGAATTGTTCAATCAAGGCCGGGTCGGGCTGCTGGCGTTCGGCGCGGTCCGCGTGTTTCACCACCGGGATGGAGCCTTCTTTGTAGAGCAGCTCGTGGAAATCAAGGTATTTATCCGGGGCGTTGACCGCGAACCACACTTCGGCCTGCTCCCCCTTGACACTGTAGGGCGATTCCTCGAAGCGCATATTCGGGTGGTAGACCAGCGTGATTTTCCCGTCCTTGGCCATCTGGATGAGTTCCTCACCGTGGTCGCGCACCAGGTCATTGCACCAGGGGCACCAGTAATCGGAATACACCCGCACCACCGGTTTGCCTTCGTTGACGCTGCCGGCCACGCCGTCAGCCCCGATAGAAATGCCACCCCACTGATCGAGGGGCGCCGGGATTTTCTCCGTCACCACATTGGCTCCGCGCTGGATGGGTACCAGATGGGCGGGTTCTTGAGTAGCACTCGGAGTCGCGCTGGCGGAGGGCCCGCTGGGCGCCGTCGTGCTATCTGTGGTAGCGGCCACGGTAGGTTTCACCCCCGGTGCATCCGATGTATCGGTGCAGGCGGCGAGGCCGAAAACCAGCACCCCGAGGAAAGCGAAAGCGGAACGACGACGCATATGCAGCCTTTCTCACAGTAGAACTCAGCTCATACAAACCGGCCCACCCGCGGTACCTTGCCGCGAGCGGGCCGGCTAACTGGCGCTTATCCTAGCCGCCCCACCTGGGAACGGCAATGCTGCGCTTAGCGGGCGGTCTGTCCGTCCGTGTAATCGGCGTCCACATCGGTATTCCACGCGAACATGGAACGCACCTCGCGCCCGGTGGCCTCGAGCGGGTGGCTTTCGTGCTCGGCGCGCAGCTTCTTGAATTCAGGGGCACCGGCATCCTGGTCGTCAATGAAGCGCTTGGCGAAGGAACCGTTCTGGATATCAGCCAGCACTTCCTTCATATGCTCCTTGACATCCGGGGTGATAACGCGCGGGCCGGACACATAGTCGCCGTATTCGGCCGTATCCGAGCAGGACCAGCGCTGCTTGGTCAGCCCGCCTTCGTTAATGAGGTCAACGATGAGCTTGAGTTCGTGACATACCTCAAAGTAGGCCATCTCCGGCTGGTATCCGGCTTCCACCAGCGTTTCGAAACCGTAGGTGATGAGCTGGGAAACCCCGCCGCACAGCACGGTCTGCTCGCCGAAGAGGTCCGTTTCGGTCTCTTCCTTGAAGGTGGTCTTAATGGCGCCGGCGCGGGTGCCGCCAATCGCGGCGGCGTAGGACAGGGCCACGTCCCAGGCCTGCCCGGAGGCATCCTGTTCCACGCACACGAGCACCGGCACTCCGCGCCCGTCTTCGTACTGGCGGCGCACCGTGTGCCCCGGGCCCTTGGGAGCCACCATGCACACATCGTGGCCGGCAGCGGGCTTGATATATCCGTAGTGAATATTGAAACCGTGGGCGAAGAACACCGCGGCGTCGGCCTTGAGATTCGGCTCGATTTCCGCGGCCCACAGCCCACGCTGGGTCTGATCCGGCACCAGAATCATGACGACGTCAGCGTCCTTGGTGGCATCGGCCACGGAACGCACCGTCAGGCCCTGTTCCTGCGCTTTCGCCACGGAACTCGAGCCTTCGCGCAGGCCCACCACCACGTCCACGCCGGAGTCGCGCAGGTTGAGCGCGTGCGCGTGCCCCTGCGAACCGTAGCCAATAATGGCAACCTTCTTCGATTGGATGAGGGACAGATCGGCATCGGCATCATGGAAGATTTCTGCCATGGTTTTCTCCTTTTGTTGGTCGGGGCCAGGCCCCGCGGTTGCGGTTTTTCGGTTTCGGTTTCGTTGCGGTAGTGCGGCGCCGCGCACGCTGTAGGCGCGCCGTATATACGACGACGCCGCTATCTTGGCCGCGCGCCACTGCGGCTAGATGCGCCCGCGGGCGAGCGCCTCCGGGAAGTCCCCCGGGTCTCCCGCCATATCGGCGGTGACCCGTTCGGAAAGCGAATGCGCTCCGCGCCCGAGCGCCACGGTTCCCGACTGCACAATTTCCCGGATCCCGTAGGGCTCCAGGGCGGTGAGCAGGGCTCCGATCTTGCGGTCGGATCCGGTGGCTTCAATGGTCACGGCATCCGGCACCATATCGACCACGTGGGCGCGGAAAAGATCCACGACCTGCACCACGTGGGAACGGGTCGTATCATCAGCGCCAACTTTAATGAGGACGAGGCGGCGCAGCACCGCTTCCTCACTGTCTAATTCCACGATTTTGATGACATTGACCAACTTATTGAGCTGTTTGGCCACCTGCTCGAGGGGTTGTACCGCGGCGTCGACCACCACGGTGATCCGCGAGAGCGCCGGGTTTTCCGTTTCTCCCACGGCGAGCGAATGAATATTGAACGCGCGGCGGGCGAAGAGCCCGGCCACCCGCGTGAGCACTCCGGGTTTATTCTCCACCAGTACGGAGAGCGTGTGGCGCTGCGGCATTGTTATCCTTCCTTTCGTGGCGGCTCGAGCGGCGACAGTGCGCTACTCACGCGAAGTTCTCATCCACTTCGGGGCGCAGCCCCTTGGCGTACATAATCTCATCATTGGATACCCCGGCGGCGACCATCGGCCACACCTCCGCATCCGGGGAGGTAATGAAGTCGATAACGACGGGCCGATCATTGATCTCCATAGCGCGCTGGATGGCAGTGTCGACGTCGTCCTTCTTCTCCACGCGCCAGGCCGCGCAATCATAGGCTTCGGCAAGTTTGACGAAATCGGGGATACGGCGGGTGTTGTTCCCAGTTTCCAGATCGGTGAAAGAATAGCGCCCGTCGTAGAAAAGGGTCTGCCACTGGCGCACCATCCCCAGCGAGGAGTTATTAATAACGGCCACTTTGATATTGATGTTATTGAGGCGGCAGGTGGCCAGTTCCTGATTGGTCATCTGGAAGGAGCCGTCGCCGTCAATCACCCACACGGTGCGCTCGGGCTGACCCACTTTCGCGCCCATACCGGCCGGGATCCCGTAGCCCATGGTGCCCGCGCCCCCGGAGGAAAGCCAGCGGTGCGGGTGCTCGAAATGGAGGAATTGCGAGGCCCACATTTGGTGCTGCCCCACCCCGGTCACCCAGATGGTGTCCTCACTGCCCGCCACGGCGCCCAGACGCTCGATCACATACTGAGGGGAAACAAGGCCGTCCTCCGTGGGGGTGTAGCCGGCCGGATAGGTATCCCGCAGGCGGTTGAGGTACCCCCACCACGGTTCCAGATTCGCTTCCCCGTACTGTTCGCGAGCCGCGCGCACCGCCTCGAGGAGGGCGGGAACGGACTGCGCCAAATCACCGATAATGGCCACGTCCGCGGTGCGGTTCTTGGAGACTTCCGCCGGGTCAATATCGAGGTGGATAACTTTTGCCCGCGGCGCGAAACCGTCAAGCGCCCCGGTAACGCGATCATCGAAACGCGCCCCGAGCGCCACGATGAGATCGCTGCGCTGGAGGGCGCCCACCGCGGGAACAGTACCGTGCATGCCCGGCATCCCCAGGTTGTGGGGGTGGGAATCGGGTACGGTGCCGCGAGCCGGCAGGGTGGTGACCACCGGGGCACCGGTGAGATCGCTCAGTTCGGTGACCTCGCGGGAGACCCGGGCGCGCACGGCCCCGCCTCCCACGTAGAGCACGGGGCGGCTCGCGGTGGCGATAAGTTGGGCCGCCTCGCGGACGGCAGCGGGATCCGGTTCGCCGGCCGGGCGGTATCCGGGTAGGTCCAGGCGCGGGGGCCACACAAATTCTGTTTCTTGGTTCTGGGCGGATTTCGCGATATCCACGAGGACGGGGCCGGGGCGCCCGCTCGCCGCGAGGTAAAAAGCTTCTGCCAGGCGGGCCGGAATATCAGCGGCGTCGGTCACGAGGAAAGAATGCTTGACCATGGGCATGGTGGCACCCACGATATCGGCTTCCTGGAAAGCGTCGGTTCCGATGGCCGCGGCCCCCACCTGCCCGGTGATCGCCACCAGCGGGACGGAATCCATATTGGCATCCAGCAGCGGGGTGACGAGGTTCGTTGCCCCCGGCCCGGAGGTGGCCATCACAACACCCACGCGCCCGGTTGCCAGCGCATAGCCTTCGGCCGCGTGGCCCCCACCCTGTTCGTGGCGCACCAGGATATGGCGCGGCGAATCGCTATCGTACATCGGGTCATAGGTGGGCAAAATAGCTCCGCCGGGCAGCCCGAAGACGACATCCACACCGAGTTCCGCTAGGGTGCGGACAATGGCGCGGGCGCCGTCCATTTTTTCGCGGATCTCACCGGGCTGGTCCCGGTGAGACGCGGCCGACGCGCCCATCGCGGATGCATTCATCTCGGATGCGGCCATGGTTCCTCCTTCAACCTGATTCACCTGGTTCTTCGGGCCTGTTCTCCTGGAGTGCCGAGCGGGGTGGCTAGCTGTGGTGGTTAGCGCATAAAAAATCCCCTCACGTGAGGGGAGCGCGCAACCGGTGGTGCGCGCTACCTCACTACGATAATAAGAAGAATCTGAGCCATGCCTTTCAGACTACCGGAGCGCGGTCCGCGAACGCTAAAAAGATCAATCTGTCTCACATCGTGGATTTCGGTTTCATTGTTCGGACAGTTTTCCGGAGTTTTTCGGGAAGCGTACCCTGGACGCGTGACGTTTTCACACCGGCCCCCTGCGCCGCAGCAACCCAGCCATCTGCGCTATGCCGCGCGGGCGGTACTGCGCGCCGGATTGCTACTCCTGGCGAGCGGTGCCTCCGCCTACCGGGTCAAACACTCGATGGAACGCACCGCACACGCCCTGGGAATCCGCACGACCCACGCCGCGGTATCCTTCACCGAAATCACGCTCACCTGCTACGGCTACGGGGATGTGTGCACTCTCACCGGGGAACAGCGCGCCCTCGGGGTAAACGCCGCCCGTATCGACGCGCTTATTACGGCCATTGATGCCCTCCCGGACGGCTCGACTCCCGCGCGGGTCACAAGCACCCTCGACGATGCAATAGCGCGGGCCCGCACCTACCCGGCCTGGTTACTCGCCCTGGTATCCGGGCTTGCCTGCGCCTGTTTCTGTTTCCTCAACCGAGGCGGGGTGGTGGAATGCTCCGCGGTTTTCTTCGCGGCGAGCGCGGGGCAGGCGGCGCGCGGCTGGTTAGCTCGCCGCCTCGTGAACCACTTCGGGATTTGGTTCCTGGTAGGAGCGCTAGCTGCGGTGCTGTATCTCGCCACGGTGGGGGTGGCTGAAGCCGCGTGGCATATCGCGGTGGTGCACGAGGCCGGGGTGGTTTCCGCCCTCCTCTTCCTCATTCCCGGTTTCCCGCTCGTCACCGCGATGCTCGATACTATTCGCGCCGATTTCTCCGCCGGCCTGACCCGCGGGGCCTACGTCACCATGCTGATGCTGGCCGCCGGGATGGCGGTGTGGGTCGTCACCGTCCTCTTCGATACCGATATCGCCCCGCACGCCGCTTACGTCATCCCCGAACCGTGGCTTGCGCTGGCGCGCGCCGCCGCAACCTTCGTGGCCTCCTACGGTTTCGCTATGCTCTTCACGGCAGAACAGGGTGCCGCGCTGCTGGCCGGAGCTATCGGCGCACTTGTCAATGCCGCCCGCATGAGCGCCCAGGACGCCGGCTTCTATAACGTGGCCGCGGTGTTCCTCGCGGCCCTGGGCGCCGGGATCCTCGCCCATCTCCTCACCCGCCGCACCCGATTTTCCCGGGTCTCGCTCAGCGTCCCAGCCGTCGTCGTCATGATTCCCGGGGTGGTATTTTTCCGCGGCCTGCACGCCATTAATGCCGGGCAGATCGCCCAGGCAGCCGGCGCACTCACCAATGTGGTTCTTGTTATTTGCGCGGTGGGCGCCGGGGTGGCAGCCGCCCGCATGATCACCGACCGGCACTGGCTCATGGAGCCACCCCACGAGCTCAGCCCGGCCTTCGACAACTAGCCGGTAGCACGCCGGCGCTAGGGTGAGCGCGGCCCCGTGGTGCTTTAGTCGACCCGGCCGTCCACCACCCGCACCGCCCCGCGATCCGCCGAGGTGGTCATCATCGCGTAGGCACGTAGCGCCTTGGAGACTTTCCGGTCGCGATTCTCCGGGTGCCACGGCAGGTCACCCATCTGGGCGCGCCGCTCGGCCAGTTCTTCTTCGGAAACATCCATGGCGAGCAAGCGGGTGGGAACGTCGATAATAATGTGATCCCCTTCGCGCAGCAGCGCAATATTGCCACCCGCGGCGGCCTCCGGGGAGACGTGCCCGATGGACAGACCCGACGTCCCCCCGGAAAAACGCCCGTCGGTAATCAGACCGCACACCTTTCCGAGGCCCAGGCCCTTGAGGTAGGAGGTGGGATAGAGCATTTCTTGCATCCCCGGCCCGCCCTTGGGACCCTCGTAGCGGATCACCACGATATCGCCCGGTTCCACCGCCTTGGACAAAATAAGTTCGACGGCGGCCTCCTGGGAATCAACCACTCGGGCCCTCCCCTCGAAGTGGAAGAGTTCCTCGCTGATGCCGGCCGTCTTGATCACCGCGCCGTCCTCCGCGAGGTTCCCGCGCAGCACGCACAGTCCACCATCCTTCGTATAGGCGTGATCGGCGCTGCGGATACACCCGTGTTCTCCGTCCAGATCCGGGCTTTCCCAGGTGGAATCCTGCGAAAATGCGCGGGTGGTGCGCACGTTGCCCGGCGCGGCGCTGAAAAGATCACGAGCTTGTTCCGAAGGTGCCACCCCGCGAATATCCCAGGTTTCCAGCCAGGATTTCAGATCATCGGAATGCACCGAATGCACCGAATCATCGAGCATGCCCGCGCGGTACATTTCCCCGAGCAGCGCCGGGATCCCACCGGCCCGGTGGAAGTCCTGAATATGGAATTCGGTGGAGTTCGGGGCAAGTTTGACCATGCAGGGCACTCGCCGCGACAGCGCATCAATATCCGCCAGCGTGAAATCCACATGCCCTTCCTGGGCGATGGCCAAAATATGGAGCACGGTATTGGTGGAGCCCCCCATGGCCACGTCCATGGACATCGCATTGGTGAACGCCGCCTTCGTCATAATATTGCGCGGCAGCACGCTGGCATCGTCGTCGTGATAATAACGTTTCGTGAGCGCGACGATGCGCTTCCCCGCCTCTTCGAAAAGCCGGCGGCGGCGGGTGGCGGTGGCGAGGGTCGAGCCGTTACCGGGCAGGGACATGCCCAGCGCTTCGGTTAGGCAATTCATGGAATTCGCGGTGAACATTCCCGAGCAGGAACCGCAGGTGGGGCAGGCGTTTTCCTCCACGCGCGCGAGCTCGTCGTCCGTGATGGAATCGTCCACGGCCAGGGCCATCGCGTCGATGAGGTCAATATTATGGTCGACGACGCCTTCCACCGGCTTACCCGCCTCCATGGGACCACCGGACACAAAAATAGTGGGAATATTCAGGCGCATGGCGGCGATGAGCATCCCGGGCGTGATTTTATCGCAATTGGAAATACACACGAGGGCATCCACGGTGTGCGCATTGCACATATATTCGATGGAGTCGGCGATTATTTCGCGGCTGGGCAGCGAGTAGAGCATGCCGTCGTGGCCCATGGCGATACCGTCGTCTACCGCGATGGTATTAAATTCGCGCGCCACGCCGCCGTTAGCCTGAATAACATCGGCCACGATTTTCCCGACGTTACGCAGGTGGACATGCCCGGGAACGAATTGGGTGAAGGAATTAGCGATGGCAATAATCGGCTTTCCGAAATCTTCCGAACCCATCCCGGTAGCGCGCCAGAGCGCCCGCGCCCCGGCCATATTCCGGCCTGTTGTTGACGTTGCCGATCGCAGCTGCGCCATAGTTCCCCTTCGTATCGTGTGTTGTGGTGGCGGGCGGTGCCGCCGTCGTCCTTAGTCTAGCTGTGTCCACGTAGTGAGAATTGCTTTCTCACTTTACGGACGTGGTTGCGGTGGTGGGAACGACGACGATAGTCCCATCGCCCAGCGTCTCCACTCGGATCGGCCAGTCGTAGACCCGGGTCAGCAGCTCCGAGGTGAGCACCTGGCGCGGGGTGCCGGCCGCCTCCACCCGGCCGTGGCGCAGCAGCACCACGTCATCGCAGAGCGCGCCGGCCAGTTGAATATCGTGCAGCACCGCGACGACGGTATGCCCGCCGGCCGCCAGGCGCCTGCACAGCTCGAGGAGGCGCTGCTGGTGGGAAATATCCAGGGCCGCGGTCGGTTCATCCAGGAGCACCACCCCGGCACGCTGGGCAAGAACCCGCGCGAAGGTGACGCGGGCCTGCTCGCCGCCCGAAAGGCGGGTGACATCGCGATCCTGGAGGTGGGTGACATCGGCGGCGTGCAGGGCGGCGTCGATAATGGCGGCGTCCGCTGATCGCCCGGCACCGGCTGCACTCCCAGCACCGGCGCCCCGCCCGGCACCGGCTGCACTCCCAGCGCCGGCGCCCTGCCCGGCACCGGCGCCCCGCCCCGCCCCGTTCCCGGATCCGAGACCCATGGCCACCAGGTCACGCACCAGATAGGCGAAGGGGAAGGTGGAGTTTTGCGGCATAACGGCGCGCATGTGCGCCAGCTCCCGCCAAGAAAGGGAGGAAACGGAGGTGCCGCCGATGCGCACCTGCCCGGACGTGGGTGCTTGGTCACCGGCGAGCAGCGAGAGCAGCGTGGATTTTCCGGTGCCATTGGGGCCGAGTACCCCGAGGACCCGCCCGGGCTGGGCAGTGATGCTGACGTCGTGGAGAACCCGGTGGCTACCGTAGGCGAAGCTGAGGTGTTCGGCCACGAGTGCCCCGGCCGGCCCCCCCGCCGCGGAGAAGAGATCAACCACGGGCACCTCGCAGGTTCTTGCGCAGCAGGATGAAGAAGGTGGGGCCGCCCACCAGCGCCGTGAAGATCCCGATGGGGAGTTCCGCGAAAGGCACGAGGGTGCGGGCCGCAAGATCGGCGTAGGTGAGAAGTACCGCCCCGCCCAGCAGCGCAGCCGGAATAAGCATGCGGTTCATTGGGCCCATGAGGAGTCGCAGCACATGCGGAACAATAAGGCCCACGAAGCCGATCACTCCGGCGAAGCACACGGCGGCGGCGGTAAGGATGGCGGTGAGGACGATGGCGGCGGCCCGCAAGGCCGCGACGTTCACACCCACGTGCCCCGCTTCGCGCTCCCCCAAGCTGAGCAGATCGAGGCGGCCGGCCAGCGCGAGGGCACCGAGGATGCCGACGCCGACCACCGCACCCACCACGGCGACCTGGAACCAGGAGGCCCCCGCCAACGAGCCCATCTGCCAGAACACGATTTGTTCGCGGGCGTTGGTATCGGCAAGGTAGGTGGCGATGGAGGTGAGGGCGGAGGCCACCGCGGTCACCGCGATACCGGTGAGCACCAGGGTGAGAGTTTCAGCCCGCCCCTGCGAGCGCGCCAGCAGGTAGACGGTGGCGGAGGTGACGAGCCCGGCGGCGAAGGCCCCCAGCGGTACCGACAACCCGCCCAGGGCCCCGGGAACAAAGACCATGGTGAGGGCGGCCCCGAAAGCGCATCCGGAAGAAACCCCGATAATTCCCGGTTCCGCCAGCGGGTTGGAGAAGACCGCCTGCATGACGGCGCCGGCCACCGCGAGCGCCCCGCCCACCAGGATCCCTAAGCAGATACGGGGGAAGCGAATATTCCAGAGCGCCGCCATGATGAGGGGATCGTCGGGAGGTGCGGTCAGCCCGAAGCGGGCGGCGATACCGCGCGCCACGTCCCCCACGGTCACGGGGAATTGGCCCAGGTGCGCGGAGATAAGCATTCCCAGTGCAAGGAGCACGGTGAGGATGAGGAAGGTCCAGACGCGCCGGCGGCGGCGGGCGGCGATGCCGGCGGGTACCGGAGGCACGGCTGGCGCGGCGGGCACCGCGGAGAGCGCGGTGGCCGCGTGCCGCTGGTTGCCGCGCTGTCCACTCATTCTGTCTATCTTGCCTTAATGTTGCACGGAGCGCTAATGGCGCGGCGTCCGGACTTCGGTGATGTCGGCGGGTGGGCCGGTCAGCACCAGGCGCCCGCCCGAAAGCACGGCCACAGTATCCGCTTCGCGCACCGCATCGAGGCGGTGGCTCACTTCAATAATGGTTGTATCGGGGAGGGCGGCGCGCAGATTGGCCCGAATCCCGGCTTCGAGTTCGCTATTGAGGGCGGCGGCGAATTCATCGAGGATGAGGACGGCCGGACGCATGAGCACCGCGCGGGCCAGGCACAGCCGCTGCACCTGCCCTCCCGAAAGCGCGTATCCGGTGGGTCGGCCGTGCGAGGTACCGCCTCCCACCCGGGTGGCTAAGCCCTCCGGCATGGCTCGCACATCGCCCTCCAGCCCGGCCACGGTCAGGGCGCGCCACAGTTCAGTTTCGCTAGCGCCGGGAACTCCCAGGCGCAGGTTATCGGCAATAGTCCCGGCCACGATCTGGCTCTTTTGGGAGACCCCCACCACGCAGGCGTGCAGCGAGGCAACGTTGAGATCCGTGGTGGCAATCCCCCCGATGCGCACCGTCCCGGACGTCGGGTCATCGTAGCGTTCCAGCAGGTGCACAAGCGTGGATTTCCCCGAGCCGGAACGCCCGGCCAGCACGGTGTGAGAGCCGGCCGGAATACGCAAGCTCACCCCGCGCAGCACCTCGCGTTCACGCTCCGGATAGGTGTAGTGGACAGCGTCGAATTCTACCGACAGGCCACGTTCGGGCATGAGGATACCGGGGCCGTCCGGGCACGGCTGGGGTGCGTGCGCGAGGGCATAAATGCGCCGGGCGGCCGCGAGCGAAGCGTCGAGGGACGACGCCGCATCTTCGAGAGCTTGGGGGCCTTCCCATACCCGCAGGGCCGCCACCGCGCCGGCCGCCGCGAGCGGCAGGGAGATAGTCGGGTCGTTGAGGCTCGCCGCGATAATCCACGCCGCGCTCAGCCCGGCGGCAAGAATATTGGCCCCGCGGCGCAGCCCGGCCACCCAGGCGGGGAAAGATCCGCTGGTGGCGACTTTCGCGCCGAGGGCAGCTGTTTCTTCCATACGGTCGGCAGTGCGCCCGAAGACGAGTACATCTTCGAGGCCGTATAGCGAATCGGTCACATGCGCGGCCAGATCGGCGCGGGCGGCGAGTTGCGCCGTCGTCGCATCAATGGCACGCCGGGTACCCGCGTACGGGATAACAGCGAGTGCGAGCACCGCGGCCACCGCCGGCAGTACCATCGCGCTCCACCCGAGCACCGCGCCGCCCACCACCAGCGCGGCCGGGGTGAGCACGTAGGCGCAGACCACCGGAGCCACCGTGTGCGCGTAAACCACTTCGATACGGTCAATATCGCGGGTGAGGGAGGCGACCATATCCCCCGAACGCGAGCGGGTCATAATCCCGGGGGCCTTGGGCCACAGGCTGGCAAAAACGCGAGTGCGCAGCAGCTCGAGGGCCCGGAAAGCCACGTAGTGCCCGGTGAATTGCTCGAGGTAGCGCAGGCCAGCTTTGAGGAGCGCGAGGAGAGCCACGAGCCAGAGGAAGCCCGCTCCCCCGCCGCTGCTCACGGCCGCCACCATTCCGTAGGTCGCCACCGCGAAAAGCCCGATATCAGCCACCTGCCCGGCGGCCCGGCACAGGGTGGAGAGCGCGAGCGGGCCGTGGACGGGGCGGGTCAGGGAAAGCAGCCAGGGCACAACGGTGCGCAGCCCCGGCGCTGCGTTATTATTCGGCGCGGACATCGCTGACCTCCTCGAGAATTACGGCGCGGACCCGCACCACCCGGTCCGCCAGGGCCGCTAGCGCGGGACGGTGCGTGACCATGACGAGCGTGTACTCGGGCCCGAGCGCTGCCAGCGCCGCGCAGATCCGGTCCTCGGATTCCATATCGACCTGGGCGGTGGGTTCGTCAAGGAGCAGCAGGGTGCGCCCGGCCAAAAACGCCCGCGCTAGAGAAATGCGCTGGGCCTGCCCACCGGAAATCAGCGCGGAATCCTCCCCGAGATACGTATCGATTCCTGCTGGCATCCGCGCCACGTCTTCAGCCACCTGGGCGCGTTCAAGAGCGTCCCACATCTGCTGCGCGGTGGCGTCCGGGCGCGCCAGACGCAGGTTATCGGCAATGGTTCCGGTAAACATCCACGTTGTTTGAGCGACGACGGCGCTGCGCGCGCGCACCTGCGCCAGGTCACCACTGCCGGCATCCACGCGGACCCCGGCTACCTGCACGCTCCCGGCCTGCGGACGTAAGGCGCCGCGCAGCAGGGCGAGGAGGGTGGATTTCCCGGCTCCGCTCACGCCCACAATCGCGAGGCGTTCCCCGCGCTCCACGCGCAGGTTTGCCGAGGTCAGCACCTCTTCGCGCCCGTAATTCACCGCCGCGTTAGTCACGGTGATGAGCGGAGCTTCACCGGCGGGCCGGGCTGCGCTGCCACTCGGAAGCGCACCGTCATTCGCGAGGGTGCGGGGAGCCGCAGCTGCGCCGTCGTTCCCACCACGCGGAGCGATGGAAAGGTAACGGGTGATGGCTTTTTGGGCGGCACGCCCGCCCATACCGATGTAGAAGAATCCCGCCACCTGCGAGAGCGGTTCGAGGAGCACCACCGCGAGCAGAGCCACGGCGAGCGCCTGCCACGGCGCGAGGTGCGCCGCGCGGGCGGTGGTGAGCCCGGCGGTGAGGCAGATGAGGAGGAGGCCGACCAGGCCGTCCATAACGATAATGACGATTTGGTTACCGGCCAGCATCCGCATAATGGCGCGGCGGTTGGTTTCCCCACGGCGAGCCAGGTCCGCTTCGATGCGTTCCCCGGCGTTAAAGAGGCGAATGGTGGTCATATTGCGGATGGCATCGAGGTAGCTATCCACGAGGGTGTCACGCGCGCGGCGTGATTCGCTGGAGGCGCGGCGGAAGAAACGGAAGAAGAGTCCGATGCCCGCCGGGATGAGCGGGAGGGCCGCCATGACGCCGAATCCGATGACCGGGTCGATGGCCACGCCGATAAAGGCAAGGGTGAGGAATGGGGCGAGCAACGCGCCGATGGTGGTACCCACATAGCCCTGCCGGTAGTTGGTGATTCGTTCGACGCTATCGGTGAGGAGCGGGAGGAGCCGCCCGGCCGTATAGGGCGTCGGGGTGCCGGTGCGGGCCAGCGTGAAGGTTCGTTCCAGAAGCAGACCGCGCAGCCGGCGTTCTTCTGCGCGAGCTGCGCCGGTGCTGCCCACGCGTTCAGCAGTGGCGCAGACACCGGCACACGCGAAGAAACCGGCCGCGAGCCAGGGGTGGCCGGTGGCGGGCAGCGCCGCTGTACCAGCAGGTGCACCGGCGGCCTGCGCGCTGGCGTGGGCCACCGTCACGTAACCGGCAATAATCGCCGCAATGGTGGCCAGGCGCAGGAAGGCCGCGATGAGTGCGGCGCGGCGCCCGGGTGCGGAAATCGGGTCCGCCCCGCGCGAGCTGGGGCGCTGGGCCACGGTCATCCTCTCACTATCCTTTCGTGCTGTGCTACCGCGCGGGCACACTAGCCGCCCGCGCTTTCCCACTACCGGCTGGGGTTTTCATCATCGGCCGGCGTATTTTCTTTACCGACCCACGTGTTTTCTTTACCGACCCACGTGTTTTCTTTACCAACGCACGTGTTCCCACTACTGGGCAGTGTAGAGCGCTTGGCCCATCGCTCGGATCAGATCGCCACTTTGCGGACCGAAGCCGAGGGAAAGATTATCGGGAATGGCGAGCACACGCTGTTTCTTCCCGGCCTCGGTTTGCGAAATGCCGGGCTGCCCTTCGAGGGCCTCGATCCCGCCGAGCGCGCTCAGCCCGTTGGTCATCACGATAATAACTTCCGGGTTAGCCACGAGGAGGGCTTCCTGGCTGGCGGGCCGGGCCTGGGTGACTCCCGCTTCCCCGGCCATATCACGCCCGCCCACCGCGTCAATGACGTCGCTGGCACCCGATTCGCTCCCGAGCAGCATGAACAGGCCGGCCTGCGGGCGAATATTGAGGAAGACCATGCGCAGCGGATCGGCCGGGGCGAGCTGCGCTACGTCGATACGAGCCTGCGCGATGGATTGCGAAATCTGGGCGGCGAGTTCTTCGCCGGCCTGCCCGGCACCCACGGCGCGGGCTACTTCGGCTGCGCGGGCGGGTGCGTCGTCGAACGTCGTGGCGCGCGAGAGTCGCACCACCGGGATACCGGATGCTTCTAGTTGGGCGAGGGTGCCTTCCGCCCCGCGAATGGTGCCGTCGGTGAGAATGAGGGTGGGTGCAAGGCGCAATACCGCTTCGGCATTGACGGTGTGCCCGCTTTCGGTGACGACCGGCACGCTCGCGAGGCTCGGCTCGGTATCGGATATGGTGCGGCCCGCGATGGTGTGGCCCAGCCCGAGGGCGAGAAGCGTTTGCGAAATCGCGGCGGACATATCGAGCGTGACAACACGCGATGCATCGGTCACGGTAACTTTCGCGCCGCTGGCATCCGTGATCGTGACGGGAAGGTTGACCGCTGCCGGTACGGTCGGATGCGGTTCGGGGAGCGGGGCAACGGTCGCCATCCCGGTGAGGCTACGCGGATCGGATACGGGCGCCGCGGTGGTGGGCGTGGGCGCCGTTGCCTCCGCCTCCGCTGCTGATGCGCCGGGCTGCTGCGGGGCATGTCCCTCTGTTGTCGCGGTTGTCCCGCATGCGCTCAAGGCGAGTGTGAGCACCGCGCACAGCGCTCCCCAACGTTTCATTCTTACCTCCATTTCTCCTCTACCTTAGGGTACGACGACGCAGCTAAGCCCCGCGAGCAACCCCGCGAGTATGTCGCTATCCAGGGCTGCGCCAATCATGTATCGGACGGTACCACACCCATCGGGCAAGGTTGAGCCCTGGCGACGCATCCGCCTAACTGTCGCTATGTGAGCGCCTCTTTCGGGCTGTTTCCGCCTTATAGGCCGGTTTTTGGGTCAGCCTCGTTGCTGGCCCCTCATAAGCATCGTTCCGAACGCGTGTGTTCTCACTAGTTAAACGCGTGTGGGGTGTTACCCAACCAGGCAACACCCCACACACTAAGAAACATGGCGGCAGCAACCTACTCTCCCACACCCCACCGAGTGCAGTACCATCAGCGCAAACAACCTTAGCTACCCGAGTTCGAACCCGATTCGAGCCTGCTAGCAAGCCGAAAAGTCCGGATAAAACCAACACCAAGTGTCCTATAGGCCACATATTGAAAGCATTATCGTAAAAGTGGGCCATATCCTTGCCGAGGCAGGGTTACGCGATCACGAGAAAGAAAAAGGGTGAAATACTGAGATGAGTCCGCACTATATTAACGAAAAGTATGGAGCGAGTGAGGAGAATCGAACTCCCATCATCAGCTTGGAAGGCTGAGGTTTTACCACTAAACTACACTCGCACGCGGCCGCTTGCGCGAACGCTACCCGAAGAGAATACCACCCCACCCCCAAGACTTCCACCCCGGTGGCGCCCACTAGCCGCATGGGCATTGCGGGCCAGAATCCATTACACTAGGCACGTTGCCTAGGTGCGGCTGGAAACCTTCAGTTTTAGCGCATGGCAGCTACATACAATAACTAGCACGGGACGTGGCGCAGTTTGGTAGCGCACCCGCTTTGGGAGCGGGGGGTCGCGGGTTCAAGTCCCGCCGTCCCGACCGTGTGATGTTCCGAACGTGCACTGTTCCTTTTCGTGGAGCCTCGCCTTATTTTTATGAACGACGCCGCCGCAGGCCGCCGCCAACACCCGCCGCACACGTGCCGTAAAATCCACCCCGCCGGGACATACGTCCTTAATTTACGCACCCACCCTTCGGGAGCTACGTCAACCGATCACACCCACCATCCAGCCCACTTTTCCGCGTATTTTCACGTAATTCTTATACAGCACTCGCGTGATCAAACTTACACAACCCACCGTGGCACACCCTTTCCATAGGTCTTTCGTCCCGCTAGATTGGATTGCGTGGCGCCAGTCACGGCACCGCACTTACCAGAGCGACTCAATGAGGAGAAAATTATGAAGGCTCTTGTCTACGGAGGTCCGGGAATTAAGGAATGGAAAGAAGTTCCAGATCCGCAAATCCAGCAACCCACCGACGTCATCGTCAAGATGGAAGCAACCACGATCTGCGGCACCGACCTCCACATCCTCAAGGGTGACACCCCGGAAGTCGAACCCGGGCGCATTTTGGGCCACGAAGGAATTGGCCGCATCACCGAAGTCGGGTCGAACGTGACAAATCTCAAGGTCGGTGATCGGGTCATCCTCTCCTGCGTGAGCTCCTGCGGGCATTGCTCCTACTGCCGCACCGGCATGTACGCCCACTGCATGGATCCCGAAGGCATGCCCGGCGTCGGCTGGATTTTCGGCTACATGATTGACGGCACCCAGGCCGAATACGTGCGCGTGCCGTTCGCGGAAAACTCCGTATACAAGATTCCGGAAGGTGTGAGCGATGCGGAGGGTATTCTGCTTTCCGATATCCTCCCCACCGGTTTCGAAATCGGGGTGCAGAACGGCAAAGTCAAGCCGGGCGACGTCGTCGCGGTGGTCGGCTCGGGTCCCGTGGGTCTGGCCGCGGTGATGACGGCGCGCCTGTACGGGCCGGCCAAGGTTATCGCCATTGACCTGGATGATAAGCGCCTGGATCGCGCCCGTGATTTCGGCGCCACCCACACGGTCAATAACAGCTCCTCCGATTGGAAGGAGCAGGTTATGGCCCTCACCGATGGTTTAGGGGTCGACGTCGCCATCGAAGCGGTGGGCGTGCCGGCTACCTTCGATACCTGCCTCCAGATCGTGCGCCCGGGTGGCCACGTGGCAAATGTGGGCGTGCACGGTAAGCCGGTTGACCTGCCTATCGACAAGCTGTGGATCGCCAATATCAATATTTCTATGGGTCTGGTGTCCACCAATACTCTGGAAATGCTGCTCAAGCTGGTGGCCGCTAAGAAGCTGCCCGCCGATAAGTTCGTCACCCACGAGTTTGCCTTCGAGGACATCCTGGAAGCCTACGAGGCTTTCGCCCACGCTGCGGATACCAACGCCCTCAAGGTTCTCATCCACTAAAGTAACTGGCCACCCATGTGACCTGTCCCCTCGTATAACCAGAACTGTCCTCGGGTTCCTAACAGCCTTCCCTCGTTTAGTAGCCCGAGGACGCATCCCCTACGGCCGGGCGCTCCCGTAAGCGCCCGGCCGTAGGTCCGCGGTGGCGCCCGAGGAGCTGCTCCGCCCCGCTCAGAAGCGCGAGCCCGGCCAGGTCATTGGGCTGATAGGGGATGGAGAGAAGCCCGCCATCCAAGGCGCGGTCGGTTAGGAAACTGGTGGAGGAAGCGGTGGCCTCCGGATGGTGCAGATCCCATACCAGCAGACCAGCGAGGAGAGCCGCTGCGGTATCCGCGGCGAGGGGCGGGTATCCCAGCCGCTCCAGGCCGGCGTACCCAGCGCGCAGCGGCTGGGAAATGAGCACCGATTCGGTGCGGGACATCGGGGCAATCGTGTAGGAAATAGTGCGGCCGGCTTCCCGCTCCACGGTGGCACGCCACCGTCCGATGCGTTTCGCGGCCGCGTAATTGGGGCCCTGGATATCTTGGAGCAGATTGACGACGCCGCCCTCGCGGGCGGGCCGCGCCCCGGAAAGTTTCGCCCAGCTGCGGATCGCCGTTCGGGAAACCACCCCGCCGGGGAGCTCAGCGGCGCCAGCCGCTGCGTCGTCGTTCCCCGGAATCGGGTAGGCATCCGTGGGCGAACCGTACCAGGCGAACGCAGCGTTACTTTCCTCCCCTACCATGCGCAGCACGGCATCCGCTCCCGCTTCCACCAGCAGGAATTTATATCCGGGCGCGTAAAGGGTATCCACCACCACGAGGTCACCGGGCAGCGAGAGGAGCCAACCGGCCACCGCGTCCGGGGCTGCGGTCACGTCGCCGAAACCCGCGGGCGCAATATGGAGATCACCGGCAGCTTCCAGCGCCCGGGCTCGCAAGGTGCGCATGCGCCGCGACTCGCTGCGCCCCACTCCCGCCACCTGCGCTCCGGTGGCCAGCAGCGTAGGCGCGGGGGATAGCTCCGCACCGGCACCCAGGACCGCCACAGTGCGCCCCTCCAAGCGCATCATCTCCGGGTGATGCACCACCTCGGTGAGCGCGGCGAGCACCCCGGGCTGCACCCGCCCCTGTTCTTCCCACCGAGCCAGGTGGTCAAGGAGCTCCGTGCCGCTCAGGTACACGTAGTCGCCGCGAGCATCCCGACGGGTCGCGGCGCGCCAGCGCTCGGGAATCTCCCGGCCCCGGAAAGGAACCGTGAAGGGGCAGGGCACCGTGGTACCCCGGACGATTTCGCCCCGGGGTGTCCCGCCGCGCGGGCGCAGCTTGGCGAGCGGCGTACCGTCATGCAAGGTGAGCGTATGGTGCACGAAGTTCAACCCGGCATGCGCCGCATCCGCCCCGCGGGCCGGATCGTCGAGGCGGGTCAGCTGCGCGTAGGGCTCCCGGTAGGTACGGCGCCAAGGAATAGCATCCTCGAGGGCCGTGGCAAGCGCGGCGTCCCCGGCCGCGAAAACCTCGACCATGCCCCGCGAAACCGCGGTGCTGGAGGGTTTCCCATCCCGAATGGGGAGCACGATACCTCCCTGCGCCTCATGTAATTCCGCACTGGTGTAGCGCAGATGGACGAGGTCGCGCCCCGTGCGTTCCTCGACAACGGCGACGGCGCCTTCCTCCCCCACGGCGCGCAGTACCACCTTTTGAGGCAGTACCAGGGGCGCACGGAAGGTAACTTCCCCGCGGCCCGGTGCATCCCCGCGCAGGCCAAGCTGGCCGCAGGCCCAGGCGTCGGTAGCGGCACCGTGCAGCACCGCCCCGCTAAAGCCGAAGAGGCGGGCGGTTGCTCCGGAGAGGTGAATCGGGTTGATATCTCCGGTCAGGCGGGCCCAGTGGCGCGCATCCGCGGCAGTGAAGCGCCGTTCCGCCAGCGCGTGGGGACTGGCGTAGCGCAGATGCCCGGCCTCATCCACCCCGAATTCGGTGCGGAAATCGAGATCAGCGCCCCCGAGCTGCGGTTCTTCTCCGGTCACGCGCACGGGACTCCCGGTGCTGCCCCGATCCAGGTAACGTGCGATTTCTCGGTAACACACTGCGCCGTCGTACGAAATATCAGCCGCGAGGCGCAGCGCCGTACCTTTTTCATCACGCTCAAAACTGGCAGCCCACGCCCGCACCGTAAGCGGGCGCCCGAAAGGAACGGGGCTGAGAATCTCCCACCGCAGGTCGGTGATAACGGCACCGGTGGCGACCAGGGGCAGGCTGGTATCGGCAAGAATATCGAGAGTGGGCCCCAGGCATAGTTGGTGCAGCAGAGCAGCCGGGGCATGCCCGCCCACTCCCCCGCCGGCAAAACGGGCAATACCTTCCCCCACGGGGCGCTCGGCAACCGCGTGGACCTTCACCCGCGGCAGCTCATCAGCACGAGGAACGGCGCGGCGGCTGAGTTTTTGGCGGGCCGCGGCGGCAAGGATAGCGGCGTAGCGACGGGCTTGCATGGGAACCCCTTTCGTCGGTGTCCCTTCCATTTTAGGAAAAGAGCCGCCCTGCTGCCGGCAGCGCGCTCGCGGCCAAGCGTGCAGCCCCGTCGCCCCGTCGCACCGTCGCACCGTCGCCCCGTCGCACCGTCGCCCCGTCGCACCGTCGCACCGTCGCACCGTCGCACCGCGGCGGCACCGAAACATAAAAATACCCTCGTGAGATAACCTCACGAGGGTAAGCAAGCTTGAGCTTCCCGCGGACTTAGTCCGAGAGCAGACCCTTCTTGTAAGCCTTGGCCAGCTTGCGCGGGATGCGCACTTCGCGGCCCCGCACGCGGACGGTCTGGAGCTCGGTGAGCTCGGCCTTCCACTGGGAGCGACGAGAGCGGGTGTTGCTGCGGGACATCTTGCGCTTAGGTACTGCCATGTCAACCGCTCCTCTCTACTTTCCGGGCCGCCCTGCGCAGCCGCTACGAATCTTCGTGAATATCCACGCCGAAACCGACGCTTCAATAACACACAGCGAATGAGTCTACCTCATCACCTCCACGCCGCGCCAGAGCGAGCATGTGAGATATCAAGCATCGCCACGCCACGCGTCAGCACCGGTGATGAGACAATACCACTATGTCGGATGTGCTATTAGAGGCCGGGGCGCGCTACGAAACTGAACTTGAGATCAAACGTTCTCGTTTTATTACAGTGCTGGCGCGGGTTTCCACCGAGGCGGAGGCGCGCGCTGTGATTGACGGCGAAAAGCGCCGTTTCCCCGATGCCCGCCACCATTGCAGCGCCTACGTGGTCTCCGTTGCCGGCAGCGCTCCGATCCACCGTTCTTCTGACGACGGTGAACCCTCCGGCACCGCCGGGCGCCCCATGCTCGACACCCTCCTCGGCGCGGGAATCACCGATGTTGTTGCGGTAGTCACCCGATATTTCGGGGGAACCCTGCTGGGCACAGGAGGACTGGTGCGGGCGTATTCGGATTCGGTCACCCAGGCACTCGGCCAGGCCCGGCTGGTGGAACGGCGCATCGTGCCCCGTTATCGGGCTTTTCTCCCGCACTCCGACGCCGGCAGATATATCGCCACCCTCTCAGGCGCGGGTTTCACCCCGGAGATGGACTACCACAACGATGGTGTTGAACTGCGCATATCCACTGAGCGCGGGGTATCTCTGGCCGCTATGATGGCAGAGTTGTCCGCGGGGAATGTCGGCGTCGAACAAATTGATGACGCGATTATCGAGGTTCCTTACCTGGATAAACATGACGACTCTTCTATAGCGCGTTAAAATAAACAAAAACGGCCGCATCGTGCAGTGCCGTATCGACACACGTCAACCACTGAATGCGGTGATGCCATGAGAAGCCCTTTACGGTCACACAAGAAAACCGGCCCCAAACCGACTTTCACTGCCGATGAAGCAATCGATGCAGTCTTCGAGATCGGTTTGGATCGGTTCACGCTCGGCCAGGTTGCCGAGAAGCTCGGCGTAGCGACCTCGGCTCTCTATCGTCTCTTCAAAAGCCGCGAAGATCTCATGGAAGCGTGTCTGGCGCGCGTTTCGAGCGAATATCCTCCGCCCGAAGGAGAGAGCGCGGATGCCCTGCTGCGTGATTATGCGAATAAAGTGTGGGAACTTATGGATACCCACCCGGGGCTTGATCTGCTTTTCGTGCAGTTCTCCGCAACCTCGCGTTTTATTGCCCCGCACCTCAATGCCCTTATTAATGCGCTCGAAGATATCGCCGGATGGGATGTGGAAATCGGGCTGCTCGCGGTAGACACCGTTACCAATATCATTATGGCCACCCACGCGGCGGCGGCCTCTTTCAACAACGTCAAAGACGGTACCCATATTGCTCAGCCTGCCCGCGGGAATATCGTGCTATTCTCCCGCCTGAAATGGCGCGACCGGGCCAATCTCGATACCAAACTCGACTTCCTTATTCCCGCTTTCACCGCGGAGGCCGAACGACGCGCGCGGGAATCGGATACCACTCCCCGCGATTAGCGGTTAGATGGGGTATCTGCCCAGGTCTATCCATATCTCGGGCCACGCCGAGCCACTCGCGTTCCAGAAAATAACATGGAGCCGCGGGAACAATATGGCTCGCAGCCGCGTTAGCGTACCCGAGGAGGAACTATGACCATTTTCAATGACGCTACTGAACTTGTGGGGCATACGCCCCTCGTCCGTATCAATAAGCTCGCGGAGGGTAGCTCCGCGGAAGTCCTCGCCAAGCTTGAGTTTTACAATCCCGCTAATTCGGTGAAAGACCGGGTGGCGGTGGCCATTATCGATGCCGCGGAAGAGTCTGGCGCGCTGCGCCCCGGTGGCACCATTGTGGAAGGAACCTCGGGGAATACCGGGATCGGCCTGGCCTGGGTGGGTGCCGCGCGCGGCTACAAGGTTATTTTGACGATGCCGGCCTCCATGTCCGTGGAGCGGCGTATGCTGCTGCGGGCTTTCGGGGCGCGTCTGGAGCTGACCGACCCGAAGGAAGGCATGCGCGGGGCGGTGGCCCGCGCCGAAGAAATCGTGGCGAATACCGAGAACGCGATTCTGGCCAGCCAGTTCACCAACGTGGCCAACCCCGCGATTCACGAAAAGACCACGGGTGAGGAAATCTGGGCGGATACCGAGGGCAAGGTGGATTACTTTGTGGCGGGTATCGGAACCGGCGGCACCATTACCGGGGCGGGGCGGGCACTGCGCCGCCATAATCCGGACGTGAAGATCATTGCGGTGGAGCCGGCCGAATCGCCGCTGCTCTCCGAGGGGAAGGCCGGTTCGCACGGTATCCAGGGCATCGGCGCGAATTTCGTTCCCGAGGTGCTCGACACCGAGCTGTACAACGAAGTTTTCCCGGTTCCCACGGCGACGGCGCTTGAGGTGGCGCGCGCGGCTGCCACCTCGGAGGGGCTGCTCCTAGGGATTTCGGGAGGCGCCGCTCTCCACGCCGCACTCGAGGTCGCGAAGCGTGACGAGGCTGCCGGTAAGCGCATCGTCGTCATCATCCCCGATTTCGGGGAGCGCTACGCCTCCACTCCCCTTTTCGATCCCTACCGCGATTAGGGAAAGGATAGGTACGACGGCGCAGGCCCACGTGGCGCGGGGACTCAGCTCACGGCGCGGGGCCGGCTAGAGTAGGTTCTATGGGTTTATCTCGAGCACTCCGGATGATGCGGGAAGATATTGATACCGCGCGCCGGCGCGATCCGGCGGCGCGCTCCCGCCTGGAAGTAGTACTGGCTTACTCCGGCGTGCATGCCGTGTGGGGGCACCGGGTGGCACACGCGATGTGGGAGGCGACGCCGCGGCTGCGGCTACCGGCGCGCCTCCTCTCGCAAGCCACCCGGTTGCTCACCGGGGTGGAAATCCACCCCGGTGCTCGCATCGGCCGCCGTTTCTTCATTGACCACGGCATGGGCGTGGTCATCGGAGAAACCACAGAGATCGGCGATGATTGCATGATCTACCACGGGGTGACCCTGGGTGGGTCATCAGCCGAACCGGTCAAACGCCACCCCACCTTGGGAAATGGCGTCATGGTGGGAGCGGGCGCGAAAATACTCGGCCCTGTCCGCATTGGGGACGGTTCCCAGGTGGGCGCTAACGCCGTCGTCGTTCATGATGTGCCGGCGGAAGCGACCGCGGTGGGAATCCCCGCACGGGTACGCACCCCGGCCCATCACGAACCGCTCATCGATCCGGCGATCTATATTTAGGGCTTTTTAGGCGCCTTCGTAACGCGCGATCTGGTCGATGCGGCGCTGGTGGCGCTCATCTTCGCTGAAGGGTGTTTCCAGGAAAAGCTTGACGAGGTTCCACGCCTCTTCCGGGGTATGCTGGCGCGCTCCAATGGAAATAACGTTGGCGTTATTGTGTTCGCGCC
Source organism: Actinotignum sp. UMB0459 (assembly GCF_051905915.1). Taxonomy (NCBI): domain Bacteria; kingdom Bacillati; phylum Actinomycetota; class Actinomycetes; order Actinomycetales; family Actinomycetaceae; genus Actinotignum; species Actinotignum sp. UMB0459. The sequence continues at coordinate 48,357 of NZ_JBQAIK010000019.1, read as the reverse complement.
CGAGCTTGGCGGTGGCCTCATTCCAGGCGAGGATCGCGCGCACGCCGCGCACTTTATTCGCTGAAATCTGCTCGCCGTTCCCGGACCCGCCCAATACAATTCCTAGCGACCCGGCATCATCTACGACGCCCTGCCCGCAGGCAATACACGGGGCGGGGTAATCATCGAGCGCGTCATAGGTTTTAGCGCCGTGGTCCACCACTTCGTAGCCACTTTCTTCCAGTTTCTCCACCAGGAATTCCTTGAGCTCGAAACCGGCATGATCTGTTCCAATATGTACTCGCATGCAGCAATCCTATCCTATTGTGCCGCTTGTCACTTTTACTTTGGGGTGGTGCGCCGGTGGCGATGCGCTATTTAAAGTGTCGTAGGCGTCCACTACCCTGGACACATGACTGATACTGCTTTGCATGCTGTGCTTTCGGGTGCCGATACGTCGGTGCGCCCCCAGGATGATCTTTTCCGTGCCGTCAATGGCACCTGGTTGCGTGAGAAGGAAATTCCAGCCGATCAGGTCTCGGTCGGTTCTTTCATTGATCTACGCGATGAGGCGGAACTTCACGTACGTGAACTTATTGAGAAAGCTGCGGATGCCGCGGGCACTGCCGGTTCGGAAACGGCCGCTGGCGATAAGGCCGCCGCTGCGGATGCCGCACCGGGCGTTCCTGCGGAATCCCTCGCGAAGGTTGTGGCCCTCTACCGTTCTTTTATTGATACCGCTGCAATTAATGAGAAGGGCACCGCTCCCCTCACCGCTGATCTTGATCCGGTAGCCCAGGCGGAAACAAAGGAGGATCTGGCCCGCGTTATTGGCGCCCTCATGCGCACCGGGGTGGATAGTTTCTTCGGGGTGGATGTGGCCCCCAGCCTGGTCAATCCCAATGTCCATGAGTTCTCCATCGGCCAGTCCGGCCTGGGTTTGCCCGATGAAGCCTATTACCGCGAAGCGCAATTCGCTCCGGTCCTGAGCGCCTACCGGGATTTCGTGCCGCAACTGGCCCAGCTCGCTTTTGATGAGAAGGCCACCGAACCCAGCGCTGCTATCACAGCCGCCGCCGGGCGCGTCATCGATGTGGAAACAAAACTCGCCGCCGCGCATATGAGCCGCACGGATGCCCGGGATATGGATAAGGTCAATAACCCGATGTCCTTCGCGGATTTCGTGGCTTCGGCCCCGCAGTTCCCCTGGGCCACCGCGCTGCGCGCTATCGGTTACGATCCTGATGGGCTCGGTACCATTATTGTCACCACCCCGCAGGCGTTGCGGGCCGCCGCGCAGCTGTGGGAAGAAACTCCGCTGGAAACCTTGCGGGAATACACTCGCTGGCGCATTCTGCTCGCGCGTGCTTCCTACCTGCCCGAAGTGATTGATGCCAAGAACTTCGATTTCTACGGCAAGGTGCTCGCCGGTACCACCCAGCAACGTGACCGCTGGAAGCGTGCGGTGCAATTGGTCAATGGCGTGCTCGGTGAGGCAGTAGGCCAGCTTTACGTGGCCTCCTACTTCCCGCCCGAACACAAGGCCACCATGGATCAGCTGGTGGCTGACCTCTTGGATGCCTACCGCCTGTCCATCCGGAATCTGGATTGGATGAGCGATGCCACCAAGGAGCGCGCCCTGGCCAAACTGGATACTTTCGCCCCGAAGATCGGCTATCCCGATAAGTGGAAGGATTATTCCTCCATGCAGATCGGTACGGATCTGCTGGCCAATATTCGCGCTGCGTGCGAATTTGAGGTGGAGGAAAACATCGCGAAGCTCGGCAAGGAAGTTGACCGCAGCGAATGGCATATGAATCCGCAAACGGTCAATGCCTACTACAACCCGCAGTGGAATGAGATCGTATTCCCGGCGGCGATTTTGCAATGGCCTTTCTTCGAGCAGGATCGCGATGCGGCTTTCAATTACGGCGGTATTGGCGCGGTTATCGGCCACGAAATCGGGCACGGTTTCGATGACCAGGGCTCCAAGTTCGATGCGGATGGTTCCCTCAATAACTGGTGGACGGATGAGGATCGGGCGGAATTTGAGAAGCGCACCGCGGCTCTTATCGCGCAATTCAATTCCTATATCCCGGCCCAGTTGAACGGTGATGAGGCTTTCCACGTCAACGGTGAACTCACCCAGGGTGAAAACATCGGGGATCTAGGTGGCCTGTCCATCGCGCTCAAGGCTTATGAAATCCACTTGGCGCGCGAAGGTCTCACGCTGGAGAGTGCTCCGGTTATTGATGGCTACACCGGCGCGCAGCGCGTCTTCCTCTCCTTCGCCAAGATCTGGCAGGGGAAGAACCGTGACGAATGGGCCCGCCAGCTCATCGCCATTGACCCGCATTCCCCCTCCGAATTCCGCTGCAATGGCACGGTGAAGAATATCGATGCCTTCGCGCAGGCTTTCGGTTTGGAAGAAGGCGACGGCCTCTACCTCGCCCCGGAAGAACGCGTGCGTATTTGGTAAACGTGCTTCGTGCCTCCGTGCGAATACGTGCGGAAGTAGTACGACGCCGGCGCTAGCGCGCGCCTAGTTGCCAGAGTGCCACGGCGGCGGGGTGCCGGACTGACCAGGCCACCTATCCATGACATCTGTCATGAAGAAGTGGTGATTCTTGGCAGTTCCGGTACCCCGCCGCCCATTTTTACACTGATGGCATGAACACAATACCCGGGGCCAACCCGCCCCATCCGGTCCCTACCGCGCACCCCGTTGTTGCGGCCCGCGCCCTCAGCCGTTCTTTCGGACAAGTGCGCGCCGTAGATAATCTGTCGCTCACGATCACTACCGGGGAAATCGTGGCACTCCTAGGCCCCAACGGAGCCGGGAAAACCACACTCCTCGATATGGTTCTCGGCTTCACCAAGCCCAGCAGCGGCACCCTTGACGTTCTCGGCCAGGCTCCCGGCTCCCCGGCCCTCACCGGGCACATTGGGGCCATGTTGCAGACCGGCGGGATGCTACGCGATCTCACCGCCGCGGAAACCCTCCATTTCCTTGCCGATTGCCTTCCCTCCCACCTACCGGTCGCTGATGTCATTGAGCGCGCCGGCATGAGCGACTTCGCCTCCCGGAAAATCGCGAAATGCTCCGGCGGCCAAATCCAGCGCATCCGTTTCGGTGCCGCACTGCTATCAGACCCGGAGCTGCTTATCCTCGATGAGCCCACCGCGGGGCTGGATGCCACGGCGCGCCGTGACTTCTGGGCGCATATTCGGGCCGACGCCGCCCGCGGGCGCACCATTATCTTCGCCACCCATTACCTCCAGGAAGCCCAAGACCTTGCCGAGCGAGTCATCCTCATGAATAACGGACGCATCGTCGCGGACGGGAGCGTTGCTGATATTACCGCCCAGCAACGCCACCACCTCACCGTCACCTGGAATCCGCAATCCAGCATCACCCCGGAGGAACTGGCCCGGCGCACGGGCGCTGACACCATAGAGCGGGACGGGGAGCTGGTGCGTTTCACCGTGGCAGATTCTGATCGGCTTGCCGCCGTGATTCTCAACGAAGGTCTCGGCTCCCATCTTCAGATTTCTGCCGCCAGCCTCGAAGATGCTTTCTTCACCCTCACAGCCTCCCCGCACACCGATTCACCCGCCACTGCGGCACCCGAAGGAGCCCGCTCATGACCACTCCCGTAACCAGTCCGGCTACGCCCCGTTCCCGCACCAGTATTTTCTTCTCCTATATCCGACACGAGCTCTGGCGTAATTTGCGGATGGTGGATTCCCTGATCTTCCTTATTGCCCTCCCCCTCGTGATCTTCGCGGTTTTCGGGGTGGCCTCACCGGGAACCGATAAGCACATTCCTGGCGGCACCATCGCCGCCTACGTCATGGTGAGCTTGGCCCTCTACGGGGCGGCAACCGCCGCGACGTCTATGGCGGGGGCTGCCGCCGTGGAACATGACAGTGGCTGGGGCCGCCACCTAGCCCTCACCGGGATGCGCCGCGGGGACTATCTGGCAGGCAAAATCATTGTCAGCCTCCTCATCGCCTGCCTCCCCATCGGCGCGACCTTCCTCCTCGGTATTCTCACCACGGCGCAATTTGATACCCCCGGAATCTGGCTCGCGAGCGCCGGACTGTGCCTGGTAGGCGTATTTCCCTTCGCGTTCTTCGGTCTGGCCGTAGCCCTGGCATTACGCAGTGAAACCGCGGTGTCCATTGCCTCCGGCGTGGTGGTGCTTCTCGCTTTCCTCGGTAATCTTTTCATGCCGCTGAGCGGGGCAATGATGGAGATGGCCCGCTACACGCCCTTCTACGGGGCAGGCGTGCTGGCCCACTGGCCCCAGAACGGGGAGGTTATTATTACCGGTGCTTTCGCCACGCCGGGTATGCCAGAGATCCTTCCCACCGAATCCTTCGCCTGGGCAATCGGGAATGTGGTGGTGTGGACGCTTATTTTCGCGGCGCTGGCATTCCTCGCCCTGCGCCGTTCGACGGTGCGGCGCTAGAGTACGGGCGCTAAGGTACGGCTAACGTGCGAGCACAGCACCGGGCACGAGCGGCGGCCGCGGAAGAGCTTCGCGACCGCTATGCTCGTTCTATGGCCCCATCCCCCGCCGCGTCGTCTCCCACAGTCTCATCGACCACCGCCGCGCCGCGGACCTCCGCGCCGTCCCCAGCTAGCCATTATCTAAATCGCATGTGGCGCACCGCCAACCAGATACCGGCAGCCCCCACCACTCGCCGCGAGCGCCTGACCATGCTCTTCGGCAGCGGGATCTGGCTCATCTTCCTGGTCTTTCCTTTCGCTGGAGTTCTCTTAACGCCAAGTCTCACTCCACTTGAGCGCGGCCTCGGTTACGCGGGAATCTGTGGGTTTGGACTGACATATATTCTGATTTTCCAATTTCCGGATATGCGTCCCTCGTGGCCCCGCTGGGTATCCCTAACGTTATGGAGCATTCCGCTGCTTGCCTGCGCGGCACTTATCCACCCTTTCCCCTTTGGCTTCGCCTACACGGCACCTTTCTTCGCGGCAATATGGATTTTTTCGCTCCCGCTCATACCCGGGATTCCGTGCGGGCTTCTCTGTTTCGCGGGCGGAGCGGCGGCCCATATCTTGGCGCCGTATGATTTCGTGTGGGCAGCGTTTCTGGGCAGCATTATTATCCCAATGATCCCCATTCTCATCTCTCGCTTGCTGGAAGAATTTGCCGCGCGGTCGGCACGGATGCGCGCAGAGCTCATCCTTTCGGAGCAACGCTCCGAGCTGGCCTCCGTGGTTCATGATGTGCTGGGGCATTCGCTGACCGCCATCACCGTGAAAACTCAATCGGCCTCGCGACTAATGGAGACCAACCCGGATGCGGCGCGTGCCGAATTAGAAGAAAGTCTCAAAATTTCGCGCGATGCTATCGACACGGTGCGGGCCACCGTGACCGACCTGCGCCAGCCCACTCTTGATGCTGAGCTGGATTCCGCCTGCGCACTGCTCCGTTCCGCGCGTATCGCCGCGCATGTCACGCCTCCCCCGGAACTTCCCCTCCTCACCGCCCAGCTTTTCGCGTGGGTGGTGCGGGAAGCGGTCACGAATACGGTGCGCCATTCGGGTGCGCACACCTGCACCATCACTATTGAGGACAGGGAGAGTGGCACGCGCTTGCGGGTGGAGGACGACGGCGTAGGTATCCCCGCGGAAACTTCGGCAGGTACCGGACTGACCGGACTGCGCGAACGTGTTGAAGCTGCTGGTGGGACCCTATCGATCACCCGGCTAGAACCGGGAACTCGCGTGGAGGTACGGCTATGACTGGTAGTACGGGAATAAGCAACGGGGCGTGGGCAACCGCCGATGCGCAGGCGGCGGGTACGCCCATCCGAGTAGTTATCGCTGATGATCAGCGGATGGTGCGCGAAGGATTGGCGGCGCTCCTCAACTTGGAAAAAGACATCGAGATAGTGGCGCAGCTGGAAGATGGCAGCGCCGTCGTTCCCACCGTGGCGGAGACCGGTGCCGATATTGCGCTCCTTGATATTGAAATGCCGCATGTGGATGGAATCGCGGCGGCGCAAGCACTGCAGGAGGCGGGAAGCGACTGCGGCATCGTTATTGTGACGACGTTTGGGCGCGCCGGGTATTTGCAACGTGCCATGGCGGCCGGGGCGCGCGGTTTTGTTGTTAAAGATGCGCCGGCCGAGGAGCTCGCCGCGGCGCTGCGCACCGTTGCCGGCGGCGGCTATGCTATCGATCCGCAGCTAGCCGCGCAGGCATTGCAGATGGGACCCAATCCGCTCACCGAACGCGAGGGCGATGTGCTGCGCCTGGCGCTCAGCGGGGCGACCGTGAAAAGCATGGCGGCGCAGCTGTATCTATCGCAGGGGACGGTGCGTAATCACCTCTCGGCGGCTATCGGGAAAACCGGGGCGCGCACCCGCACCGAGGCAGCGCAGCTCGCCCGGGCCCGCGGGTGGATCTAAGAGAGCACCCGCGGGCAGAGCTGCGCAGTGGCTAGCTAAAAATTGGCCCCGTGGTGCGTGAGCGCTTGAGCTCGAAGAAACCGGGGGTGCGAGCCAGGGCGAGGCAGCCATCCCAGAGGGCGAGGGCGGCCTGCCCGTGCGGGGCCGGGGAGATGACGGGCCCGAAGAAGGCTGCGCCGTCGAATGAAATAATGGGCACGCCCACCTCATTGCCCACGAGGGCCAGCCCGGCCGCCACGCTCTCGCGTAGTGCGGCGTCGTAATGGGCGGCGTCGTTCAAATATTCGCTACCTTCACCGAGAGCCGCGAGCACTTCAGCGAGGATTTCGCGCCCCACGGGGCGCCGATCTTCGTGAATAGCCTGCCCCAATGCGGTGTAGAACTCGTCGAGTTTCTCGTTACCTTCGAGCTGGGCAATTTTCATGGCGACGAGCGCCGTTTCGCGCCCCTCCTCCACGTGAGCGCGGTACTCCACGGAAATATCTTTCCCCTCGTTGAGGATGGCGAGGGAGAAGGGGCGCCATGTGACGGTGAAATCGCGGGCGGCGGCGACCTCCGCGACCCAGCGGGAAGTAATCCACGTCCACGGACATGTTGCATCAAACCAGAATTCAACCTGAGTAGTCATGGTTCTATCCAAGCGTGAAAGCGGGCGCCGCGGGCCTCCTCGCGCCATAAGCGAAACTGGAACGGTGCGACAACGGCGCGACAACGGTGCGGCCGAAAGCGGGCACGGCGGGCACTGGCGCGCCAGAACCGGTAGGATTTCACGTAAATTGTGCTGAAAGCCAAGGAAAGGAAGCTTGATGGCCGGGACTAATCTCACCCGCGCAGAAGCTGCGGAGCGCGCACAGATCGTAGCGACGCAGAATTACCGCATTGAACTTGATCTAACCACCGGGGAGGAAACCTTCGCGGCGGTGACCGAAATTGATTTTGAAGCAACGCCGGGTGCCGATACGTTCCTCGACCTCATCGCGAAGTCGGTGGAGCGCGTGGTGCTCAACGGTGCGGAGCTCGACCCGGCCAGCTACCAGGATTCACGCCTGCCGCTGCCGAACCTGGCTGCACAGAATACGGTGCGGGTGGAATCCACCCAGTACTACTCGCGCACCGGCGAGGGCCTGCACCGCTACGTGGATCCGGCCGACGGTGAGGTCTACCTCTACTCCCAGTTTGAGGTGGCGGACGCGCGGCGGGTCTTCGCGAATTTCGAGCAGCCTGATCTCAAGGCGAATTTCACTTTCACGGTGACCGCGCCGGAAAACTGGAAGGTCTTTTCCGTCTCTCCCACCCCCGAACCGGTGGCGCTGGGAGAAGGCAAGGCCCGCTGGGACTTCACCCCCACCGAGCGCCTATCCACCTACCTGGTGGCGATTGTGGCCGGCCCCTACGAGGGTGTGGAAGGCGAGCCTTTCCATTCCATCGACGGGCGCGATATTCCGCTGGGTGTGTACGCGCGCAAGTCGCTGGCACCCTACCTGGATGCGGATGAGATTTTCACCATCACCCGCCAGGGATTTGACTACTACGAAGCTAATTACGGCCATCCCTACCCGTTCCGCAAGTACGACCAGGTGTTCTGCCCCGAATACAACGCGGGCGCCATGGAGCATCCGGGCCTGGTGACCATCGTGGAAACCTATGTGTTCCGCACCAAGCCCACCGGCGCGATTATCGACCGGCGTACCATCACCATCCTGCACGAACAGGCCCATATGTGGTTCGGTGACCTGGTCACCATGAAGTGGTGGGATGACCTGTGGCTCAACGAATCTTTCGCGGAGTTCATGAGCCACCTGGCCGCTGCCAATAACACCCGCTGGAAGGATGCCTGGACCACCTTCCTCGCATCTGAAAAGACCTGGGCGATCCAGCAGGATCAGCTTCCCTCCACCCACCCGATTGCCGCGGATATTCGCGATCTGGAAGATGTGCTCGTCAATTTTGATGGCATCACCTACGGCAAGGGTGCCTCCGTGCTCAAGCAGCTGGTGGCCTACGTGGGTCAAGAACAATTCCTGGCCGGGGTGCGTGCCTATATTGCTAAGCACAAGTGGGGCAATGCCACGCTCAGCGATCTGCTCACCGAACTGGAAGCGTCCTCCGGGCGTGACCTCAAGGAATGGACCCGGGTGTGGCTGGAAGAATCCGGTGTTAACACCCTGCGTCCCGAAGTCGAATCGAGCAGCGGGGTGATCGACCGCCTCACCGTGGTTCAGACGAACGACGCGAACTCCTCCCTGCGCCCGCACCGTATCCGCATTGCCGGGTATGACCTGGACGGTGACGCGCTGCGTTGCGTGAAGTCCGAATGGGTGGATATTGCCGGCGAACGCACCGAGATCGCCTCCTTCGCGGGTGCTGAACGCCCCGACCTCATCCTCCTCAACAGCCAGGATTGGGGTTACGCCAAGATCCGCTTCGATGCTGATTCCTTCCGGGTAGCGCTGGAGAACCTCGACAAGTTCGATAACCACCTGGATCGTTCCGTGGTGGTCTTCGCGGCGATGGATATGATGCGCGACGGCGAGCTCGATGCGCATACCTACGCCGATATCGCCTTGGCAGTGCTGGCGGACGAAACCGATGGCACTGTATTGCGCGTGGTGCTCGGCTCCCTGCATTCCGCGGTTGAGCTGTACTCCAACCCGGCCACCCGCGCGGAGTTCGCCGCTGCCGTTTCCGAGCGTATTTTCGAACTGGCGCTCACCGCGGCACCGGGTTCCGACCGCCAGCTCCAGCTCATGGGTGCGGCGATGCGCCGGGCCGTGAGTGACGAGCAGCTCGCTCTTATTGCCGGGTGGCGCGACGGCGTGGCCGTTCCGGAAGGGTACGACGTCGACCAGGAAGTGCGCTGGAATATCCTCATCGCGCTGGCAGCGAATGGGCGGGCCGATCAGGCCGCCATCGATGCCGAATTCGCCCGCGATTCTTCCTCCTTCGGGCAGATTTTCGCGGCCCAGGCCGAAGGTGCGCTGCCTGATAGCGCGGCCAAGGAAAAGGTCTGGGAAGAAATTGTGCATCCGGAGACCAATACCCGCCAGCGCAACCTCGCCCTGGGCACCGGGCGATCCTCCGCGGAAAGCGTACGGGCGTACGCGGAGAAGTACTTCGCGGTTGCCAAGGAAATGTGGGATAACAACTCGGTGGAGATCGCCTCGAATATGCTCGAGTACGCTTACCCGGCCCAGCTGGCCGGCCGTACCGATCTTGGGGTTGACCTGCTGGCCCTCGGTCAGGAATGGCTGGCCACCACGGATGCTGCTCCGGCCTGCCGGCGCATCGTCTCCGAAGTGGTCGATGGTACCGCTCGCGCGGTGCGCAACCAGGAAGCCGACCGGAAGGCCGGGAACTAGGAGCTCTAGCTCTGGCAAGATAAGCCGCGTGCAAAGCGCATAAATCGGCGCGCGAGCAGGTTATACAAGCGCATGGCGCAAACGGTGGTGCGGGAACTCCTGATGGGTTTCCGCACCACCGCAGTTAACTGGTGTGCCACTGGCGCTAGTGTGTTCGCTTTCTTGAATATTTATATCGTCACACTTATTAATAGATTTTCATTAACTGCTTATAAACTTGTGGTGCGTACCGTATATATCCAAGGAAGAGGAAGGTACCCCGATGAAGCACCCGAGTTACCTGGCTGTTGCCGCCGCCGCGGCCACAGCCATTTTTATTCCCACCGTGGCACTTGGTGCCCCGGCCACACCGAACGCAACGACGAGCAATCTTTCCCGCATGGATGCGGACAAGGATAAGGTTGCACAAGATAAGGCCGCCGCGGAAGCCGAACTGGCTCGAGTAACTGCCGATCTCGCCGCCGAGCAGGCGAAGATTCCGCAGCTCGAAGAATCTCTTGCGGCCGCACGCCAGCGCTTGGCGGATCAGGAGGCACCGCTCGCCCCGCTCCTCGCACAGCAGCAGGAACTGACAACCGCATGCGGCAAGCTGGACACCGCCGTAGCCAGCCAGGAGGAAAAACTGGCCCAGCTGCGAACCACACTGAAAGAAGTTCAGGAAACCGAGTACGCCACCATTGATGAGAAAAACGCGCTGGTGGTCAAGCGGACAAAGATGCAGCAGGCCGGCGCGGATGTAACGGAGATCAGCGCTCAGATCGACGCCCTGGAAAAGAAGCTTGAGCAGCTGCGCACCCAACAGCAGCAGCTCAATACCCAGATTTATGCCTTGCAGCCGCTCGTTGAGGAGCTGCGGGCCGCGCAGCAGCAGTGCCCCGTTATGCAGGCTGAGCTTGCCCAGCAGATTAAGGATGCGCAGGCGGCGGCAGACCCGGCCCGCGCGGAGGTTGCCGAGCAGGAGAAAGCGCTGAGTGAGGCGCGCACCCGGGTGGCGACGCTCACCGAACGCGCCGCCGCGCTCAACAAGAAGATCGCGGAGCTCGCAGAGATCCTCGCGCGCCCGGTGCCCGCCCCGCCCTCGCAGCCCGACCGTCCGGTCCAACCGGGGCAGCCGGCCCCGTCTGTTCCGGCAGATCCGGCCCAGCCTTCCTCTCCCGTTGTTCCGACGACGCCGCCCGCCGGTCCGGCGGCCAGTCCGGCCGGCACCGGTGCCCCGGCCACGCCCACCGCACCTGCCGGGGCGGCAGCGAGCAGCACTCAGGCAGGAGCGGCGCCCCAGGCCACATCCCAGAAAAAGCAGCTTGCCAACTCCGGCGCTGAACTGGGTGGTGCCATCGGCGCGGCCGTTGTGCTTCTCGGGGCTGGCGGCGTGCTCATGACCCGGCGAGTGCGCGGCTAAGTAGCGGGCCAGCTATCCAGCAACCGCTGGATCCCCATCATGATAGAAGCGGCGGATACACACCGGTATCCGCCGCTTCTTCTATAGGAATGCTGGCGTTTTCACACCATACTGGCGCTTCCACACCACGCAGCTGCTTTTATGCCACGCGGCCATGTTTTACCCACGCGGCCGCGCCGTCCCTTAGCGCAAGGCGCGCGGGAGCCGGGCGCCGTCGTCGTTAAACGCGGAGAGCGGGTAGCACGTGACCTGAAGATCGCCGCTCACCTCCATCCGCACCTGCCCGCGCGGGTAAATGCGCTGGGTGAAGGAGGCGGTGTTCTCCTGGAAAAGCTCCACCAGAGAGCCGTCCATCCACAGCGAGGCCGGCGCGTTCACCGCCGCGGTGAAGAGTACTTCGTTCGTTTCCGAATCGCGCAGCGAGATGGTGCCGCTACCCGCCAGATCCAGGGAGAAGGAGTGCAGCTCGGGCAGTTCGGTCACGACCTCGCCTTCGCCTTCACGTAGCGCGAAAATTTCGGGGGCCGGCTGGGTCCACACCCGGCCCTCGGTGATACGCACCTGGCGCGGGTAGGTCAGCGCACCGTTGTAGCCCGAAGCGTCAATATCCGCGTCGGTGCGATCCGAACCTTCCCAGGTCCAGCCCCACGCAAGCACACGGTCCCCATCCACCACGCACTGGGGCGCGTAGAAGTCGGGCCCGGCGTCGAATTCACCGCCGGCGCGGGGCACGAAACGCGGGTATCCGGCGCTCATATCGAGATCGCCCACCAGGTAGGCCACACCCGTGAGATGATCCATGAGCGTTTCCGCTTCCACCCACTGGGAAACGATAAGCACCCACGCATCCCCCACCTGGATGAGCTGGGGGCATTCCCAGATGGAGGCCGGGGCGTAGATGGAGGCGAGCGGGTCGTCGCCCACCAGCAGGGTGTCCAGGTAGAGCCAGTTGCGCCAGTCGGAGCATTCGTAGAGGAAGATGACGGGGGTGCCGTCCTCGAAGCCGCCGCCGTGAATGGCGTAGGTTGTGCCCTCCACCTGGAAAATGAAGGGGTCGCGCATAGCGCGCACGTTTTCGATGGGCGGCATGGTGGCGACGACGCCGGTGGGCTCCCAGCCGCTCCGGTCGGCGTTTTCCTCTGCCAGGACCGTCACGGAGGGGCCATCCCCGCGGGTGACGGCGGTGTAGAGCAGCGATGATACCCCCTCGTGCACGGTGCCCACGCCGGACCAGCAGCCGGCCGAATCGGGCTGACCGGGGCGCGGCTTGAGGGCGATGGGCTGCGCCGTCCAATTGACGAGGTCGGCGGAGGTGGCATGCCCCCAGTGGATGTGGTCATGCCAAGGTGCCTTGGGGTTGTACTGGTAGAACATATGCCAGGTATCGCCCACCTTGTGGATGCCGTTGGGGTCGTTGACCCACCCGAAGTTCGGGCGCACGTGCAGGGCGGGGAAGAAACGGTCGGGGAAGTGATCGAGCTGTGTCATGATTGCCTCCTTTGTTGCGGGGGTTGGGGGCGGCGTGGCGGCCAGCGGGGAACGGCTGTGTCCCTCATCGTTGAGGAGGGCACGGTCGGGTACCCAGCCGGCGTGACGGCGCCCGTGGGCTGCGGCGTAGAGCCGATGTTGGTCGGTTCCCGCCGTTGAGCTTTCCTGCGGCGCCGTGGGGCAGCCGCAGCTCGGCCCGGTGATGACGGTGCAGGGCACCAGTCGGGTACGGTGCCGCGTAGCGGCGGCATCCGGTTCACCAAGCAGGCGGGTTATCTCGGTAATGGCGCGCTCGGCAACCTCTTCTACGGGGTCCACGGCGCGCAGGAATGATTGGGCTTCGGGCAGGTGGGAATCGTCGAAAACTGCCAGGCGGATATCGCGGCCGGGTACCAGCCCGCGGCGCCGTATCTCCGCCATGGCGGGCACGCACATGGCGGAGCTGCCCAGTACCAGGGCGTCAATATGGGCGCAGGAATCGAGTACCTGAGCGATCTGGCGGCGCAGCGCCCGCGGGGAGGAATGGGCCCCCACCAGCTGATGGCGGGTCACCCGGTGGCCCCGTTCCACCAGGGCCTCCTCGAAGCCGCGCATATGCTGCGAGCCGTTGGCGATGCGCCGGTCCGGGTAGAAGAGCACCGGGTAGCGCACCCCGTGGTCGAGGAGGTGTGCGGTGATATCGCGGATCCCCTGCTGGTAGTCCGTGCTTACCTGCGGAGCCACCACGGCGGGATCATTCCCGTTAACCACCGCGAAGGGGATGGCGTGGCGGCGCAGCCGGGGCAGCGAATGCCGGCGCCATCCGGGCACGGGGCTGATAATAACCGCGTCCAGACGGTGCGCGATGAGGGCGCTGAGCGCCGCTTCTTCGGTATGCACATTCGCCCCGGTATCCAGCAGGAAGGGCACCAGGCCGGCGTCGGTGGCCTGGCGGGCAAGCTCCAGGGCCACCGCCGTGCCCCCGGCGTTACCCAGCAAGGTTCCCACAATGGCGATTCCGGGCGACGCCCCGGCACGCAGGGAGCGGACGGTGCGCGGGCTGGAGTACCCCAGTTCCGCCGCCGCTTCAAGGACCCGCATCCGGGTGGATTCGGCCACCCGCCGGGTTCCGTTGAGCACGTGGGACACCGTGGTGATCGACACCCCGGCGCGGCTCGCCACGTCTTTCATCCCTACGCCCGCCATTGTTCCTCCTTCTTATTTTTTACGACGACGCCGGCGGCCCGCTGCGCGGCCCGCGCGCACCTGCCCGCGCGCCACTCGGACGGCGCACGGTGCGCACACGGTGCGTGGGCACCGTACCTGGCGCGGGGCGCACACGGTGCGCCGCCGTCAGCGCCGTCCGGGCTATACGTCTTCGAGAAGAGTTCCCTTCGTCTCCGGCATCATAGTCCGTGACCAGATGACCGCGCCGAGCATGCACGCAGCGTAGAAGAGGAATGTGAAGGTCATCGAGGCTTGGAACATCACCGGGAACGTGCCAGAAATGATCGCGGCAGACACCCAGTGGGCGGCCGAACCAACGGCCTGCCCGTTCGCACGGTGGGCCGGCGGGAAGATCTCCGAGATGAAGACCCACAGTACCGAACCAATACCAACCGCGAGCGCGGCGATGAACACGATGATGAGCACCAGCACAATAATGCCGGTGGTAGTGGACAGTTCCGAGCCGTTGAAATAGAAGATTCCGGCGATAGCCAGCAGGGCCACCAGGTCAATGCCCGCACCGAGCGTGACCAGCGGGCGGCGCCCCACCTTATCCACGAGGGAGCGCCCCAGCAGGGTGAAGGCCAGGTTGGTCAGCCCCACCAGGATGGAGGAAGCGAAGGCGGCATCGCCGGCGATACCGGCCGACTGGAGCAGGGACGGTGCGTAGTAGAGCACCGCGTTGGTGCCCGCGAACTGCGAGAAGAAGGCAATGAGGATGGCCATGGTGATGGGGCGGGCGGTGCGCTTGGAGAAGAAGGGCTCCGTTGCCGCGGCGTGCGGAGCAGCATTATGCATATTTTCCATCACCTGAGCGGCCTCGTGCTTGCCCCACAGGTCTTCCATCACACGCAGGGATTCGGCGTCGCGCCCGCGGGTGTAGAGCCAGCGCGGGCTTTCCGGGATGAAGTAGCACACCGCGAGGAAGATGAGTGAGGGTACCGCCTGAATACCGAGCATCCAGCGCCAGCCCAGTTCCACCGGCATCATCTTGACGATGATGTAATTGGAGAAGTAGGACACCACAATGCCGATCACGATATTGAGCTGCACCGTGGCCACCAGTTTTCCGCGCCGGGCCGCTGGGGAAATCTCCGCCGTGTAGAGCGGGGCAATCACCGAGGAAGCCCCCACTGCGATCCCGCCAAGCATGCGGAAGATGAGGAAGAAGACCCAGCTATTGGCCACCGCCACGCACACCGAGGTGATGAGGTAGAGGGCCGCCACGCCTTTGAGCACGGGGCGCCGGCCCCATTTATCGGCCGGAATGCCACCGAAGAGGGCCCCGATAATGGTGCCGATCAAGGCGCAGGACACCGTGAAGCCCAGCTGCCCGGCACTCAAATCCCATTTATCTTGGAGCGCTGCCGTGGTTCCGGAAATCACCGCGGTATCGAAACCGAAGAGGAAGCCACCGAGTGACGCGGCGGTGGCCGAAAATGGTACGAGATGTTTTTTCATGTTCTCTCCTCACCGTTGAGAATGCTAATCGTGGCCGGTGCGGAGACGGTGGGAACGGTGCGCTTCCATTGCGCCTCATCCTCCCCTGCCCCGTACCCCATTCCCCACTCAGGGACGAGGCAGACCGGCCGGTGCATTCACTCTAAGAAGAAGTGCTGGCAACAGATAGGCCCGTCTCCTAAAATTTGCGCAAATTTTAGGAGACGGGCCTAGCTGCGTCGTCGTACCTTTAAAGCCAGTCGCACAACCGCTTGTTCTAGCGAGCCACCTTAGCCGCTTAGCCGCGCGGGTGACAGCGCTCATATTCCGCCGTATACGCGGCGATAAGGGAGCGCAGCCGGGGGTGCTCGCCCAGGTCCTCGGTGAGCACCACATTTTCGGTGCCGTCCGCCAGCGGAATCTTCCAATTCGGGTACTCGGTATCCGTGCCGGGCTGGTTTTGGGTGCGCCGCTCGCCCACCGCATCCACCAGCGCAATGGCCTGCAGCTGGGCGGGGGTGCGGGCAATATAGCAGTGCATCGCCTCAATGAGCTCGCGCTCGGTAGGATCACCATTCTCCAGCAGGCCGCAACCGCACAGGGTCTCGATAAGTACCTGGCGCTCGCGGCGGGCTTCTTCGCGCACCTGCTCCACCGGCTCCACCAAGATATTCAGGGAGGCGCGCAGATCCACGTGTTCGCCGGCTAGGTAACCAGCCAGCGGGGGCAGGTCGTGAGTATCCACCGTGACCAGGGAAGCGCTGCGGTAATGTTCGGGGGCGCGGAAGGATTCCCCTTCCTTTTCGAAAAGCATTACGGAGGTGCCGAAAATCCCGCGTTCGGTGAGGAAATCACGCACCCAGGGCTCCACGTTGCCTAAGTCTTCCCCGATGAGGAAGGTCCCCGAACGCACCGCTTCCAGCATAAGCACCCCGATGAGCGCTTCGTGGTTGTAGTAGACGTAGGTGCCGTCCACCGGCTTATTGCCCGCCGGAATCCACCACAAACGGAAGAATCCCATCACGTGGTCGATGCGCAGCGCGCCGGCATGGCGCATAACGGTGCGGGCCATATCGCGCACCGGGGCGTAATGCTGGCGATCCAGCTCCACCGGGTTGAAGGGCGGCGGGGACCAGTCTTGGCCGAGCTGGTTGTACATATCGGGCGGGGAACCCACGCTCACCCCGCTCGCGAAGGCATCCGGGTTGGCCCAGGCGTCCGCGCCGCAGGCCTGCACCCCTACCGCGAGGTCGTGCACCACGCCGATGCCCATACCGGCATCGCGCGCCACCTTCTGGGCGGCCTCCAGCTGCTGGTCCATCACCCACTGGCACCAGCAGTAGAAATCGATACGTTCGCTCAGCTCAGCGCGTTCGCGGCGCGCCGCCAGGGTATCGGGGCGCTCGCACGCGGCGGGGAAATGCTTGCCGTAGCGTTCATACATGGCGCACCAGAAAGCGAAATCTTCCAGGCCCTGCCCTTCGGCGGCACGGAAAGCATCGAAATCGGCCTGGCGGGCGTGGCTGCGCGGCTCGCGGTAAATCACTTCGAGGGCGCTGCGCTTGGCTTCCCAGCAGGCACTGCGATCCAGCAGCGTATTGTGCAGCGAGGATTCCTTGGGGGCCTGCCCCGCCCACGTGACCATGGAGCGCTTGCCGGAGTCCATATAGGCCACTTCGCGGATATCCTCCGGGCGGATGTAGAGGGGGTTGAAGAAGCGGCGCGACGTCGGCAAATACGGCGAGTTGGTGAGCTGCCCGCACGGTTCGGCGGCGTGCAACGGGTTAATAAGCACGAATTGCGCCCCCAGCCCGCCGAAAAGCGAACCGAGTTCGGCCAGATCCGCGGTGTCCCCCGTCCCCCAGGATTCACGCGAACGCACCGAGTAGAGCTGACTCATCACGCCCCAGCCGGCCACGCCCCTGTCGGCCGGCGCGGGCAGGCGCGCGGGCACCACGATAAGCGCCCCGCTGTGCCAGGTGGCGGCCTCCTCCCCCGCGGCCGGCGGGGTCACCTTAGCGCGCACCGTATGGTAGCCGAGCGGAAGATTGCCCGGGATCACGAAGGCGGCGCGGCCGATCATGGCGCCGTCGATGAGGCGCGGCAGTTCAAAATCTTCAGCCTGGACGGCGGGAAGTTCCCCGCCGTCTTCCAGTTCGTAGGTGAGGGTAACGGCGGCACCGTGCGGCACGTGCACGCGGATGATCTGCTCATTTCCTTCGCGCACCACCGTGGTGGCGGGCAGCACGTGGCGCCATTCGCGGCTATCTACCGTGTCCAGCGCCGCCTGCGCCGCTTCCGGAGTGGAGGTGTCAATCCCCATGGCCGCGAGCACCGCGACGAGCGTATCGGCATCCACCGTCACGTATTCGCCCGCGAAACTCCAATAGTGCGTTGCCACTCCGTATGCATCAGCGATGCGGTTGAGCATATCTTGCGGTGGTGAACCCGCCATGGTTCCCTCCTTGTGTCTCCCCGTGTGTCCCCGGTTGCTCGCCTCCGGTGGCGAGCCCGGTTACTAGAATATCTGCTCTCTTGCCTTTGCGTGGAATCTGGCGCCGTGGCGGGAATGGTGCGACGACGGCGCCAGCTGGCGCCCCTCCCCTGAGCCGCGCACGGACTCGCCATCGCGGTATTTTTCGGGTGTGAAAATTCGGGCCCCGCCTCACGCTGTTCGCGCGGGGTAGGTGCGGCGGAGGTAGCCGAATGCGAAGACGATAGCCACCGCGATGAGCAGCCATGTTAGTGCGTAGGGCAGCGCGAATACCCCCTGATGCGCTGTGAAGGCTGTGGCGACGATAGAGGTGGTGAGCGGTATGAACATGGTGGAGGCGAGGGATTCTACGATCACCGCCGAGCTTGCCATGGTCTCGATGGTGATGCCGTCGGGGACGTCGGGGTCATCGAAGAAAATATTGAGGGTGTCCAGGTACGCAATTCCCATTCCGATCCCGGCAATGGTCCATACGGTGCAGAACACCGCGGTGGGTGATGCGAGGTGCCACCCGGAGAAAATCCAGGCCGCGAAGAAGAGTGCCGCGAGCGCGATGCAACCGAGTCCGCTTATCACGCGGAGTCGATATCCGCGCCGGGTGGTGGCCGGTTTGATGCCGCAGAACACGCCCACGATGGCCCATCCGAGGCCGCCACCCATGATGATGACGCCCAGCGCATCCGGGCCGGCCCGGTAAAGGTCATGCGCCGTGAGAGAGACGAGTTCATTTCCGGCAAAATACCCTCCGGTGAGGAAGAGCATGCCGGCAAGGGCGGCGCGGCGGGGTGTTGCGCGCGTGAAGGTGCCCTGCGGCATGAGGAGCACGGCCACGTAGCCGAGCACCGCTACCCCCGTCACCATGAGCACGATCTTGAGCGCACCCGCCGCGGGGAGCACCGTTATTCCCACCCCCACGATGATGAGGAGGAGCGCTGTAACGGAGAAGGGCGATTTTTTACGTTCCCCTTCGGTTGTGAGATTGAGGGCGATAACGAAGCGGGCTACCAGCAGGAGCGGGAGGTAGAGCAGCATGGCCCAGCGCCAGGACAGCAGGTGTGTCACCCACGCCGCGTAAGCGGGGCCCAGCACGGAAGACACCACCCAACTGGCGGAGGAAAAAGCTAGGGTGAGCCGCCGGGCGCGCCCGGAGAGTCCGAGCGCCACCGCCCCGATGGAGGTCATCGCCAGGGTGGAGCCCGCCAGGCCCCGGATCACCGCCCCGCCAAGGTAGACCGAGATATGCGGTGCCGCCGCACTGGTGCAGGCTCCCACCACCAGGAATACCGTGGCTCCCATGAGGAGGCGCGGTAGCCGAATCCGATTCATGAGCGCCGCCCCGATGGGTAGTCCCGCCATGGAGGACATTGCGGATACCCCCATGATGACGCCGTAGAGGTGTTGCGCGTGCAGGTCCTTCGCCAGGATCGGCAAAATCAGCTGATTGAGGTAGGTCTGCATTCCCCCGATAAGTTCGAGGACGATCACGGCAATGGCAATAACAAGCCCGGCGCTTCGCTTTTTCATGGCCTTACTTTAACGGCGTGAAGAACAAAAAGATACGGGAAGCCGCATCACAATACCGTCTCAAAATATGGACAACTGTGCTATGGTGGCTTCGTTCGACCACACGCATCTTGACGCCCACCCGTGCACCCTCGCACTATTTGAGCGCCAAAATCTCCACATATGCGCGATACGGCCTGTTCAGATGCTGAGATTATGAAAGGTTTCTGAAGGTTTCCGTGCCCGCTATTGTTACGCACCTGCGTTCCCTCCTGCCCTGCGCCGCTGACCTGCGCGCCACGAAAAAATACTGGCGTCAAGATATCGCTGCCGGCATCACGGTGGGGATCGTGGCCCTCCCCCTCGCCTTGGCTTTCGCTATTTCCAGTGGACTCAGCGCGGAGGCCGGCCTCATTACCGCGATTGTGGCGGGGATTATCGCCGCGGTTTTCGGTGGTTCCAACTATCAGATTTCTGGACCCACCGGCGCCATGGCGGTGATCCTTGCCCCCATCGTTGCCGCGCACGGCGCACGGGTGGTGCCGCTCCTATGCCTCATGGCGGGACTCATGATTCTGCTGGCCGGGGTGCTGGGTTTGGGCCGCGCCGTCTCCCTCATCCCCTGGCCGGTGATCGAGGGTTTCACGGTGGGGATTGCCGCTATCCTTTTCTTCCAACAGGTGCCCAATATTATCGGCGTGGAGGCGCGGGCAGGCTTGAGCACCCTACCAGCGGCTTTCGAAGCACTCACCCGAATAACTCCGACAACGGCGCTCACCACGGGGCTGCTCTGCCTGACCGCCGTCATCATTATCGCGGCATGCGCGAAGATCTCGAAGAAGCTGCCCGGTTCCCTTATCGCGGTCGTGATAGTGAGCGTGGGCGCCTGGGGCGCCGGCCTCACGGTGCCGTCCATCGGCACCATCCCCGCTGCTCTCCCCGCCCCAGTCGTCCCCGAAATATCCGTGGGCCTGCTCAGCGCGCTGGCGCCGGGCGCGCTGGCGGTGGCGGCACTGGCGGGTATCGAGTCGCTGATCTCCGCGCGGATCGCGGCGGGGATGGTGCGCGGCGGCAGTTATTCGCCGGACCGGGAACTGGTGGGCCAGGGCCTAGCGTCGGTGGGCTGCGGACTTTTCGGTGGGATGCCGGCGACGGGCGCCATTGTCCGCACCGCTGTGAACGTGCGCTCGGGTGGGCGTTCGCGCCTGGCCGCGATTATTCATTCGGCGGTGCTTCTCGGGGTGGTGTACGTGGCTTCCGCGACTGTTGCGGTTATTCCACTTTCGGTTCTTGCGGGTGTGCTGGCGGTTACCTGCTACCGCATGATTAATCCCGCCACGGTGCGTCAGGTGCTGCGTTCCAACCGCGCGGACGCCGCGGTTTTCGTTATGACGGCGATTATTACGGTGGGCCTGGATATTATTTGGGCGATCACCGTGGGAATTATTATTTCCGGCATTTTGGTGTTGCGGCGCATGGCCAACCGTTCAGGTATTTTCCGTGAAGATCTCCCCTCGGATCCGAAAATCGCTATTTTGCGCATTGACGGCACCATGTTCTTCGGTGTGGGTGACCGTATCGAGCGTGAAATTCCGCGCCTGGCGGGAGTGGATGTGGTGATTTTGCGGCTTTCCCGAGTGGGGATCGTGGACGCAACCGGGGTGCGCGCTCTGGCGCAGGTGGTAGATCGCTTGGTAGATGCCGGAAATACCGTGCTGGTCAAGGGTTTGCCCACGCAGGTGCAGGAGATGGCCCAGCGCATGGAGCTGGGCCAACTCAGCATCGACGATTATCTTTTCGCGGATATGGACAACGCCCTGGCGCAGGCTCGCCAGATCGTGGCCGCGAACGGCGGCGCTGACCCAAGCGGCCGTTTCCGCGCGGTTGCGGAATAGGTACGACGACGCCGCCTACCCCCTACTGCCTAAACGAAGGGTGCACCGTACTCATAAGAATGCCCAGTGCCAGCAGCACCACGCAGACCACAATCGGGAGCCACGGTGCGATGCCGTAGAGCGCCGTGGAGCCAACGGGGGCCAGCACGTAGGCCATCCCGTTATTGGCGTTGATGAGCCCGGCCATGCCGCCCTGTTCATGCGGTTCCATCTTCAGGGTGGGCGCGGTGTTATAGCCCGGCATCGCCAAGCCGGAACCAAAGCCCGCCAGAACGCAGGCCACTACGAAGACCCACAGGTGCGTCGGGTAGAGCAGCAGCGCCACTGCCACGAAGAAAATGATCAGGCCGCGGCGGAAGAGCTGCACCGCGCTCCAGCCGAGCCGCGGCGCCACCCCGGCCTGGGCAATAATCATGACCACTCCCATAATGGACATGCACAAGGCCGTGAACCCTGCGGTGGCCGCAGCCTCCAGTCCCAAGGCATCTTGAAGCAGGAAGCCGAATACGGTGGTCAGGGTGGAAAATACCGTGAACATGAGGAAACCGCAGGCCAGGAAGGCAAATGCCCGCGGGTCAAAATAGCTAACTTTGGCGGGTTTCTCCACTCGCTTTTCACCTCGGGTGGGTGTGAAGGTGAGGAGCAGCACCGCAATTCCCGCCAGAATCATGAGTGGCATAACCACGAGTGGCAGCATGAATCCGCCGAGGGCCGCCAGGCTCCCGCCCACCAGCGCGCCAAGAATGGTGGCGAAGCCTTGTGCGGCACCGAGCATACCCACGCCTTTGACTCGCTGCGCCTCACTGTGGGTATGGGTGATGATGTAGGTCTGCGCGGCTGGTGTAATGGCGGCGATGGATCCGCCGTAGAGGAGCCCCCGGGTAAACACCACCCCGATCACCAAGGCACTTCCAGCAAGCGCACCTTGAAGCCCGAACCAGGCCACTACCACGAAGGCTGCCAGTGCCGTGGCAGCGCCGAGCATGCCCGTCACCAAGATGGGGCGGGTGCCCCGCCGTAGGGATACTCTCCCCCAGGTGGTTGAACTGAGCGAGAGCACGATGGCAGCCAGGGAGATCGTCGCCCCAATATGCCATTCCTGCAAACCGATTTCCCGCGAGAGCGGAGCAATAATCGGGTTGAGAATCATCTGCCCCATATAGGCCAGCAATACAGCCAAAAATAGCGGGAATAGACCCGGTATCTGGTTCTTTTTCGATGCAGATTGAGATGTTGATCCGCGCCCCGTTTCCGGCTTTAGCTCAGATTCTGATCGCGATTCCGATACCGGTTCCGATCCTGATTCCCATGCCGAGTGCGGGTGAGCATTAGCTTCGGTCATAGCAGTTCCCTTTCAGACGTTATGAGTGAACTGCACACACACTAGAACACTGTTCTAGTAGTGTCAATGCCGTGTGGCGATATGCTGGATATATGCACGCTACATCCGTGAATACCGGCAGGCGCGTCGGCCTGAACCAGGATAAAATTCGCCGGGTCGCTCAGTCCCTGACCCGCGAACGCGGCATAGAAAATTGGTCAATTCGCGATTTAGCACTTGAGCTCAAGGTCTCGCCCTCGGTGATCTACCATTACTTCGCGAATCGGGATGCCATTATTGATGCCGTTATCGCGCAGCTCATTGGCTCCATCGCTCTACCCGAAAAAAGCCTGGAGTGGAAAGAGTGGTTTATGGCGCTGGCTACTAACGCCCGGCCCGTGCTGCTGGAGCATCCTGGGGTGACCGAGCGGATGATGCATGGTAATTTCAGTGCGGAGATGCTGCCGCTACTTGAGGCTTCTTTCGAAAAATTGCACGAGGCCGGTTTCCATCACCACGCCCCGCAGGCCTACACGATGATTATCAATACGATTTTGTGGGCGATTACGGCGAGGAATTTGCGCAGCCCTACCCGCCGGGAGCAGCGCCACGACCTGGGCCGCATGGTGGCGCAGGCCCAGCCCCTGGCCGCAGGCTCGGCCGCGCTCACCGATATGCTTGATAACTACCTGCTGCCCCTCACTGATCCTCAGAACGAGAACCAGATGAGCCAGGAGTACTTCACCATCATGGTGAGAGCACTCCTGGTCGGCCTGGAAGAAACGCTACTCCCCCGCGAAAGCAGCAACTAGCGCCAGCGACGCCGAGCTCCTAGTACTCCGCCCATACCGAGGAGCACAAGAAGGGCCGCGAGGAAGGCGGTTTGGGAACCATGAGCGGCCCCGGTTGCAGGCAGTTCCCGCGCCGGCATTCCACTCGCGTGCGGCGTTGGGGTGACCGTGAGCGTAGGAGTCGCGCTCGGCGTCGGAGAAGGCTCTGACGTAGGTCTACCACTTGACTCCGGCGTCGGCGAGGTACGAGGAGTTTCTGTCACGGAAAGCGTCGGAGAAGGCTCGGGATCCTCCGGTTCGCCCTCCTCTTCTTCCTCTCCGGGGCTCGGTTCTGGCTTCGGATCATCATTGTGCGGTTGAGGCGGGCACAGATCGCTCTCAACGAGCGTGAGATTGCTGACGACGTCACTACCGCTCGGTCCTGTTGCGATGACACTGACCGTTTGCCCCGCTTTCGCATCGGGAACGGGAATAGTCATATTCGCATCCCCCGAGGTCACCGGCTTCTCCAACAGCGGCTTGCCCGCTAACGTCACTTGATACTCCGGCATGCGGCTCGTGAGGTGCGGAGCAACCTGTGCGATGAGTTCCCAGGAACCCGATCTCGTTTCCCTACCAAGGACCTCAACACTTACCAGAGAATCGTCCAGCTGCGATGCGCGAGTAATATCCAGCTCACTCGAGCAATCAAAACGCTGAGTTGAACCAAGCGTAACCTTCGGATTACCTTCCTCATCCTTAAAAGTGAAATGTTCTATTGTCGGATTTGCCGGCACCCATCTACAGTTATAACTGTTATTGACACGCACCTTCAAAAACGGAGCTGCGAAATGCGGACGCTTCAATTCTCCCGTAATCTTTACCTTGACTAACAAAGAAAAGTGAAACTTTAACTCCGTTTCCGTCACCGATATCTGCGGCGTGCCCGCCACGCATTGCGAGCTAATAGAAATCTTCGAGGACTTCTCGACGTAGCCGCTACCTTGCTCCGTCTCGATGTCTGCGCCGACCGCGTGCGCGGCCCCGATCCCAAAACCACACAATCCACCAGCTACAACGAGCGTGGTGGCTATTCGTTGCAAAATCTTCTTCATGGCGATTTGTCGGGGAAACTAGCCCAGAATCACCCCCCCCCCCCGCAAGGAAGGCAACCCAAAGGATTACATCCTTTTTCTACACTATTGAGAAAGCAATTCTCAATATGTTTCTAAATATCTACACATGTGAACTTATCGACAACGTGCGGCAAATACCAGAAAAATCCAGGTAAACGCCCTAACACTTGCCCCGCCTATGTTTGCCATCTGCGTCACTCGCCCAGCCAGTACCACCAACCACTGAAAACTGAACAAGCCGGCCATAAAAGATGAACCAGTCCGATTGAGAGTCCGGGCCAGGTCGCGATCCCAGGGCCACCCCCTAAAATAGACCCATACCGCCCCGGCCGCTCTCTTGCGCCCGGGCCCGCCGTGAAAGGAGCCGCGCGTGGCATTGACCCTATCCACCATCGAGGAAAGCGTGCGCGCACTGGCCGGCCAGCCCAGCTACACTCGCGATTTCTTCTTTGATCTGCTACGCGCCTACGGCATCTCAAAATCTTCTATCGCCCGCCTGCGCTCCACCACCGCCAGCTCCATCAACGTCGCGGCAAATCCGGAACGCGAGGTCGTGTGGAAAAACAAGCTCTATATCAGCGAAACCACTGGTGACCTCGCCGCCGTGGCCCTTGAACTCAAAACCAGCGAGACCGCGATCCGCTACAACACCCGTTTCGTCATCGCCACCGATTACACCGACCTCGCCGCGTTCGACACGAAAACGGGCGATTCCCTCATTACCCCGCTCGCGCAGATCGACAAAAACGTCACGTTCTTCCTGCCGTGGGCAAATATGGAACGCCTCGACTTCACCTCGGATACCAAGGCGGACCGCCGCGCCGCCGAACACATGAGCAAGCTCTACGACGACCTGCTCGAGGCCAGCCCGGATATGCTCACCGACACCGCCTCCCGCCACGGCCTCAATATTTTCTTCACCCGTCTCCTCTTCTGTTTCTTCGCGGAGGACACCGGCATTTTCGCGCGCGGCCAGTTCACCAGCGCGATCGGCTCCTACACTCAGCGCGACGGCTCGGATACCGCGGAATTCTTGCGCACCCTCTTCCGCGCACTGGACACCCCCAGTCCCGCCGATAAACCCGTTTATTTGCAAGATTTCCCGTACGTCAACGGTCGCCTTTTCCGCATTAATAACGACGACGACGCCTCGCTGGCTGTCCCCCACTTCACCATGGCGGCCCGGGATTCCCTCTTGCGGCTCGGCACCTTGGATTGGTCGGAAATCAACCCGGATATTTTCGGTTCCATGTTCCAGGGGGTGGTCGATAAGCAGCAGCGCGCTAACCTGGGCCAGCACTACACCTCGGTGCCCAATATCTTCAAAACTATCCGCCCGCTCTTCCTGGATGAACTGGACAAAGAATTCGACGCCGCAGCCAACTCGGTCAAGAAACTACGGGCTTTGCTGGCTCGTATCCAAAGCATTAAGGTATTCGATCCCGGGTGCGGCAGCGGTAATTTCCTCGTCATTGCTTATAAGGCACTGCGCCAGCTCGAGCACCGCATCCTCGAACAGATCGACGCGATCTCCACCCGCGGCTCTTTCGGCGCAATCGGCAGTAAAACCGACGAAGAGGTCGGCCAAGGCTCCCTTGGCCTCACTTCTTCGGTCATCAATATCGAGAACTTCTACGGCATTGAGATCGACGACGTTTCTGCCGAGATGGCTGTTTTGGCACTCTGGCTGGCCAAACACCAAATGAATGAGGAATTCGCTGAGAAATTCGGCGTGGATATCCCCCTCATTCCCCTCAAGGAAACCGGGCATATTGTGCACGGCAACGCCACCCGCCTGGATTGGAACGAGGTGTGCCCCAATAACGGCACCGACGAAATTTATTTAATCGGAAACCCACCCTATGTAGGAAGTACCTACCAGACGAAGGATCAGAAGGATGACTTCGCCTATGTTTTCGATAGCGCGAAGTACCCGAAGAAACTCGATTACGTTGCCCTATGGTTCATTAAGGGCGCGAACTATATCCGGGGCACGAATGCCCAGCTCGCTTTCGTGACCACGAATTCCATTACCCAGGGCGAACAGGTCGCCCTCCTCCACCCTCATGTGTTCACTAATGGAATCGAGATCGGCTACGCCTACACCTCCTTCAAGTGGAGTAATAATGCCTCCCATAATGCCGGAGTCACCGTCGCCGTGATCAGCCTGCGCAATGAATCCTCGGAGCCGAAATATCTGTTCACCGGTCCGGTGAAAACCCCTGTCGAGAATATCAACGCCTACCTCATCTCTGGTAGCGATACCTACGTGACCGCACGTACCAAGGCTCTCTCCACTGCGCTTCCAAAGATGAGCTACGGCTCCAAACCCACCGACGGCGGCAACCTCATCCTTTCCGATCAGGAAGCGGAAAATTTACTCACTAGCCATCCCGAACTATCTGAAGTGATTAAGCAATTCGTGGGCGCCGATGATTACATCAATGGGAAAGACCGCTATTGCCTGTGGCTCACGGAGGAAAACCGGCACGAAGCAGCCAAGATTCCAGAAGTGAAGCGGCGCTTGGATCGTGTTTCCGCCATGCGTTCGGCCAGCACGAAGAAGCAGACGCAGGAATTCGGCGCTGTCCCATGGCGCTTCGTAGAGATCCGTTATAAGCCCACGGATTCGATTATCGTGCCTAGTGTCTCCTCCGAACGGCGTGACTATGTTCCTATCGGGTACCTGGGTCCGGACACCGTGATTTCAAACCTAGCGTTTGCGATTTACGACGCCGATCCCTGGCTGTTCAGCCTCCTCACATCAAGAATGCACATGGCTTGGCTACGTGCTGTCGGTGGCTATATGGGGACTTCACTCCGTTACTCGAATACCCTGGTCTATAACACCTTCCCCGTGCCAGAGTTATCGGCGTCGTCGCAAGAAGAACTCACAAAACGCGCGCTACGCGTACTCGATGTACGCGAATATCACTGCGAAAAAACACTCGCGGAACTCTACGACCCCGACCATATGCCACGCAATCTACGCGAAGCACACGAAAAAATTGACGAGGCAGTCGATAGACTTTATCGCAACAAGCCCTTTGCCTCTGACGAGGAGCGGCTGGCCGTGCTATTTGAGAAATATCAGCAGCTAGTCGCGGCGGAGGGAAAGTAAGCGTGGCGCGCGCCGCCGGGAGTGAGGAAGATATGCACCACATTGATATACCGGAAACACACACTGAGCCCTTGGCGTCGATTCTCAATAATTTGCGGCTGGAACGCTGCGGGACGGGCCGGTATCGCGGTCAGAACCTCGTGCAGATCACCGGGAAAGTGTACGGCGGGCAGGTGCTCGGGCAGGCCACCATGGCGGCGGCTGACGATGTGCAGCGCTCGCTCGGCATCGGTGAGGATGAGCGGCTGGCGCATTCCATTACCGCGGCTTTCCAGCGGGCCGGGCACCTGGATGAGCCCATCGAGTTCCAGGTGGAGGAGATCAATGATCTGCGGTCTTTCTCTACCCGGAATGTTACGGCGTATCAGGGTGACCGTTTGATTTTCACGGCGCGGGTCTCCTTCCAGCTGCGCCAGCCCGGGCCTACCTTGGCTTCTCCAATGCCGGATGTTCCCGGGCCGGAGGGGCTGGCCTCCTCGGTGGATTTCTTCGGGGCGATGGATAACGTGTACGCGAAAGTGATGTCTTCCACGAACGGGATTGATATGCGGCGGGTGGAAGGCGATATTTACCTGCGGCCCGATCCTTCCGGTTCCCCGCGCCAGCACCTGTGGCTACGTGCGCGCTCACCCATGCCAGCGGGGACCTCGCGTACTCTCCAGCGGGCGATGCTCGGGTATTCCGCGGATCAGTTCATGTTGGAGCCGGCGCTGCGGGCCCTCGGGCTGGCCTGGCTCTCCCGCGGAATTTCAGTGGCCACCCTCGATCACGCGATTTGGTGGCATCGCAATTTTGACATGTCGGAGTGGATTTTGGCGGAGATGAAATGCGTTTCCGCGCAGAACGGGCGCGCCCTCGTGAACGCGAAGTTCTTCCAGGACGGGCGCCATATTGCCTCTATGAGCCAAGAAGGCATGGTCCGCGTGCCGCTGCCGGCCCTCAACTAAGGAAAGTAGTACACCTGATTCCAGGGTGCCGGTAGTAATCTCGCGCCTTGAGGATGGGGAAACAGGAGGAGTTAGGTACCGGCTAGGCGCGATATTTCGCCATATCCGTATATCCGTATATCCGTAGCGAAAGCACTACGAGTTCCCCTCTTCCCTAGCTGTAAGCAACGGGGGTAGAAGTTATCCACAAAATCGGCTCGCGTTGCACTTTTCCACACGGCGGTAAATAGCTCTTTTTTGTGGCTCTGTGCCATGCAAGAATGGCGGAAAAGGAGAAGTAACTACTTCGCCACTAGGCGATCAGAGGAGTGAGACATATGGATATCGCCGAGGATAGGTTGTGCATTCCGGAGCTTACGTTTAACTCGCTTGAAGATGTTCTCAAGCGCAAGGAAGAGATCTTGCAGGAGGTCAGAATGACCCGCGAAGAATTCGACCTACGCGCTGATAACTACCAGCTCGGGCCACAAGAGTCTGACGCTTATTTCGAGATGATAGGCCTGGATCGCTTCGAGGAGTTGTACCGTGGTGAACGAACGTTTGAATGATTATACCGATAAGTTTGCGGCACACTTACAGCTTGTTGGGGAGCTGATGGACCCCGGATTTTCGCTGCGGAGACAAACGGCTCCAAAGGAAGATCTTCCCACAATAAGATTGCTTGGCGATATTCGCGTCGCTCCTCTGCTCATTGTCCGTTTCGATTACGAAGTTTTCCTTAATCCGGAAACCGGCTCTCTCACGGTCAATGAATCAACATTCTCGGTCATCCGAGGAGCAAAAAACAGTGAGCCTTTGGTGCGCTGGGATTATATTCGCTCACCACGCTCAAATATCCCCTGCGCACATGTCCAGGTACATTCCCACCGCGACGAATGGACGCACGCTTTACTCCTGGGTGGTAATCATTCTCGCCGCTCACGCCGGCGCATCAAGAATGAAGCCCGCACTCCGCGTATTGCTGATGTTCATTTCCCCGTAGGCGGGCGCAGATTCCGGCCCTGCCTGGAAGAAATCATCCTTTTCGTTATTGACGAATTCGGAGCAGCGTGCACGCCGCAAGCACGCAAAGCACTCCAGCATGGTATCCGGGAATGGGAGGAGAACCAGCTGCGAGCCGCGGTACGCAATAACCCCACCATCGCACTCCAAGCCCTCGAAGCATAACCACCCGCACTTAAATCGGTACCCGCCCTATAACAGCGAATGAGGTAGCTGTTCGGCTATCACAATAACCGAACAGCTACCTCATATCCGTATACTTATCGCTGCTAACTGGCGGCACTAATCCGCGCTCCCGCCTGCATCCGGCAGGCTCCGACGCACTAGCGTGGCTCGGAACTCGCCTGCGTCGCACGCTATCTGCGAGCGGGCGGAATAGCAGCTAGCCTTTAGCGCGTCAGCTTACGATGAGCACCGGCACCAGGATTGAGTGCGGCTTCGCCCAGGCGTTCCACCTTGTTCTTCTCATAGCCTTCGAAGTTACCTTCGAACCAGTACCACTTCGAGGGATCCTCATCGGTGCCTTCGTAGGCGAGGATGTGAGTGGCTACGCGGTCGAGGAACCAGCGGTCGTGGGTGATAACCACGGCACAACCCGGGAATTGCAAAAGCGCATTTTCCAGAGAAGACAGCGTTTCCACATCCAAGTCGTTCGTCGGTTCGTCAAGGAGAAGCAGGTTGCCGCCCTGCTTGAGGGTGAGAGCCAGGTTGAGGCGGTTGCGTTCCCCGCCGGAAAGCACCCCGGCTTTCTTCTGCTGATCCGGCCCCTTGAAACCAAAAGCGGAAACGTAGGCACGCGATGGCATTTCCACTTGGCCGACCTGGATGTAATCCAGCCCGTCAGAAACAACTTCCCACAGGCTCTTTTCCGGGTCGATACCGGCACGGTTCTGATCCACGTAGGAGATCTTCACCGTTTCCCCGATCTTCAGCTCTCCACCGTCGAGGGGCTCCAGACCAACGATGGTCTTGAAGAGGGTGGTTTTACCCACGCCGTTCGGACCGATAATACCGACGATGCCGTTACGCGGCAGCGAGAAAGAAAGTCCGTCGATGAGCACGCGGTCCCCGAAGCCCTTCTTGAGGTTCTTCGCTTCGATAACCACATTGCCCAGCCGCGGCCCCGGCGGAATCTGGATTTCTTCGAAGTCAAGCTTGCGGGTCCGTTCGGCTTCCGCCGCCATTTCCTCATAGCGTTCCAGACGTGCCTTCGACTTGGCCTGGCGGCCCTTAGCCGAAGAACGCACCCACTCGAGTTCATCCTTGAGGCGCTTGGCGAGCTTGGCATCCTTCTTGCCCTGGATTTCCAAACGATCTTTCTTCGTTTCCAGGTAGGTGGAGTAGTTACCTTCATAGGGGTAAAGGCGGCCGCGGTCCACTTCCGCGATCCACTGCGCCATATTGTCCAGGAAGTAACGGTCGTGCGTGATGGCAATAACCGCGCCCGCGTAGGACTTCAGGTGCTTTTCGAGCCACAGCACGGATTCGGCATCTAGGTGGTTCGTCGGTTCGTCAAGGAGAAGCAGGTCTGGGGCTTCCAGCAGCAGCCGGCACAGGGCCACACGGCGACGTTCCCCACCGGAAAGTACGGATACCGGTGTATCCCCGGGCGGGCAGCGCAGCGCGGCCATGGCCTGCTCCAGCTGAGAGTCCAGATCCCAGGCGTTAGCGGCATCGATTTCCGTTTGCAGCTTGCCCATTTCTTCCATGAGGGCATCGAAGTCAGCATCCGGATTCGCCATTTCTTCACCGATGGCGTTAAAACGGGAGATCTTGTCAAGAATGTCCTTGCGGCCTAGCTGGACGTTCTCCAGGACAGTCTTATCTTCTTCGAGGGGAGGTTCCTGGAGGAGGATACCCACCGTGTAGCCCGGGGAGAGGCGCGCTTCCCCGTTGGAGGGCTCATCCAGCCCTGCCATGATTTTCAAGATTGTTGATTTACCGGCACCGTTCGGACCGACCATGCCGATCTTGGCTCCGGGGAAAAACGCCATGGTGACGTCGTCAAGGATGGTCTTATCCCCCACACGCTTGGAAGCGTGGATCATCTGGTAAATGTATTCAGCCACTTATCCCGTCCTGATTCGCGATTCAGTGCCGCGCACCGCGCTAGGTGTTGCGCGAGCGGCCCAGACCAGTGTACCGAGCCGCCCGCGAAAAGTCCCCCCGATGTGACTGGAACCGGGGTGGAATTGGAATTTCTCAGGCCGAAGAGCGCTGCGCGGCCAGCGCTTCAAAAACGTTCACGCCGATGGCTTCCTCCGGGGCTTCATCCCCTGGCATCGATTCGGAGGGATCACCATTTTCGGTGAGCCAGCGGCTGTCCCCCGGGGTGCTTTCTCCCGCCGCTGTATCCGCGGAATTCACCGCGCCAGCCGATCCGCCATTTGTTTCCGCACCCGGATCCGGGCGAACCTTAACGAAACTAGCCCGCCCGGTGGTGAGCTCTACTCCCACGGCATCGGCAAAGATGGTGAGCCCACGCATGGTGGAACCGTCCTTACCTGTCCATTCGCGCATGTCAAGCCGCCCGCGCACCAGTAGCGGGGTGCCGGTAGTCACCGATGTTTGGATATTGCGCCCGAGGGTGCCGCGCGCCCGCACCGTGTACCAAATAGTATTGCCGTCCTCAAAGCGGTTAGTTTCACGCGAGAAATAGCGCGGTGTCACCCCGAGATTGACAGTAGTGACATCCCCACTGGTGGCATTCTCATAAACTTTCGGGTTGCCGCCGGCATATCCGCGCACCGCGACGATGGTGTCATTAACCATGATGCTGTCCTTTCCCACCGCCACGGGCGGGCGGTGGACACCATCATGACCCGCTGATACACGGGCGGGGAGACCCCTTCACCTGGCTGTGGATAACCACGGCGTTTCGGCAAGATGTGGATAGTGGAGCTACTCGTCTTGCGTAACGCTATCGACTTTCAACCGAATCCCTGAATCCAGGAGCAATCCCAGGTACAGACAGTCAGCGCAGTAATAGCTCGTAGACCGACATCGAGATGAGAAGAGAGCCTAGCAGCGCTTGCGTCCGCTAGACCCTCTCTCAGACATGATGGGAGACCTTGTTCCCACCTTCTGCGCTATTTATTTTACCCCAGCGCTCATATAGAACCCGACGCCGCGAATTATCGGCGGATTATCGATTGTTTTGCCCATATAGATAGTTCTTTTCCGGGGAGTCCACAACACTCGACACATCACGGGCTTAGCTAAACCCGCCGCAGTCGCTACTCCCCGCGCACCACCTGGCGCACCCGTGCGTACTGCTCCAGTACCTCCCGCGCCGGGGCAGCGCAGTGCTTCTCTACCACTGCGATAAGCTGCTCGTTCACCGCGCGTTGGTAGCGGCGTGCCCGGGTGGCCGCGCTGCGGCGTCGTGCCCACCATCCCAGGGCGAAACCGCACAGCACCGCGAGCACCGCTCCGATACCCGCAGCCCACCACGGCACCGCCGCCGCGATACCGGCAGCAACGCATGCCGCCGCAAGCGCCACCCCGGCCAGCACGCCACCCAGCAGCGCCCCGCGCCCGGCGGGCCGCACCGGCACGGCGCGCAACGCCCCACCAATGGCGCGGCGCAAGGAAGCTGCGTCACTCACCTGTTCGTCCAGGCGGCGCGCCCACAGCCGCGGCAAACCGCTACTCGCGTGCGCGAGCCAGGCTTCGCGGTGCGCATCAACCACCGCGGCGGCGGGTTGTTCGGGCGGCGCCACGGCCCGCGAATGCCACCCCACCCCGGCAATAGCCTCGGCCACGGCGGGCACCCCGGAAGCCACCGAGAGCCCGCGCGCGATCTCCTCGGCCTTCTCCGCCTCCAGACGCACCGGCGGCTCCTCCAGCCCCTCCCCCAGGCGCGCCCCGATCTCATCAAGATACGCACCGGTGGTTTCCAACGCGGCATTCGTCAGCCCGGCCGCCTTTTCCAGGGCGTCGCGCAGCGGCTCCAGCCCGCGCCGGTGCAGCGCGGACACCGGGAAAATCGGAACAGAATCAGCGATGCCGTCCGCGCGCAGCAGCTTGCGGATATCCGCGGTAATGGCCTCCGTGCCACCCGCGGGGAGGGTATCGATCTGGTTGAGCACCACGATCATGCGGTCAGCACGTTCGCGCATCGCCGCGATATACGAATCGTGGATGAGGTGATCGGCGTATTTTTGCGGGTCGAGCACCCACACCAACACGTCCACGAGCGGCAAAATGCGATTGACAAGCGCGGAATTACCCAGGCTCACCGAATCGTGGTCGGGCAGGTCAAGGAACACCAGGGAATCAAGCTCGCGCTTCGAGCTGCTCAGCAGCGAATTATGGGAAATGGTGCGGTCCTTTTTCACGCCGAGGGCTTCGAGCACGGGGCGGGCCGCCGGGGACCACACGCACGCGGTGATATCCATGGTGGTGGGCCGCACGTCCCCCGCGTCCGCGAAATTGAGCTCGGTAAGCGCATTGAACAGCGTGGATTTCCCCGAACCGGTACCCCCCGCGAGCGCCGCCACCGTTAGGCCGAGCCCGGCCTCCAGGCGCCCGGAAATTTCCTCCAGTTCCCGCTCGGCACGCTGAAGCACATACGGATCGAACAGATCTTTTCCTGTTGCGACGACGCCGCGCAGCTGCTCCAACCGCTCGGTCACGGTGCCTGTGTCCATGAGCTTCTTTCCTTCCTCCACTAGAACCTGTCTTTAAATTCGACGGCGCGCAGCCGGAGCGTGCGCCCCGAACCGAGCTCCACATCGCCAAGCTGGCTGCGGAACACCTCCGTGACCTCGGTGATTGCCCCGTCGAGGAGCCGCGCGAGTTCTTCGCGTGCCTCGCGCACGGCCGCGCCCCGGTAGAGCCCGTCGGCTAGGGCGCGCGCCCCGTTCACTCCCCCGGCCGCAGCCCCGAGCACCGCGGCCATCCCGGCGATGCCGAACCAGCGGGTAGGCGGTGCGGCGTGGGCGGCACTTTTCAGGTAGCTCATCCACGCGGAGAAAGCGCGGAAACGGATGGCATCCAGGTCGAGGGCGGCGCGAGCGCTCGCTGCGAGTTCGCGGGTGTCAATGACCCCGCCGGCCCAGGCGGTAAGGATAGCTTCGCTGGCATCGCTGAGCTGCTGGGTGAGGGTGACATCCGCGGCGGTGCGCACCGCTTCAAAAACAGTGGTCATGGCAGCGTCACGCGCCCCGCTACGCCTGCGGGCCCCCAGGCCGGGGGCGGCGGCCGGGTTAATGCCGGCCAGCGGCCCGCCGCTCGATGCGGCGGAAAGCCAGGCGGTGGTGGGAGCCCCGGCCCCGAAACGCCCGCTGAGCGCGGCTTTACGCAAGGCACCGCGCGGCGCGGCAGCGGATTTCTCCACCACGGTGCGCAGGTGCTCCACCGCTTCGGCCTGCATTTCCACCGCCGCAGCGATATGTTCTAGGCGCTCACCCATATGCGGGAACATAGCGGCATCCGCCCGGGTGATGAGCGCCCTACCGAAGCCGGTTTCCGACATGGATGCAAGCCACTGGCGCAGCTCGGCCACGCTGGCGGGGGGCAGTAGCCCGGCGGTGGGCCCGTTATCGGCCACAATGAGGAGCGGGGAGTCCCCCAGCCCTGAGCTTTCCATGCGGCGCGCCAAGTCCGCGCGCACCGTGGGGGCGGCGCTCGCGGGGACCCGGTTGAGCACCACCGCGGTGGTCACTCCGCGCCCGTGCGCATCGGTGAGCACCGACCAGGCGGTGGCATCCCCGTAGCGGGAGGCGGTGGTCACAAAGATCCACAGGTCCGCGCTATTGAGAAGCGTGCGGGCCAGGGCGCGGTTATCGGCATCCACGGAGTCCAGATCGGGAGCGTCCACGAGCACGAGTCCGGGAATCGCACCCGCGCTTTCCCGCACGTCCGCCAGAGTGGTGAGCACGTGGCCTTCCAGCAGCGGAGCATCATCCGGGTGCACGGCGATAACCGGGGTGCGGGTGGTGGGGCGCAGCACCGAGGCGGCGGAAAGTTCTTCCCCGAAAAGCGAGTTGAAGAGAGTGGATTTCCCGGCCCCCGAGGAGCCACCGAGTACCACCACCGCCGGGGTGGCCTCGCGTTCCATCCGTGGGAGCACCCGGTTTTTCAGCTGAGTGATGAGCTGGGTGCGCTCCGCTTCGATATCGCGCGAGCCGGGCAAGGCAAGGGGGAAACGCGCTTTATCGAGCGCGTCGATAGTGCGAGCGATAAGACGAGGAACATCACGATATTGAGCCACCCCTCTATTGTTCACTATTTTGACGCGGGCGCGTAGTTTTAACCCCGCCGCCGATTCGGGTACATTAAGAGCGCTACTTGCAGATTTGGTACGTTCTTGCATATTTGCACGTTCTTACCGATTTTGCAGATTTTGCGCATTTGTGCAACTCGTGCATAATCTGCATGTTATGCCCCTGTAGCTCAGTGGATAGAGCACCGGACTTCTAATCCGTCGGTCGAAGGTTCGAATCCTTTCGGGGGCGCTCTTGTTTCGAGCCACTGCGCGGCGGCTGTTTCGAGCCACTGCGCGGCGTCGTCGTACCTTCCTTTCCCCACGCGGACCGCAGCCACCCGCCCGCGTGCGTGTGCTTAGAATGGAGGGGTGAGTTACCACGATCTAAACGATCCGATTGTCTGGATCGATTGCGAAATGACAGGTTTGGATCCCCAGCGTGATGAGCTGGTGGAAATTTCCGTTGTCGTGACGGACGGCAACCTCCACCCGGTAGACGCAGGCATCGATATTATTATTAAGCCCTCCGCCGCGGCGGCCGCGCAGATGAACGATTTTGTGCGCGATATGCACACGTCCTCCGGCCTCATCGAGGAGTGGGAGAACGGGGTAAGCGTGGCGCAGGCGCAGGAGCAGGTGCTCGCCTACCTCAAGGAGCGGGTGCCGGAAGGCAAGGCGCCGCTAGGGGGTAATTCGGTGGGCACCGATAAGACCTTCCTCACCGCATACATGCCTGAGCTGGTCGATTACCTCCACTATCGCATTATTGACGTCTCCTCCATTAAGGAGCTGACGAAGCGCTGGTACCCCAAGGCGTATTTTGTGTCCCCGGAGAAGTTCGGGCACCACCGGGCCCTCGGTGATATTTACGATTCCATCGACGAGCTGCGCTATTACCGCGCGGTGCTCTTCCCGGAAAGCGTGGACACCGAGGTCGCCCAGCAGGCCGCACGCCAGGTAGAAGGCGAAACGAAGCGGCTGGCCGCAGCCGGCGAATAACTACGCCTCTACGCCCTCCCCGATGAAGCCGCCAATGGCGCGCAATTCGGGCAGGTGCGGATTCCGGCACGAGTGCGCCGGGCACAGATCGAACCACGGGCCCATCTCGGTGAGGTGGGCCCGCTGCGCGCGCGGACGCCCCTCCAGGCGCTCCTCCACCAGATCGGCCAGGCCGGCCACGAAAGCCGGATGCGTTTCCGGGGTGGAGACCCGCGCGAAAGCCAGGCCGCACTGCTGCGCGGTGGCCCGGGCTTCGTTGTCCAGATCCCACAGCACTTCCATGTGATCGGATACAAAACCGATAGGAACGACGACGACAGCCCGCCGCCCGCGCCCCGGCAAAGTTTCGATCACGTCATTAATATCGGGTTCCAGCCACGGAATATGAGGCGGGCCGGAGCGGGACTGGAAGACCATCTGCCAGCTCAGGCGGGCCCCCACCCGCTCCTCTACCGCGCTACGGATAGCATCGCGCACCGCTTCGTGCTGGCGCAGGTAGAGTCCGCCACCCAGTTCGGGCGGGCCGGATAGCTCATTGGCCCGGTTGGGGATGGAATGCGTGGTGAAGAGGACTTCGACCTCGTCCGCCGCGAAACCACGCTCGCGCATCTGGGTATAGGCAGCCGCGAGCCCCTCGATAAAGGGGGTCACGAAACCGGGGTGATCGAAGAATTCCCGGAGTTTATCCACCCGCATATCCTCGGGGATCTGCGCGTATTCGAGCGCGTCCGCGAAATCCTCCCGGTACTGCCGGCAGGAAGAATATCCCGAATACGCCGAGGTGGGAACGGCCAGGAGCGTGCGGTGGCCGTCCTCGTAGGCATCGCGCACCACTTCCCAAATATAGGGTTCCCAATTGCGGTTGCCCCAGTAGACGGGGATAGCGTGGCCGCGCCGGGCCAGCTCGCTTTCCAGGCGGGAGCGCAGCGCCGCGTTTTGCCCGTTGATGGGCGAGCTGCCCCCGTTGAGGCGGTAGTGCACCGCCACTTCTTCGAGGCGGTCATCGGGGATGCCGCGCCCGGCCGTGACATTGCGTAGGAAGGGCAGCACATCTTCCTGGCCGTTGGGCCCGCCGAAGGAGGCGAGCACGATGGCGTCATAGGCGGTCGGTTCACTCACCCAGTGTTCCCCGCGCGCGGCGGCGTGCTGCACGGCGGGGCTTCCCGCCAGAATATGCTCGCCCGGGGCGCGGGTGATGCGCGTGGCACGCGGAGCTTTCCGTTCGGCCACCAGGGCGGCGCTGGTCTGTTGGCTGGCTTGGTAGTCCATGAGTCTCCTGTGTCAGCGCTGTTTAGGCTTCGTACCGCAGAATCTTGGCTAGTTCGCTCGTTTCGCAACGGCGCCCGAAGAAGAAGGGAGTTTCGTGCTTCATCCACCGGCGCGCCTGGGTGTAACGCATGGCGCGCATGAGGTCCACGATCTGGGTGGGATCTTCGGCTTCAAAAGCGAGCATCCACTCGTAATTCGACATCCCGAAGCACGCGACGGTATTGGCGAGGATCCCCTCAAATTTCGAGGCGGCCATCCCGTGTTCACGCAGGTGCACGGCGCGTTCCTTGCCGTCCATGAGGTACCAATCCGCGTGGCGCACGAAGGGGTAGGTGCACAGCCAGGTCAGCGGCTTATCACCGACCAGGAAAGCCGGGGCGTGCATGCGGTTAAATTCCGCGGCCACGTGCACCCCGGGAACCTGCCAGGTCACGTCAAGATTCTCGAAAAGCGGGGTGGTACGCAGGTCACGCATGAAATCTTGGAGCGGGGCAAGCTCTTTTCCGTGCACCCACACCATGAGATCGGCATGCTCATGCAAATTGGATAGATCGTAGAAGCCACGCAGGGTGACCTCCGGGTGCGCGGCAATAACGTCATCGATGCGCGCCGTGGCACCGGAAAGATCCGCGGGGGCCGGGCTGCCGGCCGGGCGATGAACAACAGTGTAAATCGTGTATTCGGTATCAGGATGGTGGTCGCCGCCGGAGACGCTCCAGTTCGGTTCCACATCTGCGGGTCGTTGAGTCATGTTCCCCATCGTACTGTCTCCTAAGTCTTTCGTCACTTGACACGCGCAGAAAAACTGTATCAGATTTCGGAGACTGCCGATTTTCGCCCGGTCCGGCGCGGGTGGTACCCCTCCAGTATGGCCGAATTTCTATGCACGGGGCGATTATTTTGCAGGGCGCCGCACGCGCGGGTGTCGCCATCTTGGTACGACGACGCCGCCCCGCCGCCACGCCCCCGCCGCGCAGCGCTGTTCACCCGGCGCGGGGCTCAGGCTCGGCTACCGCTCCGCACCTCGTACTGGCGCACCCCGGAGCTGACCCCGGCGAAGCGGAAGGGGGCGGTGGTCTGCGGC
The DNA here is from genome assembly GCF_051905915.1 of Actinotignum sp. UMB0459. Taxonomy (NCBI): domain Bacteria; kingdom Bacillati; phylum Actinomycetota; class Actinomycetes; order Actinomycetales; family Actinomycetaceae; genus Actinotignum; species Actinotignum sp. UMB0459. The sequence goes on along the minus strand of NZ_JBQAIK010000019.1, from coordinate 9,290 downwards.
GGCGTCGAAAAATCGGCGGCGTCGGTGCGCAGGGAGCCGTGCAGGACGCGGTAGGTGGGGAAATCGATGGTTTCGCGCGCGGCGAGCAGCGCGGCCACGCCCTCGGCATCGGCCCCGGTTTCCCGCAGCCGCTCGCGGTAGCCGGCCACCGGAATACCGGTGAAGAATTCCGCCACCGCTCCCGAGCCGTAGGAGAACAGCCCGATAGCAGTATCGGTGAGGTCGGCCGGGTCGGTGCCGAGCAGAGAAAGAATGCCAATGTAGAGGGCGGCCGTATAGGAGTTGCCGATCTGGCGCCCGTAAGCAAGGCCGCTTTCGATTACCTCATCCCCGCGCGAGTCACCCGTGTGAGCCATGAGGCGAGCGTGAGCCTTGCGAGCCATTTTCCCGAAGGGCTGGTGATGCACAAAACGAGCCAGTTGAGCTGCGGGAATGCCGCCCTGTTCCAGGTAGTCATCGTAGGCCCCGGTAAGGGCATCCATATAGGCGTCCATGGAAAGGTGGCCGTCCACCAGCGGGGTGCTGGAATCATTCGGGCGCCAAAAATCATTAATATCCGCGGTGTATACGCCGCTTACCGCGGGGATGCGCAGCAGGCGCGGCTCCGCGCTGACGAGGAAAGCCACGGCACCGGCTCCCTGGGTGGGCTCCCCGGATCCGCCCGCCGCGTAGCGGGCGATATCCGCGGCGATGACCAGCACCTTTTCCTTCGGGTGGCGCGCCACGATACCCAGGGCGCTTTGCAGCGCCGCGGTGCCCCCGTAACAGGCTTCTTTCATTTCCACGGTGCGCACATGGCGCGGCAGCTCAAGGAGAGCATGGAGGAAAACCCCGGCGGATTTCGATTGATCCACCCCGGATTCGGTAGCGAAAATGACGGTGCGGATTCCCGCGGTACCGGTGGCGGCCAGGAGGCGTGCCCCGGCCTGGGCCCCCAGGGTGACGGCGTCCTCATCGAGGGCCGGGATGCTCATATGTTCTTGGCCGAGCCCCACGTGGTACTTACCCACGGGCACATCCAGGGCCTCCGCCATATCCGCGAGCGGCAGGCAGTAATGCGAAGTAGCGCAAGCGAGTGCGTCAATGCCGATATTCACTTAGTCCTCCTTAGCGCGTGAGTGCTGCTCCGCTGCGCGGGCACCGGATTCACCCGCGGGAACACTGTTCACCGAAGCACTGTTCACCGGTGCGGGCGCTCCGCCGCGTTCAAATTTACGGTGCGCGTGCATAAGCTCACCCGGATTCGTTTGCGCGGCCAACAAGGACAGCTCCCCGCACAGCACGGTAGCCGCGATCATGGCCGCCAGGCGCCGGGAGTTTTCCCCGGCCGGCCGGCTCCGGTCCGCCAGGTCCATGCGCTCCATGACCGCTTCAATGCCGGGGAGGTCCTTACCGTTCCCCACGGTTCCCACAATGAGATTCGGGAGGGTGCAGGACACGTAAAGCCCGCCTTCGCGTTCTTCCACGTGGGTGAAGCCCTGGGAGCCCTCCACAATATTGGCGGCATCCTGCCCGGTGGCCAGGTAGACAGCCAGCAGCATATTGGCGTAGTGGGCATTGGCCGAGCGCACCGCCCCGGCGAGCGTGGAGCCCACCCAATTTTTGCGGTAATTCAGTTCGGCGATCCGGTGCGCATCACTGCGCAGGCGCCGGGCGATCACCTCGTCCGGAATGAAAATATCAGCGATGGTGCGCCGCCCGCGCCCCAGAATCCCGTTGACGGCGGAGGGCTTTTTATCGATGCAGTAATTCCCGGAAATGGATCCGTACTCCAGCTCCGGGCATACCGCTGCTATCGCGCTCATCAGCGCCTCGGCGGCCTGGGTGGCCATATTGTGGCCCGAGGCATCCCCGGTGGAGAATTCGAAACGCACAAAAAGCAAATTCCCCACCACTTCGGGGTGGATATCCAGCAGGCGCGCGAAGCGCGACTGCCCGGCCACCACCCGCTCCCACTCGGAGCGCCGCGCCGCGATGGCGGTGACCGCGCGGAGAGCCGCCGCGGCGTCGTCGGCAATAAAAAGCACCGAGCGGGACATGCGCTCATCGGCCACGCAGACGCGGATACCCCCCTCCACCATGCGCGAGACATCCGCGCCGCGGTTGCACGAAGGCCACAGCGGCGTTTCATACGTGGCGAGCGGGACTTCCACGGCGCCGCTCAGCACGGGGCCGGAGATGTGAATGGGGCCCACCCATTTGGTGGGGATGGGGGTCTGCGAGTCCGGGGTGATTCTCGAGTCAGTCACGCCGCTCAGTCTACCGGCTCAAAAACGAATGTCTTGAGGAAGGCGCGGGCGCGCGCCGAGGCAGGACTGGTGAAGAAGCGCTCGGGGCTATCGATTTCCACGATCTTCCCGGCATCCATAAAGACCACGCGGTCGGCAATGGCCCGCGCAAAACTCATTTCGTGGGTGACGAGCAGCATCGTCATCCCACCGCCGGCTAGCTCCAGCACCACATCCAACACTTCGCGCACCATCTCCGGATCCAGCGAGGCGGTGATTTCGTCCAGGAGCAGCACCTCCGGCTCCATCATGAGGGCACGCACAATCGCCACCCGCTGCTTCTGCCCGCCGGAAAGCTGGCTGGGGCGCGCATCGGCGCGGCTCGCCAAGCCGACGCGGTCGAGCAACGCGAGGGCGCGTGCGCGGGTGGGGCCGGTGGGTGCCTTGCGTACCACGCGCGGGGCGAGGAGCAGATTCTCGAGGACCGACAGGTGCGGGAAGAGCTCGTAGTTCTGGAAAACCATACCGATGCGGGCCCGCGCCGCGGTCCAGTCCGTGCCCGGTTCCGCGAGGTTCTGTTCACCGTAGGAGATGCTGCCGGATTGGATATCCTCCAGTCCGTTGATGGTGCGCAGCAGCGTGGATTTGCCGCATCCAGATGGGCCGACGACGACAACAACTTCGGAGGGCGCCACTTCCAGCGAAATACCTTGGAGGGCATGCACGCCATTTGGGTAGGTTTTGTCGACGTCGACCAAACGCAGCGTTTGTACATGCCAGGCCGCGCCACGCAAAGCGAGCGGGCTGGGTGCGAGGGCAGGGTCAAGGGGCTGTGAATATGCCGGGCTTGTCATAGTGCCAGTTTCCTTTCCAAGTGGCGCGAATAAGCGGAAATCGTGTAGCAAACCACGAAGTAGATGAGGAAGACCGCGCCGTAAATCCACAGTGCGGCATCCGGGTAGTCGAAGCGTTCCCGGTCGATAATCGACTGGGCAACTTTGAGGATTTCGATGACGCCGATGAGGGAGACGAGCGCCGTCGTTTTAATCATGCGGGTTGTGAGATTGACCGTGAGGGGGATGAGCTGGCGGATCGCCTGCGGGAGAATCACGTGGCGTTGCAGCTGGCGGGTGGAGAGCCCGAGCGCACGGGCGGATTCGTATTGGTGGGCGGGTACGGCGGCAATGGCGCCGCGCACCAGGTCCCCCATCTCCGCCGTCCCCCACAGGGTGAAAACGATAATCGCGGCGAGCTCGCCGGACATATCGAGGTGGAAGGTGCGGGTGGAATCGAAGTAGACGATGAAGAGGAGAACCACTTGCGGGATGATGCGTAGCACCTCCACGTAAGCGCGGGTGAGGAAACGGACCAGGCGCGAGCGCACGTCCATGACCAGGCCCAGGAGGGTGCCGAAAACGAGGGAGAGCGCCATTGCGATGAGGGCGATGCGCACTGAAACCCACAGCCCTTGGAAGAGGAGGGAGATATTTTCCGGGTCGAGGAGCGGGCGCCAGCCTTCCCCGCCGGTGGTGGAGGTGGTGGGCGTGAGGGCGTCGGGCGGCGTCGTTACATACGCGGATACGGAAGCGAAGGTGGCGTTAGCGAACGGCAGCATAGCGGCGCATCCTCCCTTCCAGCCAGCGTGCCCCGAGGGCCACGGGAAGCAAAATAATTGTGTAGCACACCGTCAGGAGCAGGAGGGATTCCTGCGTGGTGGATTGCAGGCCCATGTGTTCGCGGGCCAGGTACATGAGGTCCGGAACGGCGACGACGTACACCACCGACGTCTCTTTGACGAGGAAAATAATATTCGCGGTGAGCGCCGGCATCGCTACCGCAACCGCCTGCGGGAGCAGTATCCGGGTGAGAACCTGGCGGCGGGTAAGCCCGAGGGCAAGGGCAGATTCACGCTGGATACGCGGCACCGAGTCCAGGCCGGAACGGAAAGCTTCCGCCATATAGGAGCCACCCAGGAAGGTCAGCCCGATAATCGCACAGGTTTCCCCGGTGAGGGTAAGTCCAATTTTCGGGAGGCCGAAATAGAGAAAGAAAAGCTGGACAAGGAGCGGGGTATTGCGCGATAGCTCGATGTAGACAGCCACGAGCTGGCGTGCAATAGGAACCCGGAAATGCACGAGCGCGGCGCACACCCATCCGAGGAGGAGGGAGGCGGCCACGCCGATGGCGCCGATGCGGAGCGTGACAAGCATGGCCTGCATATACAGGGGCCACGCTTCGCTCAGTACTGATAGATCCATGAAATATCCTCGCTGGGGTTTGGCTGTGCTAGAAGTTCTCTCCGCGGCGCGGGCCGCCCGCTCGGTTCACGGCGGGCGGCCGGTTGAGGCCATTAGGACGGCCCGCGCCTGCGGGAGGAGGGAACTCTTAGCGAGCCCCGCCTTCGATCACGAGTTCATCGGGCGAGATCGCGGTGCCGTAGACCGGGGCGAGGGTCTGCTCGAAGTTCTTGTGGAAGAAATTCTCTTTGCCCAGCTCCACAAGGTTGTTATTGATCCAGTCGCGCAGCTGGGTATTCCCCTGCTGGACAGCCGCCGCGATGGTGGATTCTTCTCCGAAAGAGGAAATACCTGTCACGAAATCCTTGTTTTGTTCGGTGAAAGCAAGGGCCTCGGTGTTGTCTGTGATCCACACGTCCCCGCGCCCATCGGTGAGGGCATTCGTGGCTTCGGTGTACTGCTCGTACTTCGTCACCTTCCACTCCGGATGGTTGGCGGTAATCCACGCGTCCTGACTGGTGCCCTTGACGATAATAATATTTTTATTCGCGAGTTCCGTTTCCGAACGCACCGGGTTCTTCGCGCTGGAAACAGCACCGAAAGATACCTTCATGTACGGGTTGGCGAAGTCCACCTGCGCGGCACGTTCCGGAGTCACCGTGAAGTTCGCGAGGATAATATCAACCTTCCCGGATTTGAGGAATTCCACCCGCGAGGAGGCATCCACCGGGACCCATTCAACCTTGACACCCAGGTCTTTACCGATGCGTTCCCCGTAAACGATGTCGTAGCCTTCGTAGGTGTTTTTCCCAACGAGAGAGCCAAAAGGTGCCTTATCAGCAAAGGTGCCGATCTTGATGGTTCCGGCTTCTTTGATCTGTTCGGGGGTGCGGGCCCCCACGGTGGCGCTTTCTGCGCCGGCCCCGGAACCGGAGGCAGTACCGGCGGCGGAGTCACCCGAGCCGGATATATCCGGGCTAGAGCACCCGGTAAGGGCCATGGTGAGCGCCGCCAGGGCGGAAAGCCCGCCCAGGACGCGACGACGAATACGTGAGGTTTGTGCAGATGCCACGGTTCTTCCTTACTTGGTGTTGGGTTGACCGTGGATAATGCGGGATTTTGGGAACGAGACGCAAGGCCGTGCCACCGCGGACATCGCATTATCCACAATTGTGCTAATCCCCGGGAATCGAGCGCCGGGGTGCCGCTTGTCCGCGCTGGCTATCCGAAAATGCCCGGCCGTTAGGTATGAGGGCAGCTAATTTTCGGGTTCCGCTGGCGAACTAGCGACAGCAACACATGCAACACATGGGGCACATGCAGGTACGCACGCAGGCACCGCGCATCGCGGTGTGCATCTGAGTGGTCCTGTTCGCCATGGGAATTACGTTAGGCGCTCGCCGCCCAGAAATCCAGTTGAGGAAAGAACCACCTCTGTGGGACATATCATAAGCCGGTGTGGGAGTGGGGTTATTAGGGCAGGTCAGATACGGTGTCGGTGCGGCGTCGTTTTACAGGGACGCAACGCTGAGATGCGGCAACCTCACGTACCTCAGCAGTCACATGAGCCTCGGCGGGAGACGGTATGTTTTTCACAGCTGTACTTCGCATGTCGTACGAGCGCAGTACAGTTCCCGAGAACTACCACACGAAAAGAGCGAGTAATACCATCCGCTACGTCGCGTCAAAGAGAAGAGGATTTGACGGTCATCACATTACCTTTTGATCTGAATGGATTACGCGCAATGCGTATCCGCAGATCTCGGCCTTTACTACTTTTTACATCTTATACATCTTAGGAAGACGGATCGTTGGGTGCGGCATCGCTATCGCGTGCGCCCGGCAACAGCACTGCGTGAGCGCGCCCCCAAGAGTCGAAACTTTGCAATGACGGCAAATACGCTCACGAATCCACCCACTAGCCAACCAGGGCCTGCAGTTTTGGTTACACTAGGCGTGCAGATTCAACTCGCGCCTAACAGTAAATTAGGCAACAAGCGGATTAATACTCTCGACTTCAGATGCATCAAAAGAGAGAACGTCAAAATCGCGCTGCAAATTCACCCAAAATTGCGGGGTTGTCCCGAGAGCCTTCGATAACCTAAACGCCATAGGAACACTGATAGAACGCTTACCGGAAATAATCTCCCCAATGGCCGTTTGAGATGCCCCAATAGTCTTGGCGAGGCGGTAAGGAGTGATTCCCAGAGGTTCAAGAAATTCTTCTTTCAGAATCTCGCCCGGGGTCGAAAGATACTGGTTAGTGGTAGTCGCAGAAATAGACATCATAAGCCTCCTGTGTTTCATTATCCCAGCGGAACACAACCCGCCATTGATTATTCACGCGGATACTCCAATACCCGCGAAGATTACCCGAAAGTGCCTCAAGTCGGTTTCCCGGCGGCTGGCGAAGATCGTGCACACTTCTCGCAGCGTTCAACATCTGCAATCGCCGGGTAAGTTGTTTTTGCAAACCGGCCGGATAACGCCTCGGGTAGGGACCTCCTCGGAAGAAAGCGTACAGATCAGGATCGCGCACTCTCATTTCTCAATACTAACGTGGTGCGAGAGTATTAGCAATGCTATATATCTGTTGCATGACACAAACTCGTGTGCGCCGCACCACGCCGCGCGTACGACTCAAGATCGACGCCGCGCAGCCGGGCCCGTTCGGCCAGCTCCCCGGTAATGAACACCTGGCACTGCCGCGCCGCACTGACCGTCCGCACCCCGAGCAGCGCCAGCAGCGCGCGCACCTGATCGCGCCAGGAACGCAGCCCAGCCACCGCAGCGGCCTCCCCCTGGATAGCCAGCTCGAGGAATTGGCGAGCCACGCCAGCCGCCCGGGCACCCAAAATAAGCGCACGGACGACGTCGAAAGGAGTGCGCACCCCGCCCGAGGCCAGCAGGTCAAGCCCGCTTTCGGCCTCCGCTTCGAGGAGGCAGAGCGGGGCGGATTGGCCAAATCCATCCAGGTAGGAGTACTCGCGCGCTTCCCGCCGGGAGTTTTCAATACGGGCGAAGTCCGTGCCGCCCACTCCCCCGACGTCGACCACCTGCACACCTAGATCCGCGAGAACACGTTGCGTTTCCCGCGAGATCCCGAATCCCACTTCTTTGACGATCACCGGCACTCCGGCCTGCGCCACGATTTCTTCCACCGAGGCACGCCAGCCGGAAAATTCGCGTTCCCCTTCGGGCATAACAATTTCTTGCCCGGCATTGAGATGGAGCTGGAGTGCGTCCGCTTCCAGAAGTTCAACCACGCGCCGGGCATCCGCGCCGCTGCGCCCCACCCCAATATTTCCCATGACGAAACCGCGCGGATTTTCTTCCCGAATCACGGTAAAAGAAGAAGCCGTGCTCGGATCATCAAGGGCCACCGAGGCGGACCCACTTGCCATCGGCACGCCTACCTCCCGCGCCGCGATGGCCAACACTCGGTTAATCTTCCCGGTTGCCTCCGTGCCCCCGGTCATCCCGTTGATATAAAAGGGCACCGGCCAGCTAAACGTCCCGACCCGGGTAGACAGGTCCACCGCCGCCACATCACAAGCGGCCAAAGCGTGGTGAACAGGGTTCACACAGTCGAAATCATTGCGACGGATTTCCTGCGCACGCGCCAGGGCTACGTGCTCGTCTTTGCGCGCCGCCCGGGAAGTATCCTGCCGCGCACCAACCCCATCGCCCGCACCGCGCGAATCTCTAGCCCCAGCCGCGCCGGCAGCATTCGCCGGGCTCATCCTTCCACCACCGTAAGGTCGAGCGGTTCGACGCCACCTGCGCGCCAGCCCCGATATACCGCGTCTTTATCCACATCGCTTCCTACCAGGGCGATCCCGCAATCACCCCCGCCAGCTCCGGATGATTTGGCAGCTCCCCCCAGCCCGGCGGCGACGTCGCACAAATGAGTCAGGCTCTCGGTTTCGATAGTGATACCCGAGCTGGCGCCCAGCTGGCGCAGAAGCCGGCGCGCGGCGGTAACCTCGGCACCGATGCGGCCACCAGTGCGCAACTGGGTGGCCAGGCGCTCCACTACATCCTCGTATTCGTCTAGGAAACCGGGGAAGTAGGCGCCGCGAGAACGAGCCTGTACCCCGGAAACCAGATGCTCGGTGGAGGCAGGCAAGCCGGTCCACCCCACCAGGAGTTCTTCGTGGACGGGAGCGGGCAGCGATTCCACCGCCCAGCAATCCCACGCCGGGGCGTTCAACGTTTCGGTCACGCTGTGGCTGCGCGCGTATTCGCTCAGGCCCGCGCGGTCCGGGGAACGGTAGTAGACCCAACCGCGGTAGGTGGAGGCGGCAATATCCCCACCCGAGGCCCGCGGGGCCCGCTCCAAAACGGAAAGCAGCGCGATCTTATAGCGTTCCTCCAGGGTGAGTTTGAGATGGTAAAAACGGTTGAGCACATCCACGATTGCTACCGTTACCGCGGCCGAGGAACCCAGGCCGTATTTGCGGCCGTCCTCTTCGACCAAACCGGAGGTGATATCAAGGTTGTAGTGGCGGGCCTCGAGGCCGCGTTCACTGCGCAGCGCCTCAACAGTGCGGATCGCATTGGCAGCGTAATCGGAGCCAATATCATCAAAAACAGGGAGCGCGTTTTCGTGGCGCCAGTAGAGAGGTGCGAAACCGTTGCCGTGCGAACGTACCAGCCCGGAGCCTTCCGCCGGGGTAAGAACGACGTCGATAAAACGGTTCACCGCGATAAGAATCGCTGGCCGGCCGGCCTCCACCACGGCGTACTCCCCCGCGATATAAAGCTTGCCCGGCGCATTGGCATGGATGCGTACGGGAGCCTCCTGCATCTCTGTTTCGCTCAC